>JBJXEZ010000153.1:0-5869 GCA_046153695.1 Saprospiraceae bacterium
GCAAATTTTGTATCAGACAAGGCAAAATTTGCAGTCGTAGCCGGGTGCCTACGGCGAAAATTTTAACGCAGTATGAAGCAAAATTTGCCGCTTGCAGCCCGGCGACTGAAATTTAAACACGCTCTAAACCCGCTCAAACTTTTTTTATGAAAAAACTCTTCCTGCTCGACGGGCACGCTCTCATCTACCGCGCCCACTACGCGTTCATCACCCGGCCGCTCATCAACTCCAAGGGCTGGAATGTGTCGGCCGTCCAGGGCTTCATGCGCACCCTGTGGGATATGATGCAAAAGGAAAAACCTACCCACCTTGCCCTCGTTTTTGACCCCCATGGCGGCACATTCCGCCATACGGAGTTCGAACAATACAAGGCCAACCGCGAAGCCCAACCGGAGGACATAACTTTCGCCATCCCATGGGTGGAAAAAATAGTCCGGGCCATGAACATCCCCGTCCTCATCGTGCCCAACTACGAGGCCGACGATGTGATTGGAACCCTCGCCAAACAAGCCGAAAAAAAGGGCTATGACGTGTACATGGTGACCCCCGACAAGGATTTCGGGCAATTGGTAGACGAGCACATTTTTCTTTACAAGCCCGGCCGGCAGGGCAATGACGTCGAAATTTGGGGCGTTCGCGAGGTTTGCGAACGCTGGGGCATCCGCCGCGTGGATCAGGTCATTGATATACTCGGCCTCATGGGCGATGCCGTGGACAATATCCCGGGACTGCCCGGCATCGGCGAAAAAACCGCCACAAAACTGCTCGAAGAGTTCGACAATGTGGAAAACCTGCTCGCTAACGCCGACAAACTCAAGGGCAAACAACAAGAGATCATCAAAAACCACGGCGACAAGGCTACCCTGTCCAAATGGCTGGCCACCATTGACATAAATGCTCCGGTGGTCTTCGACGACAAGGAATTCGAAATCGAGCCGTTCAACCGCGATGCGCTGATGGAAATTTTCAAGGAACTGGAATTCCGCACGCTGGCGAACGACATTTTGAAACACCGCTTGGCAAACCCCAGCCCCTCCCCCGAGGGGGAAGGGGGCATGCCCTCAGGAACCTTTAAAACCTCAAAAGGAGGAAAGAAAAACGTTTCTTCTTCGCAAGGCGGCATCCAGGGTGATCTGTTTGGCGACCCTACTCAGGGAAATGATTCCAACGCGGAATCTGCCCCCTTCCCCCCGGGAGAGGGAGATGGGGCTGAGTTCCGCCGCGCTTCCCGCAATATAACCAACACCCCGCATGAATACCATGTGGCCGCTACGCCAGAGCAACGCGCCGAGCTCGTCCGGCTGTTACTCGACCGCTCAGCCATTTGCTACGATTCCGAAACTACAGCGCTCGAAGCCGCCCAGGCGGATCTCGTGGGTTTTTCCTTTGCCTTCAAACCCCACGAGGCGTGGTATGTGCCCGTGCCCGCCGACCGGTCTGAAGCCCAGGCCATCGTGGAGGAATTTCGGCCCGTTTTTGAAAATGAGGTCATCGAAAAAATCGGTCAGAACCTGAAGTACGATGCCATCGTGTTGAAAAATTACGGGGTGGATTTAGGCGGTCCGTTCTGGGATACCATGCTCGCACACTACCTGTTGGAGCCGGAAATGCGGCACAACATGAATTACCTCGCCGAAACCTGCCTCGATTATTCGCCAGTAAAAATCGAAGAACTGATCGGCAAAAAAGGCAGCACGCAGGGCACCATGCGCGACGTGCCGCTGGAACAAATCAAAGAATACGCTGCCGAAGATGCCGACATCACGCTCCAACTAAAAAACAACCTCGAACCCAAATTGGAAACTGGCGGCCCCAGCCTTGTCAAGTTGTTCCAATTGGTGGAAACCCCTCTTGTTAAAGTATTGGCCGACATTGAGTTTGCGGGCGTGCGCATTGACAAGGACTTCCTGAACGAATACTCCAAAGAATTGCTCACCAGTATCGAAGCGCTTGAACGCAAGGTCCTCGACGATACGGGGCTAACGTTCAACGTGGCTAGCCCCAAGCAGGTGGGCGAGGTGCTTTTCGACCGGCTCAAACTCCCCTACCCCGGCAAAAAAATGAAAAGCGGCCAGTACTCCACCGACGAGGAAATCCTGTCCGCCCTCGCCGCCGAGCATCCTATTTGCGCCGACATCCTCCAGCATCGCACGCTGGCTAAATTGCGCAGCACCTATGTAGAGGCATTGCCCGCCCTGATTAATCCGCGCACCGGGCGCGTGCATTCGTCATTCAATCAGGCGTTGGCTGCCACGGGTCGCCTCAGTAGCCAAAACCCGAACCTGCAAAACATCCCTATCCGCACGCCTGAAGGCCGACGGGTGCGCGAGGCGTTCATCCCCCGCGATGCCGATCACGTCCTGCTCTCTGCCGACTACTCCCAGATCGAGCTTCGACTCATAGCCGACATGAGCAATGAGGAAGCCATGCTCGAAGCCTTCCAGCTCAACCAGGACATCCACCAGGCCACGGCGGCCCGCGTATTCGGTGTGCCGTTAGAGCAGGTTACACCCGACCAGCGCCGAGCCGCCAAGACGGTCAATTTTAGTATCATTTATGGTGCCGGTGCTACCAACCTGAGCGCCCAACTCGGCATCAAACGCGCCGAGGCGAAGGAGATCATTGACAACTATTTCGCCCAATACCGCGGCCTGAAACATTACATGGACACCACGGTGGAGTTCGCACGCAAAAATGGTTATGTCGAAACCCTGCTGGGCCGCCGCCGCCGCCTGCGCGACATTGACAGTCGAAACGGTATGAGCCGCAGTATGGCCGAGCGCATGGCCATCAATACGCCCATCCAGGGCACAGCAGCCGACATGATAAAGGTGGCAATGGTCAATATTTGGAAAGCCATGCGCGAGCACAAACTCCGCTCCAGCATGATCCTGCAGGTACACGACGAACTCGTGTTTGATGCGCACAAGGACGAACTGGATGTGTTACGGCCTATCATTCGGGAAAAAATGGCCACGGCTATTCCCAACTTGCGCGTGCCGATTTTGGTGGAAATGGGGGTCGGGGAGAATTGGTTGGAGGCGCATTGATCAAACAGCCGCCTGGATCCCTTCCAGCAACACCCCACACGCCTCCCGTATTGCCGTCTCCCCGATGGTCAGCGGCGGCGCGATACGCAGGCTGTGATCGTTGAACAAAAACCAGTCGGTGATCACGCCCCGGCTTAGGCAATGCCGGATGACACGCTGCACCCGTCCCGCGTCGCCCAAGTCTACGGCCAGCCAAAGCCCCGCGCTGCGCACCTCCCGGATGGCCGGATGTACGAGCAACTGCCGAAACAGGCGCTCCTTTTCCGCCACCTGAGCGATCAGGTCAGTTTCCAGCAAAACCTGCAATGTGGCCAGTGCTGCCGCAGCGCAAACGGGGTGCCCGCCGAACGTGGTGATATGCCCCAACGGCGGGTCAAAAGACAGCACCTGCATTATTTCGCGGGGAGCAACAAATGCACCGATGGGCATACCACCGCCAAAACCTTTGGCCAGCAGCAGTACATCGGGCCGGATGCCGTATTGCTCGAAGGCAAACAAGGTGCCCGTGCGCCCACAACCCGCTTGTACTTCGTCGAGGACAAGCAAAGTACCGGTTTCATCGCAGCGTCGGCGCAAGGCTAGAAGCCACTCGGCCCTGGGCAAACAAATACCCGATTCGGCCTGCACCGTTTCTACGAACACAGCCGCCGTGTGTCGATCAATTTTCTCCAGGCCATCATCGTCATTGAAGTCAATGTGCCTGATTCCCGGCAGCAACGGGTGGTAGGGCCGGGTGAAATCCAGCGGATCCATCAGGCTGGCTGCACCTTGCGTGCTGCCGTGGTAAGCCCGGCGACAAGCAACGATGTCGGGCCGGCCCGTGTATCGTTTGGCCAGTTTCATGGCACCTTCGGCTGCCTCGGTACCGGAATTGACGAAGTACACCGAATCGAGACCGGGCAATTGCCCGGCCAGTAGCGCGGCCAGTTCCACTTGAGGAGCCAGCACATACTCGCCATACACCAGCGTATGCCAGTACCGGCCCAATTGATCGCGCACGGCAACTTCCACACGCGGATGCCTGTGCCCCAGCACACTCACCCCGATGCCCGCGATCAGGTCCAGGTAGGGTTTGCCGGCAGTGTCGTACAAGTAGAGGCCCTCGGCGCGGGAAATTTCTATTCCAAGCGGTTCGGGTGAGGTTTGGGCGAGGTGTTGCAAAAACAATTGTCGCTGACTGAGCATGATTTGTTTGTTGGTAAAAATTTTTGGGCAAATATTTGTGCCGCCCGGTGTTTGTCGTGCGTTCAACCATCAAAATCATCGTTTCGTTGTTTTACCGGCTACCACGACCAACCCCGCCCGAAAAGTCGCCTTTTTTTACAAACACAACGGGCTTCGCCCAAACGAACACAAAACCAGGCCCAGCCTGCCATGACTGCTCAATCACTCATAGCCTACGATATTCCGGCGCTCCGCACCGAACAGACGGGAAAAGATGCTTTTCACGCCCTGAACGACCACCATGTCAAGCACCTGCCTGTGGTGGACGACCGCCAGCTGGTTGGCATCCTGTCGGAAGAAGATATTTTCAACCACAAACTGTACGAGCCCATCGGCGAGTACGACTTTTCGATGATGCGCCGCTTTGCTGTGCGCGGCAAAGATCATGTGTTTGAGGTCATGCGAGTCATGGGCGAAAACCGTCTGACCGTCATTCCTGTGGTGGATGATCAGGGCAACTACCAAGGCCTGATTACGCTGAGCGACTTGCTGCGGTTCTTCGCCGGCTCCGCTTCCTTTATCGAACCCGGCGGTGTGTTAGTGCTCGAAATGAGCCGCCGCGATTACGCCCTTGGCACGATCGCCCGAATCGTAGAGGAAGAAAACGCCAAAGTTCTCAGCTCCTTTATCACCTCCGGCCACGACGCGGAAACGGTGGAATTGACTATCAAGATCAACCGCCAGGACATCAGCCGGGTCATCGCCGCCCTGCAACGCTACGACTACGACGTAAAGGAAACCTATGCGGAGAGCGATTATGCCGATTCCATGCGCGAACGCTACGACTCACTGATGAGCTACCTGAACGTTTGATTTCCCTTTTCTACCTTTGCCGGGCCGTTTACAACTTGTTCTCAAACTCCGCATTTTGCCCAACCTCGTCATTATTCCCACATACAACGAACGCGAAAACGTAGAGGCCATCACACGGGCGGTATTCGCATTGCCCGAGGTGTTCGATACTTTGATCGTGGACGACGGCTCGCCCGACGGCACCGCCGCCATCGTTCGCAGCCTGCAAACGGAATTTCCCGGGCGGCTGCACCTGCTGGAACGTACGGGTAAACTCGGCCTTGGCACGGCCTATATCGCTGGTTTCCGATGGGGCCTCGAACGCGACTACGTTTACTTTTTTGAGATGGACGCGGATTTTTCCCACGATCCAAACGATCTGCCCCGTCTCCTGGCCGAATGCCGCGACGAGGGTGCAGACGTAGCAGTGGGATCCAGGTATGTGCGCAGCGGACATGTCAAGAACTGGCCTTGGGATCGAATCATGCTCTCCTACGGAGCCTCGCTCTACACACGCCTTATCCTCTGGATGCCCGTTGCTGACCCGACCGCTGGCTTCATCTGCTACCGGCGCAAGGTGCTGGAACGCATTGACCTCGACAAGGTGCGCTTTATCGGTTATGCCTTCCAAATTGCCATGAAATTCGCAGCCTATACCCTTCGATTCCAAGTGCGCGAAGTGCCTATCACGTTCAAAGACAGGGAACGCGGCCAGTCAAAAATGTCGCTTCGCATCGTTCGAGAGGCGATGTTGGGCGTGCTGCAAATGCGTTGGCGGCGGTTCTGAGGAGCAGGTAAGAAAT
>JBJXEZ010000156.1:0-18614 GCA_046153695.1 Saprospiraceae bacterium
CACAAGAGTTCTTTGTCCAGCTGCGATTCTCCCGATGGGCCAAATGTGTGTATAAATACCGAGTTTCCAAATTTATCTTGAATAAATGACTCATAGGAAGGAAATCCTTTGCATAATATTACGCCGCGAACATGTAGGTACGAAACTCCAGTTTCATTTATTGGGTCGCAATATAAGAGCATATGGCAATCAATATCGGGGGCGATAGATACTAAAGGATCACTACCTTCAATTTGTAAGTAAAGGTATGTGTTGGTTTTTTCATTTTTTCCAAACCTTTCTTTGTGTTTAGGGGATGCAATTGTGGTTTTTTCTTGTGCATTGTTGCATATTACACGGATGGGATTACCCATTGCATCAGATTCTACTTCGCACACAACTCGAATAAAATTTTCATACCCTCTGGTTTCACTTGAAAAGCCATTGTTGCCAATAATTCCTTGCCCCAATTTGAATTTTGTGAATTGATTTAGGCGAGATGTAACTTTTTCTGAGTTTCGCGAATCCAAAAAAGGCCATGGCTTCGCCATTGAAAAGCCACGATAGTCGCCCCAAAAACTATTTTTTAAGGTGTGTTTTGCTAGCCCAGTTGGAAAACAAGGTATAGGTGGAGGAATTGGGAGATGCCCAAACTTTCTCCAAGGTGCAAATGTTCGTTGGTATGCCGTGTACTCAAATGGTGGAGGAGGTGGATAATAACCAGTTTGATTCTGAGTAGAGAAACTCGGTGAGCTATTTTTTTTTAATTTATGCTTGAATAGCAAGGCATCTGGTTCGCTCGTTATCGGATTTTCCCAAATATGATACCAGGTAGCCATGTCTAATTCTGGGTCATTAAAATTCGTTTCAATTGTGCCGATAATGTCTTCATTTGAATCACAAAAATTTTCATTTTTTGTTACAAATACTTTTGCATTGCTAATACTAGGCACATCCATGCTTGCCAAGTCAATACTTTCGCCGTCCATTGTAAATGTTAAGTTTGAATAATCTAAGATGTATCCGCCCGAAGCACTACGTTCTTTTTCGTTTTTTTGAGAAGGTTTTGCCGATGGCCCGGCAATTACGATCGGAATGCCTATAAATCCATCCTTACTAAAATTATCGAATATTTCTAAGGGCAACAAAGGGCAACAATTTCCTAGTTTTAGCCCCTCAACTATAGCCTTCAATTTTTGCATACCTGCTTTTTCTGCGTCAGCATACTGATAATAATCCCCACCATTCATTTGGTATGAATTATTAGTAGCATTCTCTACCAAATTAGCAGCTTTCTTTCTTTTTGTTGCGTCCAGGCACGAAAAACTGAGTGAATCGGGTAGTCGCGCATCCACCCAAAACCGCGTGTACACCCCGCTCCGGTCCGACTGCTTGCCAAACAACAGATAATACGGCGACAACGCCGCCACTTCTTCCACTTTCCGGGCAAATGGCTCCGGGTAGCCGCCAGCCGTAGTCTCGTGGTGCTGGTAAAAACCGAAGTCGTACACCTTGAACTGCCCGCTTACCACCGAACTTGATTTTTCCTCTGGTTTTGCAAACTGCCCGCCAAACCCGGCAGAATCGAAAGCCAAGCACAGCTCGGCGGCGGCCTGTTCCAGCGCCTCTATTTGCATGGCGTTAGGCGTGTAGCCGGAGGCATCTTCCAGCCGCACATAACAATTCGACTGGGCGCGAAGGGCCGGTATTGCAAGCATCGCGACAAAAACGAGCAAAAGGGTAAAGCGATATTGTTTCATCATGGAAAAAGTAGAGTGATGAGTGATGAGTGATGAGCGCAAAATCAGTTACGCCTCTGTAAAAGAAAACAGGAGGTCGGCGACTGCGACAAACTCCGTGTCTCTGCGCCACTGCTGTGAAACCACAACCGGGCGGGCGCTTACTGCCTGATGAAGCGCACACTCCGCCGCTGCTCGCCGAGGCTCAGGTTGGCGAAATAGTTACCGGGTTCGAGCGCCGACAGGTCGAGGCGCAAGATGTTTTCGCCCGGCAGCAAGGACACGGGCGTGCTGGAGCGCAGGCGGCCCGAGGCGTCGGTCACGGTCAGGGTGCCGGTGGCGGGCTTGTCGGCCTGCACGGCGATCTGCGCGGCGCCGCCTGCCGGGTTGGGCACCACGCCGCCGAGCGAAAATCCCGCCGCCGCATCGCCCACGTCGGGCAGGCCCGTGGCGGCGCACAGCTCCGGCACGGCGGCAAAGGCACAAGAGCCGGCAAACTGGAGTTCGAAGCCGCCCACGGAGCGGAAATTGTGGACAAACAGGGCGTAGGATTCGCCTACCTGCACCGGCAAGGGCGGTAGGAACCGACCTGATCCGGGTGGGCAACCCACACCGCCGCCGACCAAAGCGGCCCCGGCCACCAAGCCCGTGGCGCCCCGGCAGGGCGCATCGTCGGGCGCTTCCTCGCCGAGCACCGGCCCCGAAAGCATGCAGCGTACTTCGGCACGTTCGGCACAGGCATGCAAAGCAGGCAGGCGGAAGAGCACGAAATCGAGGTCGTCGGCCTCGTGCAGGGGCGTGAGCACAAATTCAAGGGTACCGGCTTCGGCCACCGTCCAGCGGAACCAGGCGGAGTGGCTTTCGGGGAAGGCCGCGTCGAGGCAGGCCGTGGCCGCCACTTCTGCCGCGTCCTGACCGGGGCCGGGCAGGGTTTCGAGCAGGACGGGAGCCTTGTCGCACAGGATTCGGGCATCGGGGCAGTCGCCGTGGTCCGTCTGGGCGGCGAGGCCGGTGACCAACAGAAGCAGGGGAAACAGGGCGAGAATCGGTTTGGAAACGGGCATGGCGGAACGGGTTTGAAGTACACCACAAAGATTTCCGCTAATTTTTGTTAAACTGTAGGAAGAATATTTCCCTTTACCGGAAGATTTCTTCCCTTTACAGGCAGAATTCTGCCGGTTGACCGGCAAAATTCTGAAGCTACTTCAATTTGAATGTTTAATCAACCTCTCCCGAATATGGAAAACTTGGCCGCCAGGATTCGCCGAATGCGCGAGCATCGCAACCTTACCCAAGAGTACGTCGCCGAACGACTCGGCATTTCAGCCCGCACCTACCGCCAATTGGAGCACAAGGACGGCGATGCCGCCCGGCTGCTCACCCTGCAGCGGCTTATCGCCCTCGCCGAGGCGCTTGATGTGCCCCGGAGGCACTGCTTGGCAACGAGGCCACTCCTGATACGGAAAAAACAAGCGCTATCGAAGACGAGAACGCCAATTTGCGGGAGCGTCTGCTCGCGGTACGACAGGAAAAGGAAGTGCTGTTGGGTGTGCTGGAGCGCATGTCGAAGCACGGGCCGGGGGGGGGGCATAAAAATTGAGGGGTCAAATCGGCGAAGTCAAAACAAACAGATTACATGATTTTTGAAGTGCGTAGAGTTGACCGCCGCCGGGACTCACGATGCATACGGCGAATCATACCCCAAAATCCGCAGCATCGAGTCGGCATCCTGTTCCGGAAATACTTCCCAATCGGTCAGTTCGCCGTAGTAGTTTTTGTCAATCAGGATATGCTTGGGCGCCGGGATGAGGCAGTGTTTCAGGCCGCCGTATCCGCTGAGTGCCTCCTGGTAGGCTCCGGTGTGGAAAAAACCGATGTACAGCGGTTCTTCTTTTTCCGTATCGTACACCGGCAGGTATACCTGATTGATGTGCGCCTCGGAGTTGTAGTAGTCGGCGTTGTCGCAACTAATGCCGCCGATGTTCACCTTCTGGTGCTCCTTGTCCCAGTGGTTGATCGGCAGCAGGATGAAGCGTTCCTTGATGCCCCAACTGTCGGGCAGGGTGTTGATGAGCGAGTTGTCCAGCATGTACCACTGCTCGGCATCGTTTTGTTGTTTTTTTCCGATCACCGAAAATATGGTAGCCCCGCTCTCACCGACGGTGAACTTGCCGAACTCCGTGTAGAGATCCGGCTCGGGCACCCCTTCGTCGTCGCAGTATTCCTTGATCAGGCGCACGATTTCGTTCACCATGTACGGGTAGTCGTATTCAAAGCCGAGGGAATTGCGAATGGGCATGCCGCCACCGATGTTCAGGCACGACAGGGTGGGGCACACCTTGCGCAGGGCGCAATAGGTTTTGATGCCGCGCTTCAATTCGCTCCAGTAATAAATGGTGTCCTTGATGCCGATATCCACGAAAAAGTGGAGCATCTTGAGGTTGAACTTGGGGTTGTTCGCGATTTTTTCCTGATAAAAATTCATGACCTCGCTTTGGCGGATGCCGAGGCGGGACGTGTAAAACTCGAAGTTTGGCTCCTCCTCGGTGGCCATTCGAAGACCAATGGTACAGGTCTCTTTTTTGACTAAAGAATTGTACATCTCCAGTTCGCCGGCATTGTCGCATACGGGGATGACATTCTGGAAACCCTCATCAATCAGGCGCGCAATGCCGCGGGCATACGCGACGGGCTTGTACCCGTTGTTGACGATTATCGTGCTCTTGTTGATTTTTCCGAGCCGGTACAGCCGCCAAACCAGATCAATATCGAATGCCGAAGAGGTCTCCAACTGGGTGCCGTTTTCCAGCACTTCGTTCAGCACAAAAGCGAAGTGGGAACTTTTGGTACAGTAGCAGTAAACGTACTTCCCGTTGTAATTATACCGCTGGATGGCATCGCGAAAGAGCTTGCGGGCTGTCTGTATCTTCTCTCCGATCTTAGGAAGAAAGGTCAGTTTGAGCGGTGATCCATATTTCAGGATCAGCTCCTTCACGTCAACCTCGTTGAAAAGCAGGCAGTTGTCTTTTAGGCGAAAGCCGTCCTGGGGGAAATCGAAGGTCTGAGCGACCAGGTCGTAGTAGGTGTTTTTCATTGAAAAACAGGGTGCGCGTAGTTGTTAATGCCGGGCAAAGGTATTGGCTTTTGTCGATCTGCCAAGGTCGGTTTTTCTTGTTTCGAGTAATATTATTTAACGGCGAATATTGGTTGTCTGGAATATATTTTTACTTTTGCCATGCATTGATATTTTTATTTTTTGCCAAATAAATTGCTTTTTTCACCACCATTACGCATCAAATGGCGAACAATCTTTTGCTCGTGCCGATACAGGCCGACTCGCTCTTTTTGGAGAAGGATACGCTCCTGTCCGAGCCTTTGGCTGACTTTTCCCGTTTGCCTTTTTTCAACGGGAAACGGGACGTGAACCCGGACGTGGCCTACGTCAGCGATAACTTTGTGTCGCCGCCGCTGCAAAACCAGAATCTGCGCTTTCGCAAGGGGCTGCACCTGCATTGGGCGCTGCCTGGTGTGTACGCGCATGGCAGCCATGAATCGGGCGCAAATGCTACGGAGCGCGATGTAATCCACTACCCGGCGGCACCCGACCGGTGGTTCGTCCAACGCCAATTGGGCGGCCAGCAGAATACCTGGTTGGTCGAGAGCAATTTTCTTTGGCCCGACGAAAACACCTACGCGGAACTCACCGATGCGCACGAATCGCTCAAAAAAGCGCACCGCCTGGCCCGCGCGTTCGAGGCCCTAGCGCCAGCCCAACAGGGTGCCGCAGGCTCCGGCCGCATCGTTGAAATCCAGCAAGTACTGCGCGATTGCGCGACTCAATTGGAAGCCCGACTTGGCCGTCCCGAGTTCGCGTTTTTTGAAACCCTGCTCGTTCGGCTTCGTTCCTGGGTATACCGGTTGTCGGTATCGGAGGCCGTTGACGCTGTCCCATTGGCACCTGCCGCCATCAAAACCGGGCTTGCCGAACTGCTGGACGATTTTTTTGACCGCCGGAAGGACAGCATTTCCTACCCGATCACCCCGGGCGCTATCCAACCGGCGAAAAGCATCCGGCCATCCTTGGCCGATATCAGTCCTTTGCTCACAAACGCGCTGCGAACGGCCAACGAGTTTTTGGTCACATCGGCGGCCTTTGGGGCGAACACAGAGCAGTTGCAAAAAGACCTGATTCCACGGCTGAGGAGCGACCTCGTACATTGGATCGGAAAACCCGAAGGCGCTGAAACCGCGTTTGTGGAACTTGCCAAAATTCCAAACAACACCGATAACCTCAACGCTTTCGAGGGGCGGATTCTGGCCGCGCCGCTGTCCGTGGTATTTCAGGAAAGCCAGACCTCCACGGTCAAGACCAAGCAGTTCGAACGGTTTCACATTTTCACCTTTGATGACCGGAGAACCATCGAACTGGCTGTGCGGCACATGCCATCGTGGCCGCAGGTGTTTTGGATAAAAAATCAAGTCGCGGCAGCGGAGCAAGTCGCCGTTTTCCGCTTATTTGACACCCTGTTGACCAACCTGCCCGCCAACAATCGAGAGGCTATAGACTCGAATATTGAAACCGTTGCCAATTCGCTTTTGGCGTTTTTGCAAACCAACGCCACCGTGACGCTGCTGCCCCGCTCGCAGCAGCCTTTTCGCTACCTCGGGCGGACAGAAAAAACCAGCGGAAACCCAATTCGCGAACATACCAGCGCTTACGAGTACCTCAGCAAACTTACCGCTATCGGTTACGGTGAGCCTTCGTTTGCGGCTTTTTACCCGAACTGCCACAGCGTGTTCGGTTTTCAGGATACCGAAATCAAAGCCAACGATCAACCCGTTTACCACATCGTGGGCTGGCATCACAACCCGACGGACGATTTGCTTGCACATTTCCGAGCCACCGGGTCAGCAAAACCACTCGCGGAAATTTTGACCGAAAAGGCCAATTGGCAATTACCCGACGCTGCCGATCTGGCTTCGGATGCCAAACTGGCCTGCTTTGCCCGATTGGAGCACGGCCCGCTTGGGTCGCCGACGAACAGACAGCCCGAAGCGCTGGCCTCCGAGGCCTTCGTCACCCTGGCAAACACCGGCAGGGAAGCCCTGTCCGCATTGCTGGCTCATTTCATCGGCCTTGACGAGGTGCCGGAAGCAGAACTACCTGTCCGGATTCCGCAAATGGAGGACCAATTAGAGTCCATTTTTTTCATGGACGACCTCGACCAACACATGCTCGACATCGGGCCGAGGTTCCGTGAAGCACGGCACGCCCAGGGGTTCAATGCCCTGGCCGGCGAGCGGCTGTACGAAATCAAGTTGGAAAACATAGGTGTGGCCTCCAACGCCAACGAGGCCCCGCCGCCAGCCCCCAAATTGCCGCCAGCGATCGCCTCCGCTCTTCAAAACCTGAACGCATGGCAACGGAAACTTGATCAGGCAGTTTTTCGACTCGAATCCCTGCGCGAGCAACTTTTCGTGGACTGGTACAAGTATATGCTCAGCGCCTACCCGCCGCAGGATACGTTGGTGGACTATCCTGACGTGGATGAGGTGAAGTACTTCATTGAGCGGTACGACATGCAGCCGTTACGCGACCTGCTGTTCCAGACCGGGCAGTTTCCGGGGCACCCATCGCCCGGAAACCTGACCAATTTTTTTGACAACTTCGTGCAGGCGCATGGCGAACTGCAAACCGATAGCGAATCCGATTTTTCGCTGCAACGGCGCAACAGGGCACTTGCAGCCGACATCCAGCGCACTGATATTGGCGATTGGGCCAAGATCGTTCACCTGCTCAGCCAGCCCGAGCTGCCCGATGCGCTCCAGCCCTTGTTCGCCCCTCTGCTCGGCAACCAGCCTTTTTCGGGAATCGGTCGCGCGCTGCTGCATTTTCAACAATTGAAAAAAGACGCACTGTCGGCCCTAAATATCGGCTGGAAGGGCAAAATGGCCTTCGCTTCGTATTTTTTGGCACGTTTTGGCCGCTTGCCGGAAGTGCCGGACGATGCGCTAGTAACCCATGACCATGTCCACAACTGGAACGGGCTGCTGGCCGTGCTTTTCCAGCACAATGCGCCCGCCGCTCAGGCGCACGCCGACGCGCTAAAAGAAAAGGTTACCTTCGGTCAATTTGACGAAAGCCTCGCCGCTTACTTTTCGGGAGCAACCCCGCACCGGGCGGCGCTGGAACCGACGGAAACGAATACAGAAACACTTTTGGCCGCCTTGCGAGCGGCCGTAGGCAACGGTTTTAATGCCGTTCAAAACCGAAACGAGTTGGCCAGCGCCCTGCACGGGGCACTTCGCACCGCTCCAAGATTTGTGCTCCAGCAAACCTCCGGCCCGCGTTTTTGGCAACCCAAGGAGCCGACCGTGCTCATTGCGGGCGACATTGCCCGAGCGGGCAAACGCTTCGACAACGATACCCCGGCAGCGCTCGAATTCCTTCCCTGGCAATGCCGGGAAATGGACTTGTTCTTGCCCAATGTCATCGCAGGGTTTGTGGAAAACAACAAGCCGACCCAAAACGGTGCCGCCGCACGCGGCTTCAATTTTTCGGGCGGCGCACCCTGGAACCCTTTTCTGCTGGAGTGGTCGGTGGAACTTTGCCCCTTGCAGGAACACAGCAATGCCCGCGATGGCGACTACCAGGCGGACTATGTGTTGCACCACTACGAACTCCCCGTGAATGCCGTTGATTTGAAGGAAAAAGGAACGGGCGGCACCATTCGGGGCCGCAACCCCAACATTTACCTCGGCAGAAGTTTCCTTACCGCCCAGGCGTGCCTCAGCTTGGAAGACAAACTGAAACCGTATTTGGCCGAAAACACCAAACAGAACGACACCTTGGACGACCCGGTGGCTGTGGCCGAAAGGGCAAACGTCAAACTGCAATTGGCGAAGGGCATAATTTTGTCGCAGTCGCTGGGCGGGTTCAACGCCGCCATGCTCATGCTGCAGCAAAATTTTCAGTTGCCCATTGACGACCCTATCGGGTTTCCCGACTACAAAAAATTCACCGAGGAGGCCAACAGGCTGGTCGGGAACGGGAAGCGCTATGCCCCCAATCCGCTGACCGATTTTTCACCGATCCGAACGGGCAAACTGCTGATCAACCGCCTCCGCTTGGTGGACACGTTTGGCCGTACGGCCGATCTTCCCGTGAACACGGGACATATCGCGGGTTCATCCCTTGGTGCGGTAGCGACAGGTGCTGCTGCCTCCGTCGAACTGAGTGTGCCGCCTCGGCTGGCACAGCCTGCCCGCCTGCATTTCCGTTGGTTGAGCGCCGATCCTGCACCCCAACTGCCCGGCAACCTCGTGCCGGAAAGTGTGAATGCGCCCACCGCTTCCCCCGTTTGCGGCTGGCTCATGGCCAACCAATTGGACCTCAGCATGGTCGTGTTCGATGCCGGGGGTAAGTCGCTCGGTGCCGTGGATGCCGATGGTAGTACCGTGCGCTGGCGCCCGGCGCCCGGTTGGGAGTCGTTGGCCGATCCAAAAAACATTGCCAACCCGCACCTGCGCAAGGTGGTGGCATATTTGCTCCGGCAATCGGGGATATTCATTGAAAAATTCATGGACGGCACCAACGACGTGTTGCGCACCATCGAGCCGGAATCCTTCGAACAACAACAGGCTCTTGCCCTGCTCATGGGCCGCCCGATGGCGGTGGTGCGGGCCAATATTGACCTCGAACTGAAGGGCGTGGCGGCTGTACACCACGGGTGGGGCGCATTTTACCGCGACCGGAATGATGGCACGTTTGAGCGGGAAACAGACCGGTACATGGAGGTTCGTTTTCCCATCCGAATCGGTGCCGTAGGCCAGCTCAACGATGGCTTGGTTGGGTACTGGCTCGAACAACAAACGGGCGAGTTCAACGGCGATTTTTACCTGAATAATTTTGTTGCGCCAAATGCCGCTCCGGTGAACATCAACTATTTGGACGATCGGGTCACGCCGATCAGCCAGTCGCTGGACCCCGACGACCCCGACCAAACGGTGTGCATACTGCTCGACCCAAGAGCCACTGTCCACGCCTTTTCGGGCATTTTGCCGACCAAGGTGCTCGACATTCCCGCCGAACAGTACCTCGCGGCGTTGCAAGCCATTGACATCACGTTCCTGACCACCCCGACGCTTACGCCCGCCGAACGCATCTCGGTGCCGATCCCCGGGGAAGACGGGTACGAGTGGCAATGGATCGAGCAAACTGCCGCCAAATCTATGCCGACCGACACGGGCCAGTGGGCTGAAATCCACAGCTACCCGACCATGCCGGAGTCCCATTTCCTGCGGCATTTTTCCGGTTATTTGTTCGATCAGTTGACGCAGTCGCACTGGTTGGACGAGAAAAAAATGGCCAGGCCATCTGCCAAGCGCCCGCCGCTTTCCCCGCCAGTTGCGCCCTTGGCACTGCTACTGGCCAGCAGGATGCCCGCCGACGGAGCCATCCAAAACGGCACGGCCTCGGAGTTTAGGCCCGAAGACATGCACCCGGTTTCCCGTACCCTGTTGGAAAACGTGCTGCTGAACCCGGCAATCAACTGGTTAGCGCCTGCCCCAACCGAGGGGCCGGAAAAGATTTACCGCATCCTGCCCAAGGAGGAACGTGCGGGCAACGACTTCGGGAAGTCCCCGGTCAACCCGGAGTTTGCCGGCCTCGAATCTAGGGTGGACGCGCTTTTGAGCACCACCTACTTTGGCTTCCGGCCTGCTGCCGAGCCTGGTCATTATTTCCCGGAAACCGTTTGGGTGCGGGAGGGCTGGCTGAAATTGAAAAAAGTGTGAGCAGGCATTTTTTTTCGCGTACCCAGACTTTCCAGGTTTTTAAAACCTGGAAAGTCTATTTCCCCGTAAAACCGACATTTATCGTTCACATAGATCCAACTCGACGTGCAAGACAGTTTCGTACTCACTTCCTTGTCGCAAGCCGAATTCTATCGCCACCAGCCGATAGATTTTTTCCTCATTGACGAGAACGGCAACGCCAATTTGTACATCCTGAACGACAATATGCCTGGTCGGTCGCACCACTTAGTCGTGCTGAACGAGGACGAACACGACCTGCGCATCGCTAGCGGCAGCGGCACACCCGGACGGACGAACCACCATTTTGAGCTTCGTTTTCGTCCCGGATCGCTGGAGGCGCAGTACCGCGGCTGGGTGTCTGCCGGGGTAGGGGAGTGGCGCTTGCACGCGCACCTGTGGACTCGCGACACCGAGGTGCCCGACGGCACCATTTCCATTTACCTGCTGTACCATTCGGACGCGGAATTGGTGTTGCCAGGCAAAAGTTCCAAACTGATCCCGCTGCACGGCCTGAAAGCGGGGCAGGGCGGCGGTTCGCGGAGCGGTCGGGCGCAGTTGCGTTATCGGCGTTTGGGCGACGCGGTCGTGCCCGGGCCGGATGCCAATGCCGTTTTGTTTTTCCGGCAGGAGCGTTTGGAGGTGGTCAACCAGCGCGGGCGGCGCGATATTCCGCTGCACGCGGCATTCTCCACGGGCTATCGTGTGCTGAACATCGGCGCGACGAAAAACCAGCTCACACTCTCGGTGACCAATCGCCTGCGCAACAATTTCATCGCCTTTCAGGGCAAAAACAGCGAATCGCCGACCCGGCTCGTGCTCGCGTTCGACACCACCGAGGCCGCTGAAAACTGGGCGCTGTTCGACGAAGACAACGCCTTGGCTGTTTTGGTGGACATCCGCAACGAGAGCACGTTTTGGCACATCGAAAAAGAAGTGCAGGGCGCCACGCCGCAATGGATACTCAGCCCCGGCAAGGACGTGGAACTGGATGCTGGCGAGTCGTTCCACATTCATTTGGAAAATATCATCTCGGCTATGCCCGCAGGCACGGCCAACCTGTACCTGCAACACGAAAATATACCGGGCTACTGGGACAGCTCGTTCACGGTGCCCGTGGAAAAAACGCCTTTTTTCATCAAGGAAACCGTGGACGAAAAAGGCAATCCCAAGCGGGCGTACGTCGGCATTGGTACCCATGAGTTGGACACCAACGACGAGGATGCGGTGCTTCAAGTAGCGGGCGGAATTAGCGCCGAATTTATGGAATTGAGCAGCGGGGGCTTCATCCCACGCGGCGGCATCATTATGTGGTCGGGCGAGGCCAACTTAGTGCCGAAGGGCTGGAAAATTTGTGACGGTAACAACGGCCAGCCGGTGGAGGGCTTGACCATTCCAGACCTGCGCAGCCGGTTTATCGTAGGGGCCGGGCAAGGACCGGGGCTTTCTATCTACGCTCCGGGCGGTATAGGCGGAGAGGAAACGCACACCCTCAGCAAGAACGAACTGCCAGCGCACAACCACACGGCCGATTCCGGCACGGCTGGCCTCCACAGACACGATATTCCTATATTCACTGACAACGAAGGCCCTGGGATTAATCAAAAAATCATCGATTTATCGGGATTGGGGAAAACGACATACACCCAATCAGGTGTTACTTCCAATCGTAGTGCAACAACAGAATTTGAAGGCTCGCATACCCACACGATCACGGTGGGAAATACCGGCGACGGCAAAGCCCACGAAAACCGTCCGCCGTATTTCGCATTGGCTTTCATCATCAAATTGTAGTTCATCTCAACTGCCAGAACATGGGTATTTTAACCGATATTAAAAACAAGTACCGGCTCGTTGGCGGAACCTTCGAGTTGAAAGCGTCCGATTTTCCCGACGACCCGGAAGTAGCGGGCGGGTTTGGGCGTTTCATCCGAAACGGGCTTCTGGCAAACGGCGTGGGCACGATGGGCAACCCGCCGAGGATCGAACTGGACAAACTGACACTCTCGGCGGACGAGAAAACGTTGACCTTTTCCGGGAAGACAAACAGGTTGTTTTTCGCGCAGCAAAGCGACGCGACGATTGTGGTGACAGAAGCAGCCAGCAAGGTGCATGTCGTTTTGACCTCCACGGTGACGACCAATGTGCCGTACCCGTTGGACGCATTAGAGTGGGTTCCCTTGAAAGCCATGCGTTTTTCCGTGACCATGTCGTGGGACGATAGCGCGAAGACTTTCAAGTTGGAGGAGTCGCGCGGAGGGGTGTTTGCCTTGGGCGGCGGCGGGCAGTTGCGCATGGAAATGACCAAATTAGGGGGTGGCCAATGGCGATTGGCGCTTTCGCAGACAGGGGATACACCGCTAGCCCTCGGTGATGTCGGCAAGATTTTGAACCTGGAAAACGAGGTAAACACGTTTTTGCCGCAGGGCTTTCGGGACACAGCCGCAGGCAGTTTGGCGATTACCGCCCTGAGCGCCACCATAGACATTTCTGCCAAAAAATTCATCAATTTCACGCTGGAAACGGCGCTCGTCGGCAAAACCTGGAAGCCGGTAACCGGCATCGAAATCGGTGCCCTGAAAACGAATTTCCTGCTGGTGCGAAACGCGCAAAACCAGTTGAGCCTGACCACCGTTTTTTCCGGCGACGTGTCGGGGCACCCGTTTTCCCTGACCGGCGTGCTGAACTCGACCGAACCCTGGGAGGCCACCCTGGGCAACGCCTCGATCGCCGACGTGTTCGGCATTTTTTTGAAAAAAAGCACGATTTCGCCTGCCGAACTTTTCGAAGGCACGGTTGTCGCAGAGAAGTTCGACCTCGGGCTACAGGTTTATTTTCAGGAACATACCGACGCGGAGGGCGAGACCACGCCCAAGGGCAGTTACCGGATTTCGCTCGATTCCGGTGCAGAGGCCGGTGTCGGGGCCAACCTTTCGCTGGAAAATCTCGGCTTCGCGTTTTTGCAAAACGCGGAAGACGCGACCAAGTTGGAGCCATTTTTTGTGGGAAAAATCGCCCTCAACCTAGGCGACGACACGCACACGCTGGAACTAAAAGCGAAGATTCCAGAAAACAATGCCGATGCCTTGCGTTTGGAGGCCGCGCTGGAGGCCAACATTCCGGTCGGCAGGTTTGTCAATTTCTTGACCAACAAGGGATTTGGCGTGAGCCTTCCAGGCAGTTTGGAGGATTTTGCGCTGACATCCATCGGGTTTGCTTTCGCCCTCACGCCCAAAGCAAACCAAACCGAAAAGGACAAAGAACTGACGTTTTCGTGTAAGGGCAGTTTGCCCTTGGATGGGGGGCTGTCTCTCGACCCGGAGGTCGAGTTGTACTATAAAAAAGAGGTGGGTAAGACGGCGGTCAAGGTGAACGGAAAGTTGGTTCTGGAGTTGGAGGCCGAAACCCAAGCAGAGCCGGCACAACAAGTTGTTCTCGACCTGACTTTTGCCAGCGATGCGGAAGATAAATCCTTCACGGGCAGTCTGTTTGTTCCAAAAGACAACCCGATTACCCTGAAGGCTATCGTCAAACGTTTTGACCCCGATGCCGTTGACGGGCTGCCGGATTTCGCC
Source organism: Saprospiraceae bacterium (assembly GCA_046153695.1). Classification (GTDB taxonomy): domain Bacteria; phylum Bacteroidota; class Bacteroidia; order Chitinophagales; family Saprospiraceae; genus M3007. The sequence goes on from JBJXEZ010000156.1 coordinate 14,108, forward strand.
CTTCCCGTGCCCGGTTTTTTCCTCTCCTACACCAAAGGAAAACCTGCGTTGCAGGGTGTGGCCCCCGCTGCTCCAGCACCAAAAGGTAAATTGCTGCTGGGGGTACGCCCCATGGCAGGCATGCTTTTTTCCGACCTGCCCATGGTAGGCAACGCCCTGCCAGCGGGTACGGAAATTGGCATAAAAAACCTGCTTTTCGTGTACGCTGGCGACACGTTCAGCGCCGACGAGGTTAAGAAAATCAATGGCTTGTTGCCCCCGGAATTTCAACTGACCAAATCGGACGAACAGCCGGAGAAATTTGAAAAAGGGCTGTTGATAACCGGATGTGCGCAGTTAGGCCAAAAAATGATCGGTATTTATATGCCTGTCGGCAAAAAAAATGCTGTCCAACGACGGGGCGTTGCGCAGCCAGCGAGCGAAGCCTCCGGAGCGCCGAGCAAGTGGTTCAAGGTGGCCAAACGCCTTGGGCCGCTGTACATTTCACGGGTGGGCTTCGCCTTCCCGGAGTCGAGGCTCACCATTTTGTTGGAGGCCGAACTCGTCCTTGGGCCGCTCACCTTGACCTTGCAGGGATTTTCCATCGGCTCCCGCCTCGACCGTTTCGAGCCGGTGCCGGGTTTGGAAGGCTTTGGCCTGAGTTTCAAAAACCCGCCCGTCGAGATCAGCGCGCTTTTTTTGAAAATAGGGGACAACGTACCGAGCGGTGCACCATCCGGTGTGGTCGTCAAGGATCGTTTTGCGGGAGTAGCAGTGATAAAAACCTCCAAACTATCCATTTCGGCCATCGGAGAATACGCGTCCACCAACCGGGGGCCGTCATTTTACCTGTTTGCGTACATCGGGTATCCGCTGGGCGGCCCGCCGTTTTTCTTTGTAGAGGGACTGGCCTTGGGCTTTGGATTCAACCGCACGGTACGGCTGCCGGAGATCAGCGAGATCAATCGGCACCCGTTTGTGGCCATTGCCTTGTCGCCGAGCGGCAGTTTGATCGAACTGGCAGAATCCATCATCAGCGGCAACTATGTGCCCATATCGCCGGGTAACATCTTTTTGGCGATTGGCATTCGGTTCACCACGTTCAAACTGCTCGATTCCTTTGCACTGATCGTGGCTGTTTTTGGAAACAACACTTTCCGCCTCAATTTACTGGGCGTGTCCAAACTCGTCCTGCCGCCCGGTGCCAAAGAGGCGGGCGCGCCGCCGTTGGCGGAAATCACGCTCAACCTGCGCGGTGCCTTTGTGCCGGAAGAAGGCTTTTTCGGCTTGGAAGCCCAGTTGACATCGGATTCGTACCTCCTTTCGCGCAGTTGCACCCTGCAGGGCGGATTTGCTTTTTACACCTGGTTCAAGGGACAGCACGCGGGCGATTTTGTGTTGACGCTCGGCGGCTACCACCCGCGATACCGGAAACCAGCGCACTACCCGAACGTGCCGCGACTTGGATTCAACTGGCAAGTCGGCAGTACGGTACAGATCAAGGGCCAGATGTACTTTGCCCTCACGCCCACTGCTGTGATGGCCGGTGGCAGGTTGGAGGCGGTCTGGGACAGCGGCAGCCTGAAAGCATGGTTTATCATCGGGGCCGACTTTTTGATCTCCTGGAAACCGTATTTCTACGACATCAACCTGTACCTCCAGTTTGGCGTATCGTTCACCTTCTGGTTTTTCGGGCAGCATACGATCAGCGTGGAACTCAGTGCCGATTTGCACATCTGGGGGCCGGAGTTCTCCGGAACCGCTTCGATAGATATTCGCGTCACGAGTTTCACTGTTCATTTCGGCGCACAAACCACGCCCGACCAAGATGCCCTGACCTGGGGCGCTTTCCGCGAATCGTTCTTGCCGGAGCGCGTGCTCGGCATGACCATCTCTGCCGGCCTGATCGCAGAAACCCCGGACGGTGCCTGGATCGTGGATCCGGATCGGCTTGTTTTTGAGATCGAGTCGGTCGTGCCGAACAAAAAATTTCGGGTCGAGGGCACTGAGTTGTTCAGCGAAACGCCGGCCATTGGTGCCGGGCCGATGCTGACCAGCACGTTGGACACCAGCATGGATATTGATCTGGACGAACTGGGCGGCGGCGACTTTATCATCAGCCCGATCCGCAAGTCGGTTCCGGCGGCGCTTTGGGGAGTATCCACGAGCACAAAACCAGAAGTTAACCCGGCCAAACGACTCATACCCAACGTGCTGTCTGGCCTTCGATTTGAGGCCAAAGCGCCGGCTCCGCCGGACACTATCGCCAGTATTAAGGCCGAATTTCTGGCTTTCAACGAAGACCCCCATCCGGCTGCCAATACCTGGGCCTTGCTCGGGTCATTCGGCAAAGACAGCATCCCCGCCAGCGACATAAACGAGACGTTGTTGCGAGCCTTCAAAACCGCCGATTTGGTGCCGATTCCACTGAGTCGAGTGACGGAATCGAGCCTGAAGGGGCTTGACCTGACCGTTGATTCTGTACTTGTCGGTGCATATTGATTCACATTTTTCATTTGTGGCAATGACAAAAAATTTCATTTTTCGAGAATATCAGGACAGCGCTCTGGATGCCGGGGAATACACCGTTCGGCTTGACCAAAAACTGACCGTGAAAAACAAGCACGGGGAAGGGGCGCTGAACGAAAGCCTGGTGCGCACGTTGATCGTTCAGGGCAAACGCTTTGCCTTGGATGCGCAAGACGTGGACTTTGTTTTTCCGGGGGCAGGAAGTTCGGGTGATTTCACGGCGGTCATGCCGAATATAATCCTGAATACCAAGTCGTTGCCCTGGCAACGCAGCCCAGACGGCGTACCGCGCAGCGGCAGGGTAGGGGATACCCCCAACTATCCCTGGCTGGTGCTTTTAGTATTCAATGAGAGCGATGGGATTCCGATTGCCAAGAAATTGACTCTGAAGGAATTGTACGAAAATCGCGCTTCTTTGGCACCGTGGATTCGCCAACAGAACGGCTCGGACATCAGCACTTTGGACGCTTTTTTGGAGTTTGGCGAAAAGGCGGACGACCCGGTTACGGTCATTGACGTTGCTCGCACGACGTTGCAAAGCCTGCTTCCTTCACCGGCAGATATGGCGGTGCTGACACATGCCCGAGGCCCCGAAAGGGTAGGGGGGGAGCCGGAAGAAGTTCAGGCAGTGGTGGTAGCCAACCGGTTGCCCAAGTCGGGCGAGCGACATAGTGTCCACTTGGTTTCGGCGATGTACCTGTTCAACACCATCGCACCTGAAAACGCTGATCAGGTGTCGTTGGTGGGCAGTGGCAGCACCGTGCGTTTGGTGAGCCTGCACAACTGGACGTTTTACTGCGAGGATACCGGCGACTTCAAGGAAATCTTGAAAAAATTGGACAACAATCAATTCCGCCTGCCTGTACCGCAAGGCGTTTCGCCTGAAATTGCCAACTATTTTCAAGCCGGTTTTTGCGCGTTGCCGCACCATTTGCGCACCGGAAAAGACACGGCATCTTTGTACCGGGGGCCACTGCTCCCGGGCAACGAAAAAGCATTACCAGTTTCATTACCCGTTGAGAGCGCTGACGAACTGCTGGTGTACGATCGCAAAAGCGGCATGCTCGACGTGACGTATGCAGCGGCGTGGAATTTGGGGCGACAACTTGCATTGGAAGACCGGGATTTTGCGCTCCAGGTGTACAAGACCAAACGTCGGTTTGCCCTAAAATCGAATCGAGAGGCCGAAGTGGCTGGAAATTCCGGTGGCATTCTACAGTTGGCGATCGGAAGAACCAATCAAACTGCTGGTGGAGTAGACGTGGTCACGGCAGAAATTAACGAAGAGATATCCGTACTTCAGTTCAAGATGAGCAATTGGTTGAGCCAGTTTGGCAAATTACAAAACATTCCATTTCACCATATTGTGCCCCAAGAAGGGCTGCTGCCAGAAGAGTCCATTCGGTTTTTCACGCTTTCAACCAACTGGATTTCGTGCCTCCAGCATGGAGCGCTCAGTATTGGTGGAGATTTGGCGGGAAATAGCACCGTCGTTCCGACCGCCATACAGCCGCTCTGGGGCTTCTTTTTATGGAGTAGGGTAGTGGCGGAGTTTCCAAAACTGCGCATCGAAGGCTTCACGAGCGTAAAAAACAACCTGGAAGACCGTGCCGGTGCTGTTGCGCCCGTGGAAATCAGGCGGATTGAAGAAAAAACGCTTTTTGTTTATTTTTCACAACAAGTGCAGACCGTAGACATCTTCCTCGATCCGAGTAATTTGTTTTTCGGTTTTCGCGAAGAGGCTGGTGTGCTGCACAAGGATTTGAAAAATACCGATGGCCAGGAAAATGGCTTGGTCAGTGCAGTTGAACCGGGTGATTGGCGAAACGTCCAAGACCGAACGTTACGTGCAGCCAACTTTGCCACCAAAATGCGCAATCAACTGACAGCGCAGGGAAACGCGGAATTTGACTTGTTTACATCTGCGGATTTTGCTTTGCAAATGGTGGAAGGCGCTCCGAGGGTACTGTTTTCCATAACTGTGTAAAGTTTGTTAGTC
>JBJXEZ010000159.1:0-2888 GCA_046153695.1 Saprospiraceae bacterium
GAAAATTTTAACGCAGCATGAAGCAAAATTTGCCGCTTGCAGCCCGGCGACTGAAATTTAAACACGCTCTAAGAGGCGGTTTGAGCAAGGCAAAAGTGTCGGTATGCTCCACTCAAAAAGTATAACAATTATTTGGTTTTTTTCTGGCGCTTCCGCGCTCCGCATTTGTTTCTCAAAGGCTTGGGGAGGAAGCCGCCTGTTCACTGGGTAGTTTGACTTTGGTCACACGCGGAGTAGAGTGATGCTGAGAGCATGTTGGGGATTTTCTCGATCATGCCTAAGTGCCGGGAGTTTTTTTTAAAACAACTCTTGAAAAAAGCACCCTGCTGTCAACCCTGCCGCACAAATTTCATTTATACCCCTTGCCCGGAACAAACTTTGCGTACTTTTGCCCGCCTTTTTAGAACAGGCACGCGAAAAGAGACTACAACTCATAATTTTTAACAGACAATGGCAAAACGCAAAACGGCCAAGGCGACGGAAGCCGAGGTAGAGGTTCAAGAGGTAACGGCATCAGCACGGCCCAGTTGGTTAACCAACCAAAATATGCTGCTGTATGTGGCGGGCGGCATTGCCCTCATCGTACTGGGATGGTGGGGCTACAAAGTACTTGTGGTGGAACCGCAACAGGAAGAAGCCGTAAACGCCATGTGGCAGGCTCAGGCGCAATTCGAGCGCGACTCCTTTAGGCTCGCCCTCGAAAACCCCGGCGGCGGTTACGAAGGTTTCGCAAGCATCGCCGACAAATACGGTAGCTCCGACGCTGGCAACATCGCCAAATACTACGCCGGTGTTTGCTGCCTACAACTCGGTGAGGTGGATAAGGCCATCGAATACATGGAAGATTACAGCGCCAGCGGTACCATGATGCCGATCATGAAAAACGGTATCCTGGGCGACTGCTACTCCGAGAAAAAAGAGTACGACAAGGCCCTTGACTTCTACGAAAAAGCCGCCGACGCAGGTAAAAACGACGCGCTCGTGGCTTATTACCTGAAAAAACTTGGCATGCTCCACGACCATCAGGGCAATAAGGAGGCCGCCGCAGAAGCATTTGAGCGGATGCGTCGCGACCACCCAGTGCCATCTTCACCCGACTGGCGCGACATCGAAAAATATATTTACCGCGCCAACGCGGCCAAGTAAACGCGCTGTTCCCGCTAGACAAAGCACGGAGTGAGGGAAGAACACGTCAGGAAACTGGCCTTGTATTCCCTCACTCCGTGCTTTGTATTTTGTGCATTGTGCTTCGAGCGTTTTTGTACGTGCGAATGATCCGCGGGGCATCGGGATCGGGGTAGGTTTTTTTTACCAGTACGAGTAAGTCACTTTCGACGAGTGCGTCTTCTGTCCCCATGTACCCGAACCCCATGTACTGCCCGTTTTGAACGGCCACCACAGCCCGCTCCTGCTCATGCCGTCCGTTTTCTATCACAAAGAAACTACCCGAAAGACCCTGGGCCATTTCCGCAAGAGCCTGCGCAACGCGCTCGTTATACGCCTCAGGGTTTTCCGCTCCGATACAAGCGCCATGGCATTTTTTTATGGTGTACTGAAAACAGGCCCGTTCACCCGGGTCAAGGTTACACAGCCGCTCGCAGAGTGTGTGCTGCCGCGCAAGGCTTTCCAACCAGGCCCGGGCGCTGGTCAACTTGGGCATTTCGGCCACCAATTCCAACTGATTCATGGAGCGCTTCGAGCGCTGAGCCGCTGCAAGGCACCGGTAGCCATTTTGGTCCGTGTAGGCAAACACACAGCCCGCGAACTGCCGTATGCGTAGCGCCCGGTTAATCCGCGGTTGCAGGCGTTTGATCTCGGCACTTTCGAGCAGCAATGCCACCAGCTCGCTTCCGGTAACCTCGCTGCTGAAATCAGCCACGCCTGCACGCAGTTTTTCGCCCTTGGGCGATGGGTCTGCGAAATGCTCGAACAGGCGCTTGCGAATGTTGATGCTTTTGCCCACATAAATCACCTCGCCAGCGGCATCGTACAAGTAGTATACGCCACAGGCCTCGGGTGCAGCATGCAAGCGATCCAATGTGATACCATCCGGTAATTTGGCCTCCCGCACGCCGTTGTTGACCAGCGCCTTCACACTGCCATTGCCAGTTTGGGCAGCCAAAATGCGCTCGAAAACCTCGACAGTGGCAAGGGTGTCGTCGAGCGCCCGGTGGCTTTTTTCCGAAACGATGCCGAAGTGGCGCTTCAAATTGCTGAGGCTGTAACTGGGCAAGCCGGGAAACACCTGGCGAGCCAGCCGCACCGTACACAGTTTTTTTCGGGAAAATTCATACCCTAAACGGGCAAACTCCTCGCTCACGAAACCGTAGTCGAATGCAACATTGTGTGCCACAAACACAGCCCCTTCGGTCATCTGTACGATCTGTTTGGCTACCTCAAAAAAACGAGGCGCATGGGCCACCATTTCGTCCGTGATGCCGGTGATCTGTGTGATGCTCCACGGAATGCTGCGCTCTGGGTTGAGCAAGGTCGAAAACGTATCTAACACCTGTTTACCGTCGTGCAACACGATGGCGATCTCGGTTATGCGCTCGAAACGGGCGCTGCCCCCGGTGGTTTCCACGTCTATGATGGCGTACATTCGATTGGCAAGGTTGGATGAATGGTCCTGTTGCGGGCAAAGATAAAACAATTCGTTTGCCGTTGTGCGATTTGCAAGGGCGGCGGGTTTTTTCAAAAAACGATGCCGTTTGTTGACACGTTGATTCCGTTGGTGCGGTTAAAAACGACCCATGCACGGCAGCAGCGCTTTTCAAAAAAATAAATAACGCCTCTACTCTGCACCTTTTGGGAACGGCGCTGGAATAAAGGTACAAATTTGGGGAGCCGTTTTTGTTGCTGTTGAGGCGAGAGGAGGGCGTTTAGTG
>JBJXEZ010000171.1:0-18847 GCA_046153695.1 Saprospiraceae bacterium
TTGTGCAAGACCTGACCAACCAGTTCGGTTGCGACAGCATCGTGACTACTACGGTGTCGTTTTTCTCTATACCGCCTACGCCGCGTTCCGCTACTACTTGTAACCCGGCCTCGGCAGGCGTTTTTTCCCAAACACTGACCACGGCAGCAGGCTGCGACAGTACCATCGTGACCACGGTTTCACTCCTGCCGAGTAGCGCGGTATCCATCGCGTCCACTACTTGCGACCCGAGTGCGGACGGTGTTTTTGTGTACAAACTGACTAACCAGTTCGGCTGCGACAGTATTGTGACCGAAACCGTGACACTCCTGCCGAGCAACACGACCAACGTGGCCCTCACAACTTGCAACACCGCACAGGTGGGTACCGCTACGACGGTGCTGACCAACCAGTTTGGGTGCGATAGTACGGTGATCACCACGACAGCACTGCTGCCGCCAGCAAATTGCGGTGCGACGGCTACTGTGGCCGGATCGAATATCCCTTGCGGTGCCAACAGAGGTACGCTTACGCTCACGGCAACACTTGGCATACCGCCATTTGGTTTTGTTGTGCAGCAAGGCGGCACGCCTGTAACCACGGGCACGTTGAATGCTGTGGGCGTTCCTCAGAATGTCGGCAATTTGCCGGCAGGAACGTACACTGTCGTTTTCACGGCTTCCACGGGTTACTCGGCGACGGCGACGGCAACGATTGTTCAATTGATCCCGCCAGTCATCGGTGCCGTCATCACGTCGGATTTTGGCGGTTTTGGTACCAGTTGTGAAGGTGCTAAAGACGGCACAGCAACTGCGTCGGTTTCGGGCGGCAAACCGCCGTACAAATACATTTGGACATCGGGTGGCACGGGTGTGCAGGCCAGCAATTTGGGTGCAGGCACCTATACGCTCACGGTGACTGACGCGAACAACTGCTCGGTCACGGCATCGGCTACACTAACGGAGCCGGAACCCGTGGCCATAGCCTTCACGGTGACGAACATCACCTGTTTTGGCCGCCGCGACGGCACCATCACGGTGCAGGCGACTGGCGGTATTCCGCCCTACCGGTACGCGCTGAATGGCAGCGGATTGCAGGCGTCAAGTGTTTTTTCGGGACTTAGTTCGGGCGTGTTTACGATTCGGGTGGAGGATGCCAGCGGCTGCGAAGCTGTGGAGACTATCGCTGTGAATGCGCCTCCCCCGTTCGAGATTGACCTCATCGGGCCGGAAAACATTGCGCTGGGCGACAGTATTGACCTGGAAGTGCTTTACAATGTCCCGCAGGACAGTATCCAATCTGTTCTTTGGGGACCGCCGCTGGATACAACGGACTGTACGGTATGTTTCACGCAGGGCGTGGCACCATTTGTGACTACAACCTACTCGGTGACGGTGGTTACTACCGGCGGCTGCAGCGATAACGACAAGATTACGGTCTTTGTAGATCGCCGCCGCTACCTGTATATCCCGAACGTGTTTTCGCCCGATGGAGATGGTCTGAACGATATTTTTACCCTTTCTGCCAAACCGAACACGGTGAAAAAAATCAAAACCATGCAATTATTCAACCGTTGGGGGGAAGCAGTTTTTCAACTCAACGATTTCCAGCCCGATCAGCCCAATATTGGCTGGAACGGCACCTTCCGCGGACAGCCCTTGAACCCCGCAGTTTTTGCCTGGATGATCGAAGTGGAGTTTGTTGACGGCGTGACGGAAGTATTCACTGGCGATGTAACAATTAGTAGATAAACATAGGATTACTTCATTCAATAAAAACTTGAGCATGAATCGAATCTGTACACTCACACTGCTTGCTGTTTTTGCGCTTATGCTTCAGAACAGAGCAGGCGCGCAATGCAACACTGCGCCCTGCCCAGTACCGATGCCCTCGGTGAACGCGATGGACGCATGCGTTTTGTCCAGCCCTGCCGACCTGAATTGCTATGTTGGTGCCACCACATCTGATCCGCCACAGTCGCAACCGCCCTCTTGGTGTACTTCAATCGAGAACAACCACTGGTTTGCCTTCGTAGCGGATGCTACTACTGTTAACTTTATTTTTGAAGTATTAGACTGCTCCTCCGGTAGTTGTTTGCAGGCAGCAATCATGTCCACAACGGACTGCGTGAACTTCCAATTCGAAGGACCGTGCGTGTCGGGTATGAACCCTGGTGGCCAGTACACGGTATCGGCTACTGCTTTGGTAATTGGCCAGACGTACTACCTTACCGTTGACGGTTGTGCCGGTGCCATCTGCGATTACGCGATCAATGGCTCCAATCCACTGATCGGTAATGCCAACCCGTTGGTGTGTCTGCCCACTGGCGCTGTGGTGTACACGAGTAATGTGCCTGGCAACTGGTCGATCAATCCGCCGGGTGCCGGCACGTTTGTTGGCCCGTCTGTAAATGTGCAATCAGTTGCAGTGAACTGGACACAGCAAGGCCCGGCTCAAATCTGTGTGAGCAGCACTACGTGCCCGAACCAAAATTGCAAGGATATCGAAATCGGGCTCAAGCAGAATACTACGCTTGAAGTGCTCTTGTGCGCAGGCCAATCGGTAGAATGCTCCGGCAATACCTACGACCTGCCTGGTACCTATGTGAACACCTACCAGACCTACCAAGGCTGCGACAGTATAGTCACATGCAAGGTCAAATCGGTTCCGACTTACAACTCGCCGCTGTTCCAGATCAATAAGTGCGCGCCAAATATTCACACCGTTTGCGGCGAAGATTATGACATGACCGGCGGCTATCAGCACAAGTGCACAGGATACCTCGGCTGCGACAGTATCATCAACTTTTACCTGGCGATCATGGATCCTATGGCCATCATCAAGCCGCCGAAAATGCTGGACTGCGACAGCAACAAAATAGTGACACTTGACGGTACGCTCTCGCCGGAAAACAACGCGAAACCGGTTGGCGGCCTTACACTCTATAACTGGTCCGGTCCTGGTATCGTAGGGCCGGCCAATCAGGCAACCTGTCAGGTCAACCTACCCGGCACATACTGCCTGGTCGTGTCCCATACGCGTGGCGGCGTGTACTGCAGGGACACATCTTGTGTGGACGTGTTAGCCGATTTTGCAAAACCGCTGATGCCAACGCTACTCGGCAACCCCACTCCCTGCAACGATTCCACTGTCATTTATACAGTAGTGCCCAATGGCGCGCCCAGCCCCACATCGTACATCTGGACGACACCGGGCGGCATCGCCTTCACCAATGTCGGGCCGAACTCGATCCGGATTACTTGGGACACGCTCATCAACGGCCCACTTTGTGTGACGGCTAATAATGCCTGCGGTGCATCGCCTCCGGCCTGCCTGCCGATAATTGTGCAGCAGCCAATCATCACACCGGTGATGAGCGGCCCCGCTGTGGTTTGCGCCAACGGCGGCACGTACTTGTTCACGTTGGATACTGTGCAATTGGGCACCAACTACAACTGGTCGGTTCCCCCTGGAGCCGTGTTGACAGGTTCGGGTGATTCTGTGACTGTAAATTTCGCTAATGCGGGCAGCGGCCAAGTATGTGTTTCTGTGCAAAACGCCTGCGGTTCCATTGCACCGGTTTGCCGCCCGGTACAGGTTGCTCCGCTTCCGATTGTCGCCCTCAGCGGCGGCGGCTCCATTTGCCAGGGCCAAAGCATCACGCTGGTGTTCAGCACATCGGGCAACGGCCCGTTTGATGTTACCTGGTCAAACGGTACTCAGAACAACACCCTGACTGACATCAACAACGGCCATACCGTGACGTTGACTCCAACGACGAGCACCAACTACACGCTGGTGTCTGCCAACGATGGCACCAACCCGGCCTGCACGGCCAACTTGAGCGGCGGAGCCTCGGCTACTGTCAACCTGAACTATGTGGTGAACTCAACCGCCTCCATTTGCGAAGGCGAGTCTATCCTCTTGGGTGGAGCCATGCAAACCGCTCCGGGCGTTTATACCGACAGCCTGAACAGCGCCTTTGGATGCGACAGTTTGATCGTTACAGCCCTGACAGTGCTTGACATAGACACCACGCAAGTAGCACTCGGCACCTGCGACCCGGCTCAAGTCGGTGTTTCGACGCAAGTGCTCAGCCAGACAAACGGCTGCGACAGTGTGGTTATCACTTCGGTAAGCCTGAATCCGACCAGCACCACAAACTTGTTTGGTTCCAGTTGTGATCCGAACAACACAGGTGTGTTTGTGCAAAACCTGACAAACATATTCGGCTGCGACAGTACCGTGACATTGACCGTTAACTACTCGCTGTCCGACACTGTTTTGTTGTTCGCCGCGTCTTGCAACCCGGCTCAGGTGGGGGTAACATTTGACCAGTACACGTCCACACTTGGATGCGATAGCGTAGTGATCACGACGACCAATTTCCAACCACTGCCGCAAACACCGCTAACAGCTACCACCTGTAACCCGGCCGCGGCAGGCATTTTCAGTCAAACTTTGGTCACCGCCGCAGGCTGCGACAGTATCATCGTAACTACGGTGAACCTGCTCCCCAGCAATGTCATCAACTTGCAGGAAACGAACTGTGATCCGGCCGCTGTGGGTGTTTTCACACAGGCATTGACCAACCAGTTCGGCTGCGACAGTACGGTAATCACCACCGTGGCGCTGCTACCAAGCAACACGACCAGTCTGGCGGGCCAGAGCTGCAACCCGGCTGAGGTCGGCACGTTCGTTCAAAACTTGACCAACACAGTGGGCTGCGACAGTATCGTAACCACGGTAATTTCGTTTTTTGCCATACCGCCCACACCACTGACCGCCACTACCTGCACCCCTGCTGCGGCGGGCGTTTTTTCACAAACATTGACAACAGCTGCTGGCTGCGACAGTACGGTGGTGACCACCGTGGCGTTGCTTCCCAGCAACACGACGAACCTGACTGCTACGAGCTGCAACCCGGCTAATGTGGGCACATTTGTGCAAAATCTGACCAATACGGTTGGTTGCGACAGTATTGTGACTACCGTGGTGTCGTTCTTCACGATCCCAGTCACACAACTCACTGCCAGCACTTGCGTGCCGAATGAAGCGGGTGTTTTCACCCAAAACCTGATCACTGCGGCGGGCTGCGACAGTACGGTGGTGACTACGGTTTCCCTGCTGCCAAGCAATACGACCGACGTGGCTGGCACGAGCTGCAACCCGTCCCAGGTGGGTGTATTTGTGCAAGGCTATTTCAACCAGTTCGGCTGCGACAGTATCGTGACTACCACGGTTTCGTTTGTGCCGTTGCCGCCTACACAGCTGACTGCCACAACGTGCAACCCGGCCGGTGTCGGTGTCTTTTCGCAAACATTGGTCACCGCAGCGGGCTGCGACAGCACGCTTGTGACTACGGTTTCGCTGCTGCCAAGCAGCTCAACCTCAGTCACTCAGACCACCTGCGACCCGAACAAGGATGGTTTCTTTATCGTAACACTGACCAACCAGTACGGCTGCGATAGTGTTGTTTTCCTGACCATTAACTTGCTGCCCAGCAACACCACCAACATCAGCCTGGCAACGTGCAACCCCGCACAGGTAGGCACACAAACGCAGATGCTGACCAACCAATTTGGTTGCGACAGCACAGTAATCACGACCACGGCACTGTCGCCGCCCAACTACTGCGGTGCAACGGCATCCGCTACGGGCGGCAGCATTCCCTGCGGTTCCACGACCGGTTCGATTACGCTCACGGCCACATTCGGCCTTGCTCCATTCGGCTATTCGGTGCGGCTCAACGGAACGCCCGTGGCTACCGGCTCGATCAATGCGCTTAACACGCCGAAAACGGTAAGTGGTTTGGCTGCTGGCTCATACACCATCGTTTTCACGTCCTTATCAGGCATTACTACAACAGCCCAAGCTACCGTCGTGCAGCTACTGCCGCCGACGATCAGTTCCGTAGCCGTGTCGGATTTCGGTGGCTTCGGGGTTAGTTGCGAAGGTGCTGATGACGGCTCAGCCACTGTCACAGGCGCAGGGGGCTTGCCTCCGTACACGTTTGCCTGGACGACTGGCGAGACCGTGGCCAAGGCCGCCAACCTGAGCGCGAACACGGTGTACACCGTTACCGTTACGGACAATAACAACTGTACGGCCTCGGCCACCGTTTCCCTGACGCAGCCTTCGTCGGTAGCGCTGGCGTTCGTAGTAACCAACATCACCTGTTTTGGGAAGCGCGATGGTACCATTACTGCCCAAGCCACAGGCGGCATTCCACCGTACCGGTATTCGTTGAATGGCGGCGGCCTGCAGGCTTCCAATACGTTCAGCGGGCTGACTTCAGGTGTGTTCACGATTCGGGTGGAAGACGCGAGCGGCTGTGAAGCCACCGAAACTATCGTGGTAAACGCTCCGGCGCCGTTTGTAGTAGACCTTACCGGGCCTGAGACGATCGCGTTGGGTGACACGGCCAAGTTGGAAATCGTGGTTAACGTGCCGCAGGACAGCATTCAGTCTATCATTTGGGGACCGCCGTTGGACACGACAGACTGCACCGTATGCTTCTCGCAGGGTGTGGCTCCGTTCCTGACCACAACGTACTCGGTAACAGTGGTAACAACGGGCGGCTGTTCGGATAACGACAAGATCACGGTCTTCGTGGATCGCCGCCGCTACCTGTACATACCGAACGTGTTCTCGCCAAATGGCGACGGGGAAAACGACATTTTCACCGTTTACGCCAAACCGAACACGGTGAAGAATATCAAGACAATGCAGCTGTTCAACCGCTGGGGCGAAGCTGTTTACCAGATCAATAACTTCCAACCCAATACGACTACGTCGGGCTGGGACGGCAACTTCCGTGGCCAACCCATGAACCCGGCGGTGTTTGCCTGGATGATCGAGGTGGAGTTCATTGACGGTGTGACCGAGGTATTCTCTGGCGACGTGACGATCAACCGATAGTCGTTTTTAAAAAAAAATTTCCGCCCCGGCGCACAGCTTCGGGTTGCGCCGGGGCGGCTTTTTTGGCTACCTTTGCCAAATAAAAATGCCAGCTATGGTTGACAAAGATGCCATCGCACAGGCCGTAAAGGCCGAACTTCAGCGCCTGTATGGCGATCGGCTCGCCAAAGTGATCCTGTACGGATCGTACGCCCGGGGCGATTTCCACGAGGAGTCGGACATTGATTTTTTGGTCGTGCTGAAAGACGTGGAAATTGACGTGGGCAAGTAACTGCGGTATATGAACAAGCCGCTTTACCGGATTTCTTATGACAACGACATTTACATTTCCAAACACCCAACTACTCTTGAGCGCTTACGGAGCTCGCAATTTCTTTTTTATCAAAATATCCGTCGCGAAGGTATCGAGCTATGAAACACGAACTTGAGGTTATACTGCGAAATGCTGAGGACTGCCTTTCCGACGCGGAGTTCAACCTCAAACACGACCGATTGCGAGCTGCGGCAAACCGCGCGTACTACTGTATCTTTGATTGCATTACCGCACTGCTGCATACTAAAGGAGTCTATTCAAAAACGCACCAAGGGGCACATACTCAGTTTCGGCTGTTTTTTGTCAAAACTAAGGTAATGAGCATTAGTTTGGACGAGGTTCTTATTGCTGTTTTTGATCTTCGTCAATCCTGCGACTACGACTTCGAATTTGACCCAAATGTTGGTGATGTGGCTGCCGCCGTTAATGGAGCCCGCGAGTTTTTCGAAGCCACCAAAGCATTTCTTTCCAACACCTGACGGGCATGGACACCACACTGTTGATTCTGCTGGGCACAATTGCCTTCGTCGTACTAATCATGGTGCTCCTGCGCCGAGGCCAGCCGCTGACGGGCGACACAGTTTCCAGCGAGTTGTACCGCACCATCGCGGCCCAAAACGAGACGCTGCGTAAAGAACTAACGGCCAAGGAGCAGGAAATACGGGACTGCCACGCCCAGATCGCTTCCCGCGACCAGTCGGTGTTGCACTTGCAAGAGGTTTTGAAAACAAATAAAGCCGAAGCGGAGCAACTAGGCCTGCGTTTTAAAGAAGAATTTGAGAACCTCGCCAACCGGCTTTTGGAGGAAAAATCCCAGCGGTTTACGGAACAGAACGCCCGGCAAATACACCAGACTCTGACTCCCCTGCGGGAAAAAATCCAGGAATTCGAGCAAAACATCGAGCGTAAGTTTTTGGAAGAGACCCGTGAAAAGACAAGCCTCAAAAAGGAGATCGAGCACCTTCGCGACCTCAACCTTCAAATCAGCCGCGATGCCCACAACCTTGCCACGGCGCTCAAGGGCCAGAGCAAGGTGCAAGGCGACTGGGGTGAGATCCAATTGGAGGTTTTGCTCGAAAAAGCGGGCCTGCAAAAAGGCTCCCACTTCCTCACCCAAACCACCCTGCGCGATGATGATGGCGCCGCCAAACGCCCCGACTTCATCATTCAACTCCCCGAAAACAAGCACCTCATCGTAGATGCCAAAGTTTCGCTGACGGCCTTCGAGCGGTACTACAACGAAGAAGACCCTGCCCTGCGGGAGCAGTACTTGCGCGCGCATATCGGAAGTATTCGCAGCCACATCAACGACTTGAGTGGCAAGAACTACCAAATGCTCTATCAGATCAATACGCCCGATTACCTGCTCCTGTTTATTCCATTGGAAGGCGCCCTGACAGTGGCTGCGCAGGCTGATCCCAAATTGTTCACCGACGCACTGGAGCGCAACGTCGTGCTGGTGACCACTGGCAGCCTGATGGCCACCATGCGCACCGTGGCCTACATTTGGCGACAGGAAAAACAAAGCAAGTCTGTGCTGGAAATTGCTCGCCAGAGCGGGCTGCTGTACGACAAGTTCGTCAACTTCGTGGAAGACCTGCGTACCATCGGCACCCGGCTCGACGGTGCCCGAACAGCCTATGACGAGGCCATGCTTAAACTGACTACCGGCACTCGCCCGGGCGATACCCTCATCGGGCGAGCAGAAAAAATTCGAGAGTTGGGGGCCAAGGCAAGCAAGCGTCTACCATTGGATTTGATCGAAGACGAGACAGAGAAAGAAAATTACTGAATTCCCCCCTCTCCCGCTCACCCGCTCACCCGCTCACCCTGCTCACCCGCTCACCCTGCTCACCCGCTCACCCGCTCACCCCGCTCACCCGCTCACCCCGCTCACCCGCTCACCCCGCTCACCCCGCTCACCCGCTCACCCCGCTCACCCGCTCACCCGCTCACCCCGCTCACCCGCTCTAAAATGAGCAGGCAAACCTCGTCGGCAGACCGGCGGGTTGTGTCCACTACGAGGTCAAAATTGTCCATGTTCGCACAGTCAGCGCCGTATTTGGCCAAAAATCGCGCGTTTTCGCTGGCCTTGCGTGCTGTGATTTTTTCGATAGCCTCCTCCCGATTTTGGTATTGCTCACTGTTACGGCCCGGGTCGCGCAAGATGCGCTCGGCGGCTACGCTCACATCGGCGATGAGGTACACCTTGAATGATACAGGGAGGAAAAACCAACCGAGACGGCTGTCCACCACATAGTTCATCTGGTCTTTGCCGAGTTCGACAAAAATACCGTCAATGGTTTCGTCAATGCTGGGATCAAGATCGGCACGGCGGTTCATTTCGAGGGTGTCAATGCCCATTTCTGCAGCCAGTTTGCGCTGGATATGACCTGTTGAAACGTACTGAAATCCCGTGCGTTCGCACAGGAGCCGAGACACGGCACTCTTGCCGCTGCCGAGGTCGCCGGTGATGGTAATCTTGGTGCCGGGAGGAAAAATCATGCTTTTGCCCGTTTTTTTTTGGGCGGCGAAGGTAAGAAAGGTTATAATGTTTCTGGTTGGAAGGTTGTGGAGTGCGCATTCTACTTTTGTGATTTCGATAAATACCTTTCAAACCAGCAACCATCTAACCAGAAACGTTTTTTCAACTATGAAAAACAAACACTTGCTTTTTCTTTTTCTGAGTGTACTGGCTTTGGGCCTTGCTTCCCGCTGGCTGCCGCTGCGATACCGCACGGTCTTTGACAGTCACCTGCTCCGGTTTGATCCAGAGGCTGTGAGCCGCGTGGCCGTGTCCGTCCCTGGTAAGCCCGACCTGATTTTGGAGCGCATCGAAAATGGCTGGAGCGCGGAGCAGGACGGACGGACAACCGTGGCACCGACCGATACGGTTCTGGCTCTGTTGTCCACGCTCGCTGGAATTAATACGTTTCGGCTTATAAAGACAGGCCAGCCGGACACCTTGGGTTTTTTGCCGGAATCCACCCTGCGCGTTCGGCTTTTTCGTGAAAAAAAATTAATGGAGCACATCGAGATCGGTATGGAATTCGTGGCACCGGACGGAGCGGTATCTACCTTTTTGCGCCTGCCCGCACACCAGGGCGTTTACTTGGTGAACGGTCAATTGAGCCGGGCTTTTCGACGTTCGTTGGATGACTTTCGGAGCAAAACCGTTTTTCCGTTGGTTCCGTACGCGATTGAGGGTATCAAGGTTTTTGGGCCGGAATCCGATTCAGTTTTTTTGAGAAAAAACGGCAACGCCAGCCAGTGGTCTACTGCTGACGGCTCAGTTGGCGTGCCAGATACTTCTGTCCTGGCCTGGTTGCGACTCGTGCACCGACTGAACAAGCTCCCGTTTGCCGACGACTTTGACGAAAGTCAGGAGGCGGAAACACAGGTTGCGGCACTTGTGCTGGAGGGCGGCGGCCAATCGTTGCAAATTCGTTTTTTTCACGTTCAGCCGCCAGATCTACCCGAAAACCTGGACCAGTTTCGCAAGGCACAACGCCCGTCGGAGTACGTAATTCAGTCTTCGACTAACCCGCTGAATTTCTTCGCTATTTCCGATACCAACCTGCTTCGCCTCGTTTGTCGAGGGCCTGTGCTGCCTTCCATCAGGCCCAACAACCGATAGCCATGATCAAAAAGGAAACCCGTTTGCTCGCCAACTGGGGCAATTATCCCCAAACACTCGCCGATATATCCACTCCGGAAACCGCTGCCGCGGCCCGCGATGTGGTGCTGCGCCACCAGCGGCTCATTGCCCGGGGGAACGGAAAATGCTATGGCGACGCGGCATTGGCACCAAACGTACTGTCGAGCCTGCACCTCAACCGCTTGTTGCACTTCGATTCCGAAACTGGCGTCGTGCATGCCGAATCGGGTCTGATCCTGGCCGATCTGCTGGCCATAATCGTTCCGGCGGGCTGGTTTTTCCATGTCACCCCCGGAATCAAAAACATAACCGTGGGTGGCGCTATCGCCTGCGATGTGCATGGCAAAAATCACCCCGTCAATGGCTGTTTTTCCAACTGGCTGCTTGATTTTGACCTGCTACTGGCCGACGGTTCCACCGTGCATTGCTCGCGAACGGAAAACCCCGACCTTTTTTGGCAGACTTGCGGAGGTATGGGTTGGACTGGGATAATCCTCGCGGCGCGTTTTCGGCTCATGCGTATCGCGAGCATCCAAATGCGCCAGACGGCTGTCCGGGCCAAATGCTACGATGATTTATTCCGGGCCTTTGAAAACCACACCGCTCAACCCTATGCAGCAGGCTGGGTGGACTGCCTGGCGAGTGGCAAGGCTTTTGGCCGGGGTGTGGTGTACTTGGCGCGGCACGACGAGGAAGCAAAAAACACGCCGTTAGCCTATCCGTTTCAGCGCACCCTCAACGTGCCGTTTTTTGCTCCCGCCTGGCTGCTGAACCCGCTTTCGATCCGGCTGCACAACAACCTGCTTTTTTCTAAAGCCAAAGCGGGGGAACAAATCGTTGACCTCGACCGCTATTTTTATCCACTCGACCGTATCCAAAATTGGAACCGGTTGTACGGCAGGCGGGGATTTGTTCAGTATCAGTTTTGCCTGCCGGAAGAAAACAGTGGCGATGGTATCCGGCGGATTTTACAAACGGTGGCTGACAGTGCCGACCTGCCTTTTCTAAGCGTGCTCAAACGACACGGCGCTCGACCGGCAGAGGCTGTTCATTCGTTCCCGATTCGGGGCTATTCGCTGGCACTCGATTTTCCGCGTACACGCACTGTTTTTTCTCTGATAAATAAAATGGACGACCTCGTTTGGCAGTATGGAGGCAAGGTTTATCTCGCCAAGGATGCCTGCTCGGCACCGCATATGGGTCGCGTTGATCCCGCCACTTTTGGCAATGCCAAATTTTCCTCCCTGCTGCGCGAACGGATAACCCGGGCAAGCCCATAACCAGCCAAGAAGGGCCTCTATCCTTCCAGAATGTGCCTTCATCTAATTTCAAACAAGATCCCGGCACCTCTTTTTTCCTTTGCTGCTACCGAGCCATTCGGGTCATTTGAATCAACCGAACTCAATTTTCAGCATGAATCAATTTTTTAAATTTCTCTTCGCTTCTTGCCTTGGCACCTTTTTGGCGCTCCTTCTGCTCTTTTTCGTGGGCATGTTTACCTTGTCGGGCTTTGCTGCCTCTGCCATGGAAAATGAAAAGGCGCCAATCAATGCCAATTCCGTACTGGAACTCAAATTTGAGCAACCGATACCGGACAAGACCAACAATATGCCGCTCGACCCGTTCGACTTTGACCAGAAGAGCGTGCTTGGCCTGACCGACATGGTAAAAACCATACGCCAGGCAAAGGAAGATCCCGATATCAAGGGCATTTATATCAATGCGATGGCTGTTCCTGCTGGCAGGGCCACGTCCAACACCTTGCGCGAAGCGTTGCTTGATTTCAAAAAATCCGGCAAATTCGTGGTGGCCTACGCCAATTATTACACCCAAAACGCATACTATGTCGCCTCGGCTGCCGACGAGGTACTGGTCAACCCTGTTGGTGCGGTTGACTTTCGCGGGTTATCCAGTACGATCATGTTCTTCAAGGGTATGCTCGACAAAATGGACGTGCAGATGCGCATTTTTTACGCTGGCAAATTTAAAAGTGCTACCGAACCCTACCGGCTCGACCGGATGAGCGACGAGAACCGCCTCCAGGTACGCCAGTATATTACGGCCCTGCATAACGAAATGATGGCCGACATCAGCGCCAGCCGCAAAATAGCAGAGATTGACCTGCGACGCATTGCCGACACCTACGAGGGCCGCAGTGCCCAAACCGCCCTGAGTAGCAAATTAGTAGACCGCATTGCCTATGAGGACGAGGCGCTGAAACTGCTTAAAACCAAAATTGGCCTCGATGATAAAGAAAAACTCAGCCGCATCAAAATCGAAGACTACTATGAAAGCCGGGTGAAAAAAGTGGATTTCACCACCAAAGACAAAATCGCAGTGGTGTATGCCGAGGGCACGATCATGGATGGCGACAAGGGCGACCCCGGTGACGTGTTGGACGGCAAGTATGTGAAATACCTGCGCACCATTCGGGACGACAAGGCCATAAAGGCCGTTGTTCTGCGCATCAACTCGCCCGGTGGCAGTGTGCTGGCCAGCGAAAATATTCTTCGCGAAGTCAACTTGTGCAAGGCGGCCGGCAAGCCCATCGTGGTGAGCATGGGCGATGTGGCTGCATCCGGCGGCTACTATATCGCCTGCCAGGCCGACAGTATCTTCGCCGAACCGAATACCATCACAGGCTCTATTGGTGTGTTCGGTATGATTCCGATTTTGCAAAAAACCATGAAAGAAAATCTCGGTATCACGCTGGACACTGTGCGCACCGGCCGGTATTCCGCTTTCGGGACATCGTTCATGGACTTTTCGCCCGAAGAAAGCAGCATGATCCAGGAACGTGTGGAGTGGACTTACCGGGATTTCCTGGAAAAAGTGGCCAAGGGCCGCAAGATGAGCGTCGAGCAAGTGGATGCCATTGCACAGGGACGTGTCTGGGACGGCAAAAAAGCCCGCGAGATCGGTTTAGTGGACGATATGGGCGGCCTTGACCGGGCTTTGGCTGCTGCGGCCAAACTGGCCGGACTTGAAAAATACCGCACGGCTGAGTTCCCGCGCACCAAGACAGGCATAGAGCAATTCATCGAAAAATTTGACCGCAACAGCGGTTCGGACGACGACGTGCGCGCCTGGCTTATCCGCTCCGAACTGGGCGAGATGTATCCCATGTACAAAATGCTCCGCGATGCCCGCCGGAGCCAGGGTATTCAGGCCCGGCTGCCGTATGATTTGATGGTGAAGTGAGTAAAAGGCCCACTGAGAGTGTTCAAAAAAGGTGCCACAGAGGCTCACGGAGTTTTTTGAGGTTCACGGAGTTTGCCTGTTATGACTTTGAAAACAGTTGCACGAGAGTTATAGGGAACACAGAGGAAAAAACGGTTGAACTAGCCCATTCTCGAATTAGTACTTGTAAAAGAATCGAGCCATCCCGACACGTCGGGATGGCTCGATTGCTTTAGGTAAAAAACTGTTGTGTTTGCTTAGTTGCCGCCGATAAAGGCCTGCACGCCGAATTGAATACCAAAGGAACCTACGGCATCACCTTCGCCGATGCTTCTGCTGGTGTAGCCAACCAAACCATCAATAGCCACATGGTCGTTGAGGAAAATGCTTACGCCAGCACCGCCACCGAAGCCAGTGCCTGTGACAGCATCCTGATCGCCAGATTTAATGCTGATCCAATCAAAATTGGCCTGGCCGAATACGCGGGCTTTACCCTCGCCCATAAAGTAGTAGCGGACAAACGGGCCAATGCCAATCCCGGTAGCATCTCCCAAATCAGAACTGGTGTTAGCGAAGGAAAGAGCGGCACCAACGGCGAGTTGGTCCATAACAAAAAAACCGAGCATTGGAGCGATCTCAATGTCCGTGGTACCATCAGAGGAGGTAAATCCAGCATTGCCGCCGATCATGATGGAGCCTGATTGGGTTTGTGCCGAAAGCGACGTGCCGAGCAGGCACAGGAATGCGGCGAGACTGAGTGTGATGTTCTTCATAACGGAAAAAGTTTTGGTTAGTGATTAGAAACAGTTTTTGCCTGAATGGCGAAAAAACCGGCACCAAGGTAGAACGGCAGTTTTTTTTCGGCAAATGATTCGTAAATTAAATTTTACGGTAGAACATACGGTACCTTGAACACCAACCCCTGGTCTGTATATTTCAAGGTACGTTACATTTTTGGTCAAGCATCCATCCGGTACTTCCATGTTTTATGGTAAGACTCGATTTGTTCCTGGCACAAACGCAGCACATCCGAATTAGCGTACCTGGTATACCAATCGGCAGTGAAGGCCACAGTCTCCCGAAAATCGAGGGCTGGCTTCCAGCCGAGGTGTTGCATGGCTTTGCCGATGTCCAACAGGAGCAATCCTGCTTCGTGGGCCTGTCCGGGCATGGATGTGTCGTGCCATTGGGCTTGCGTTCTGATACCAGTGTTTTCCCGAAAATAGTGAAAAAACGCCTCTACTAGTTTCCCCACCGGGTAAATGCTGTGGGGTAGGGGGCCGAAATTCCAGGCCTCGGCAAATCGCTTAGAAACCGTCTGAAAACCCCTGACGAGGTGAGAAGGTGCAGGTTTTGGCGTCAGACAAGTCTCGTTTTTGAGGGAGTAGTCTTGTCCTATTGCCGAAAAACAGCCGCAGTATGACGGCAAAAGAAGCGCCTTGTCGCCCATCAGGTGTTTTCAGACGGTTTCTAAGGCTGCTCCAGCAGTTTTTGTGCCAGCAAAAGGTACCCGCCGAGCGGCTCCACCACATGTTGCCACGGTCGTACAGCGTGCGGGTTGCGAATCTCCAAAACCTGCCCGCTCTCGATAGCCCGCAAAATGTCTGGCACCAAACGGTAGGCCGACCAGATCCTGGTAGACCCTGGGTAAGCCATTTGATTTTCATGGCCAATTAGGGCAGCCTAATTTGGCTAAAGTCAAAATAAGTAAAAAACTGTTGTGTTTGCTTAGTTGCCGCCGCCGAAAAAGGCTTGCACGCCGAATTGAATACCAAAGGTACCTACGGCATCACCTTCGCCGAAGCTTCTGCTGGTGTAGCCGACAAGGCCATCAATAGCCACATGGTCGTTGAGGAAAATGCTTACGCCAGCACCGCCACCGAAAGCAGTGCCTGTAACTGCATCCAAATCACCAGATTTTATGCTGGTCCAATCAAAATTGGCCTGGCCGAAAACGCGGGCTTTACCCTCACCCATAAAATAGTAGCGGACAAACGGGCCAATTTCAATTCTAGTACCATCCCCAAAATCAGAACTTTGGTTAAGAAAGGAAAGAGAGGCACCAACGGCCAGTTGGTCAATGACAAAAAAACCGAGCATTGGTGCGACCTCAATTTGTGTGATGCCATCAGAGGAGTTAAATCCAGCATTGCCACCGATCATGATGGAGCCTGTTTGGGTTTGTGCCGAAAGCGACGTGCCGAGCAGGCACAGGAATGCGGCGAGACTGAGTGTAATGTTCTTCATAACGGAAAAAGTTTTGGTTGGTGATTAGAAACAGTTTTGCCAAAATGGCGAAAAAAGCCGGCAACAAGGTAGAACGGCAGTTTTTTTTCCACAAACGTTTCATAAATTATATTTTGCGGTCGCATTGATAGCCTAAAAACACCATTTCTGTGCCTGCCTATTTCCTATCAGTTTGCCTTATCGGTCAAGTCTCCATCCGGTTCTTCCATGTTTTATGGTAAGATTCGATCTGTTCCTGGCACAAACGTAACACATCGGAACTGGCGTTTCGGATATACCAATCGGCTGTAATGGCAACGGTCTCCCGGAAATCGAGGGCAGGCTTCCAGCCGAGGTATTGCATGGCTTTGCTGATGTCCAGCATGAGCAGCCCTGCTTCGTGGGCCTGTCCGGGCGTGGATGTGTCGTGCCATTGGGCTTGCGTTCCGATGCCAGTATTTTCCCGAAAATAGTGAAAAAACGCCTCTACTAGTTTCCCCACCGGGTAAATGCTGTGGGGTAGGGGGCCGAAATTCCACGCCTCTGCATACCGCTTGGGTTGCTCCAGCAGTTTTTGCGCCAGTAAAAGGTACCCTCCAAGTGGCTCCACAACATGTTGCCATGGTCGTACAGCGTGCGGGTTGCGAATCTCCAAAACCTGCCCGCTCTCGATGGCCCGCACGATGTCGGGCACCAACCGGTAGGCCGACCAGTCGCCACCTCCGATCACGTTTCCGGCTCGAGCGGATGCGATGGCCGCGTTGCCTTCGGCGGAAAAAAAAGAGCGGCGGTAGGAAGAAATAACCAATTCGGCTGCGCCTTTGCTGGCACTGTAGGGGTCGTGACCACCCATGGGATCGTTTTCGCGGTAACCATACACCCACTCCTGATTCTCGTAACACTTGTCGGTAGTCACTAACACGGCTGCCCGGACAGACGGTGTGCGGCGGATGGCCTCCAATATATGGGCTGTGCCCTGGGTGTTGGTGGCGAAAGTGCCAACGGGGTCGGCATAACTATCCAGTACAAGTGGCTGGGCGGCGAGGTGGAATACGATTTCCGGCTGTTCTTCGGCAAAAACACGCAGTACCGTGTTGAGGTCGCGGATGTCGCCCCGGTGGTCGTGCATTCGACTGCCGATGCCGCTCAGCACGAATACGTCGCGGTCGGAGTGTGGGTTGAGGGACAGGCCGGAGATTTTGGCACCGAGCATCTCAAGCCAGATGCTGAGCCAGGCACCTTTGAAACCGGTGTGGCCTGTGATGAGGACGCGTTTGTTTTGAAAGTCAAGTTGCATAGCGGAAAAAGGGTTTCAAAAAGCGTGCCCGACCCGATCCGCAGTTCCGCTACATTTTCTGCCACCGGGCCATCAGTTCGGCCTTGACGACCTTGCTGATCGGAATGAGCTGATTGTTGATCATACTGAACGATTCCCCGATTTCGTCTATGTGCTTCAAGTTGACAATATAGGAACGATGCACCCGCATCATGTCAGGATTTCCGGTCAGTAATTCGTCAAAGCGTTTCAGTGTTTGGGTCACGAGTAATTCACGTTGCCGGGTGACAATTTTGCTGTAGTAGTCGTACGCTTCCACCCATAGTATGTCGTGCAGGAACAGTCGTATTGTCCGATCGTGTATTTTGACGAACAGCCGATCCTGGAACAGACGCGCCTAATTTTTCGATTATAGGAGCACGGATAATGGGTTCTCGCTCCGCGAGCAATATGTTGGTACCGTTCATGTTGCGACGTTGAGTTTGTAATAGTTGTTTGTGGGAGTTTGTCATTCCGAAGGAATCCGTCCACAGAGCGGACGGATTCCTTCGGAATAAAAAACTAAGGCAGTCGCTGCAGTACCACCTTCCGCACCACACTTCCGGCAGCCGTTTTCAACTGAACCGTGTACACGCCACTACTCAGCCATGAACCGGAATCTGAGCGACCGTTCCAGATCGCTACATTCTGCCCCGCAACAGCCGACATAGGCCGCCTCACCACCTCGCGGCCTTGTGCGTCGCTGATCGTGAGTGTCACTTCTTCCGCCTTCGGCAAATTGAACCGAAGCGTTGTTTCGCTGCTGAACGGATTGGGCTGCACGTCAAATGCCAAAGTGGAGGTTAAATCCTCGCCGACACTTGTCGTTTGCAGTTCAAACGGCACCGGATTTTCGATACTACCCTGGTGCTGATTGGGCGCGAAGTACAGCGTTTCCGTCAGGTCGCGTACGGTGCCCGTAGCGTCGTCGTAGAGTTTGAAACGCAGCAGTTCGCCCGCTGTATTGGCGTAGGTCGTCAGGAAAAACAGGTGCGCGTCGAGCGGTTCGATATAGATCGCCTGGGCCGTACCGCGCAGCTCGTCGCCGACAAATACGCCGAGTTCCATGTCGCTGGTGGTAGCATTCAAGCCATTGGAGCGGAGCATACCGATTAGTGTGTTCGTGTGCTCGAAGCGGCTCGGGTCAACAGCCCAGTGTGCCGCCGGCGGTTCCGTCTCGCCGCGTGCCTGCGCCGTTTCGTCTTCCACCAACGACGTTGGCTTGGGCGGATACGTCAGCGTACCGGCCTGGGCC
>JBJXEZ010000056.1:0-3272 GCA_046153695.1 Saprospiraceae bacterium
AACTGTTCGCGGGTAAGGTCGGCTTTGCGCAGTTTTTTCTCCTCGCGCAACCAGCGCACTACCTTGGCTTCAGTGGCAATAGAGGCATGGTCGGTGCCGGGCACCCAGCAAGCATTTTTGCCATCAAGGCGGGCTTTACGGATGAGAATATCCTGAATCGTGTTGTTCAACATATGGCCCATGTGCAACAGGCCGGTCACGTTGGGCGGCGGGATAACGATACTGAACGGCTCGCGGTCGTCGGGTGTAGAGCGGAAATAGCCGGACTTTTCCCAGTGTTCGTACCAACGGGACTCAATTTCAGAGGGGGTATAGCGGGCAGACAGTTCCATGTTCAATGATGAGTTTAACTCCGTTGTTAGTAAAACGGGGCGCAAATATCGGCTTTCCGCTGTCTTTGTACCTCAATGATGAAACCGAATGAAAAAAATCCTGTGCAGCACTAAAAAAATATCCACACCTTTGCACCGGCAAATTGCCAAGCATCATTTTTTAAATTTTTTTTACCAATGCACACTGGAACAGTAAAATTTTTCAACGGCACCAAAGGTTTTGGCTTTATCGTTGATTCCAGCACCGGCGAAGAAATCTTCGTACATGTTAGCGGCCTCATTGACAGCATCCGTGAGGGTGATACTGTCACGTACGACACGCAACGCGGCAAAAAAGGCATGAACGCAATCAATGTCAAACTGGCTTAAGCAACCAGTCAGACATTTGAAGTGATACCATGTTGGAACCTCCGTCGGATCTTCGGCGGAGGTTTTTTTTGTTTTAACATGCTCGTAAACACACCGCGCGAGTTATTTTTATCCGTCAGTGAAAAAATTGTGGATTCTCGAGAAAATATGCGCACCTTTGCGCCGGCATATTGCCAAATATCATTTTTAAAGTTGTTACCAATGTACAGTGGAACAGTAAAGTTCTTCAATGACACCAAAGGCTTTGGCTTCATTGTTGATTCCAAATCCGGCGAAGAAATCTTCGTACACGTTAGCGGTCTCATTGACGATATTCGCGAAGGCGATTCCGTCACCTACGACACGCAACGCGGCAAAAAAGGCATGAATGCAGTCAATGTCAAACTGGCTTAAGGCTGGCGAGACGTCTGAAGGATACATGTTGAAACCTCCGCCGGAATCCGGCGGAGGTTTTTTTTTGAAAAGCACAATGCCATGAACACCGATCTGCTGTTTCAAGAACTTGTCTACCGAACGTCTCGCTCGGGCGGTAAAGGCGGCCAAAACGTGAACAAGGTGGAAACCAAAGTAGAAGCGTGCTTCGAAGTAGCCACTTCAAAAGCCCTGACCGCCGAACAAAAAGAGCGCGTTTTCCAAAAACTGGCGGGTAAAATATCTGCTGACGGCCTCCTTTCGGTCACCAACCAGACCAAGCGTTCCCAATTGGCCAACAAAACCATGGCCGCCCAAAAATTGATTCGATTGATACAGGCAGCCCTGGTTGAACAAAAAAAGCGCAAAAAAACCACCATACCAGCTGGCGCAGTTACCGCCCGAAAGGAGGCTAAACGCCGCCTTTCTGAAAAAAAGGCCGCTCGCCATTTGCCCAAAAGTTCTTGGTCATAAAATCAGTGCCTTACCTTTGCGCTTCGCAACAGTACCACATTCGCAATTCACTTTTTTTATGTTCGACAGTTTAAGCGACCGCCTTGAGTCAGCGTTCAAAGTGCTCAAAGGCAACAACCGAATCACAGAGATCAATGTGGCGGAAAGTATCAAGGAAATTCGCCGCGCACTGGTTTCCGCCGACGTGAACTACAAGATTGCCAAGGAATTCACCGACAAGGTGAAAGACAAGGCCCTCGGCACCGAAAACGTGCTGCGCAACGTGAACCCTGGCCAGTTGATGGTCAAGATCGTGATGGATGAATTGACCGAACTCATGGGCGGCCAATCCGTGGGAATCAACACAAAAGGCAACCCCGGCGTGGTATTGGTGGCGGGCTTGCAAGGCAGCGGTAAAACGACTTTTTGTGGCAAACTAGCCCGCTACCTGAAAGAAAACCGCAAACTGTCACCCCTGCTCGTAGCCTGCGACGTGTACCGTCCGGCGGCCATTGACCAGTTGGGTGTGCTCGGTGCCAGCCTCAACGTGCCGGTTTACAAAGAAGAAGAGAATAAAAATCCGGTCGAAATCGCCCGGAATGCCATCAAGTTCGCCAAAGCAAACAGCCACCAGGTCGTCATCGTGGACACCGCTGGCCGCTTGGCCATGGACGAGGTCATGATGGCCGAAGTAGAGGCCATTAAATCTGCCATCAGTCCTACCGAAACGCTTTTTGTGGTGGACTCCATGACCGGTCAGGATGCCGTGAACACCGCAGAGGCGTTCAACCAGCGGATCAACTACGATGGTGTAGTACTCACCAAACTCGACGGCGATACCCGTGGCGGTGCGGCCCTTTCGATCAAATACACCGTAGGCAAGCCCATCAAATTCGCTTCGGTTGGCGAAAAACTCGAGGCGCTTGATGTGTTTTACCCCGACCGCATGGCCCAGCGCATCCTCGGTATGGGCGACATTGTTTCGCTTGTGGAAAAGGCGGAACTCGAAATGGACGAGGTAGAGGCCAAACGTGTGGAAAAACGCATCCGCCAGAACAAGTTCGACTTCAACGACTTCCTTGGCCAAATGCACCAGATTAAAAAAATGGGCGACCTCAAGAGCCTGCTCGGTATGATACCCGGGATGAGCAAGGCGGTCAAAGACATCAATATCGACGACAAGGCAATCCTGCGCGTAGAGGCCATTATCCAAAGTATGACGCCGGCCGAGCGGCAAGACCCCGATATACTAAGCCTTAGCCGCAAAAAACGCATCGCGCGGGGTTGTGGCCAGACGCCGGATCAGATAAATCTGTTCATCAAGAATTTCAACGATATGCGCAAATTCATGCACCAGATGACCAAAGGCGGTGGCATGGGCAAAATGGGCATGCCTGGTATGCCCGGTTTGCGCAAATGACTTCCATAAGCGGCGTAAAAAGTAGTTGCTCAAACGCAGCGAGCTGCTTTGACACTATTTTTTACGCCAAAAGCGGTAATACACCAATAACAGCACCCCCGAAACAACCAACGCCCAAAGCCACCACGGCCAGCCGCTATTGGGCAGTTCCACAGGGCCGTCCGAACCCGAAAGGGTGAAGGCCGCCCAGTGGTAAGGTGTCTTGCGGGCATCGGCACCGGCCTCGTCCAGCAGGTCTAATTTCGCTTGGCGCAGGGCCTCGGACTTGGTAAGCCCGGCTTGCAGGT
>JBJXEZ010000189.1:0-7359 GCA_046153695.1 Saprospiraceae bacterium
ACGATAAAACAGCGAAGTTGTGGAACTTGCCGGGCAGGGAGTTGCAGGACTTCTTCACACATGCTTCCTACGTCAGGTCAGTGGCCTTTTCCCCGGACGGAAAACAGATCTTGACGGGCAGTGACGATAACACGGCGAGGTTGTGGGACTTGTCGGACGGGAAGTTGCATGCCTTATTCACACATGCATCCTACGTCAGGTCGGTGGCCTTTTCCCCGGACGGCAAACAGGTCTTGACGGGCAGTTACGATCAAACGGCGAAGTTGTGGGACTTGTCGGGCAGGGAGTTGCAGAAATTCTCCGGACATACTTCCTCCGTCAACTCGGTGGCCTTTTCCCCGGACGGAAAACAGGTCTTGACCAGCAGTTACGATAAAACGGCAAAGTTGTGGGACCTGTCGGGCAGAGAGTTGCAGACCTTCATAGGCCATGATACCACCGTCAGCTCGGTGGCCTTTTCCCCGGCTTGCCCTGCCGACCCAGGCGGGGGCAAACAGGTCTTGACAGGCAGTTACGATAAAACAGCGAAGTTGTGGAACTTGTCAGGCAGGGAGTTGCAGACCTTCTCCGGACATGCTTCCTCCGTCAACTCGGTGGCCTTTTCCCCGGCTTGCCCTGCCGACCCAGGCGGGGGCAAACAGATATTGACGGGCAGTGACGATAAAACGGCCAAGTTGTGGGACTTGTCGGGCAGGGAATTGCAGACCTTCTCCGGACATACTTCCTCCGTCAGGTCGGTGGCCTTTTCCCCGGACGGCAAACAGGTCTTGACGGGCAGTGACGATAAAACGGCCAAGTTGTGGATTACCATCCAAACAGACAAAAAGCAGGCCGCCCAAAGCTGGCAGCTAAACGGGGAGTGCTATGCCGTAGCTTTCTCGCCCACTCAGCAGCGCGTGGCCGTTGGCGCCGGGAAGCGTTTTTTTCCTTACTTCTGCGGCTTGTGCAATTTGGACCAAAAGGGTTTTGTTGCTGAATTGAGCGTACAGCAACGCATCGAAAATGAACTGATGCAGGAGGAGAATTGCCTCGTGCTGCTGAAAAATGAGGGGCTGCTTCCAAGTGATTCCCTCCAGAACCAACTGATCGGTTGCGCGAAGTATTTTTTGCTAAAAGGAAGCATCGTAACTTATGATCCAGCGACTGATGAAAAAATAACAATGTACCACAATTTCCACACCGCGCTACGTTTCGCCGATTTATCTGACCAATTGGCCCCACAAGGCGAAGCTGCGTTAGTAGCACGGAATATCCGTAACATCCTCGCCAAAATAGCGGCAGATTCCATCGCCGAAGTACGAAACCGGCAGGAGAGAGCAAATATTGAAAATACTCGCTTATTACGGGAACGCCTAAAATCCGTACAAAATCTTGAGGATAAGCTAAAATCTAATCCGGCAGATACGACTATCGCTCAGGCACTGGCCTCCGCCTGCGCCAATGCCGCCTGGAGCCAACTCCTTATGCAGGACTACGCCGGGGCAGTCAAATCGGTGGAACGCGGCTTGCAGGTATGGCCCAATACCACCTGGGGTTGCACCAGTCTGGCGCTGGGTCATTTGCTCGGCGGCAACTGGCCGGAGGCAGAAAAAGTCTATACCGCCTGGAAAGACAAATCCTGGAAAACCAGCGGTTTCGGGGATGTAAGCCAATACCCTACTTTCCGGGAGGGTTTTCTGGCGGATTTGGATGATCTGGAGCGCAGGGGTATTACACACAAGGATTTTGCTAAGGCACGGGCCTTGCTGGAAAAATGAGGTGATATGGGGGGGGCAAAAAGTCCATGTTGGAAATTTGCTTCGGAATTATATTTTGATTCTTATAAAATCCTATAAGGTTTTGAAAACCTTATAGGATTCGATTTGCCAAAATTAAAAATATTGTTTTGAATAGAGGTTCGCTAAGACCTTTTTGCACGAACCCCATGACATCTCACAAACCAATGCCTGCAAAATTTGCCTTGTCTCAGCTCAAAATCCATTAAAAGTCAATTCGTCAAAAAATTTTAGACAGCCTCTATCCTTGAAATGACATATCCACCCAAAACCGCTTTGGTTTGGCAGGATCGATCAGCACCCTCAGCAGGCCATGCTGCTTAGCCACCAAATCCTCCGGGTTGAAAGGCACCGACTCGCTTTCAAAGGTATAGGTCTGGTTGGTGGACGGATCGGTCCACTTGCAAGTGACGGTGTACCTCATGTTGGATTTACCATGGTGGGTGTTTATCTTGAAGAATTGAGCCTTCACTTCTTGCCCGTTTTCAAGCAACCACTTTTGCCGGTTTCTGTTCCGCTCGATCCAAAAGATGCCGCCAAAACCGATCCCGCCGTGCACGAGTAAAAAAATAAAGGGGAAAAAAGCGGTCCAGCCCATGCCTTCTACCACCACATCTTCCTTTGGGTTGGAGGGCATGTACCACATAACCATTTGTTGGCCAACATAGTAGGAACTGACCCCGCTGGAAAAATTAGAGCGGTACAGCACACTGTCGCCGTCATTGTCTTTAAAACGGATCACCGGCGTGACACTGTTGCCCTTGCCGCCCCGGGCCAGTTCGATGATGGTTCCAGTGGTTTTGACACCTTCATTTAAGATTCGGTTTCTGCTTATAAAACTCAATACGCCCCATGCGCCACAGGCGAGGCCTGCCAGAGCGAAAATGGCGAAAAACACATAAAGGCAACCTGGTCTGTTCATAATTAAACCAATTTATTCCGCACCGCAAACTGCACCAGCCTAGAGATTCCCTGAACTTCGAGTTTTTGATAATGTTGTTTCGATGCGTATCCACCGTGCGCGGGCTGAGCCATTCCGCTAAGATAGCTGCACGTCATCTAATCACTCTTATTCTGTATACTATCTATTTTTTTCCAGTATAACCCTTTTCGCCTCTTGATCTTGTTTGATCTCGACTTACCGCAACACCGCCACTTCGCCGTGTTTGTGCAACAGCGAGCCATCGGCCATCCGGATATCTGCAAGCCAGACGTACACACCGGGCAATACCGGCCGCCCTTTCTGCCGCCCATCCCAGCCCGACTGTTCGTCATTCAGCCCCAACGATCGGGTTTCAAAGATCAATTCTCCCCAGCGGTTATACACGCTGAACAAATCTATAGCGAGCCTTTGGGCGGGGTTTCCAAAAATGGTCAGCCAGTCGTTTTGCCCATCGCCGTCGGGCGAGAAAATATTGGGCACATAGATTTCGCCCTCTTGGATGCGGATGAGCAGCAATGCCGCTGCCTCGCAGCCAGCCGCATTGGTGAGCAAAAGTGTGTAGGTTATCTCTTCACTGGCCGTTGCCACTGGGTTGGGGCAGTCCGAGCAATCCAGCCCATCGGGCGGCGACCAAGCATACTGGAACACGCCCGACTGATTCACCTGCACCGGGATGGCGTAAGTGTCTCCAACAATCAATTCTGGCGACTGGCCCAGTTCCACCGCCAGCGCGGGTGGGTCGACGAGCTCGAACGAGAATGTGGCCGTGCATCCCGCAGCGTCCGTTGCCAGCACTTCCCAATTGCCCTCCGGGAGGTCGCCAAACATTGGCATATTGGTTGGCGCCCCGCCATTCAGGCTGAAAGAGACCGTCCCAATCCCCCCCGTGATGTTGGTCAACTCGACAAACCCCGTGCTGTCGCCGTGGCAGAGCGGGTCGCCCGAAAGCAATTCGGCAGCGATGGGCAGTATTTCCAAATCCAAATGCGTGGCTGTGAGGCATCCGCCGAGCAGCACCGTGTCGGCATAAATGCCCGATATTGAATAATCCGTGCCGAGCCATGCGAGTGTTTGGCCACTGCAAATGCTCGTGTCAAAGGCTATTAAAGGATAAAAAAATGCGAGCGTGAGGCAGTGCGTGGAGTCGCATCCGTTCAGCCCTGAAAAGGTGGCGCACACCGTGGTGTCGGTGCTGAAAGCCTGACCGTTCCAAACGTAGGGCTGGCCGTGGCAGGGCTGGGCGGAGGATTGCGTTTGGGCAGATGGTTTGAGTGCCAAAGTCAGGCTGTCGCGGAATTGGCAGCCGTTCGCGCCTGTGAACTCGGCCCAGTAAAGGCCAGGCTGGGCGGCAGCAAAAATATTCGCGCTGCTGCCGTCCTGCCACAGCGCGGTGCCGGGAGCAGCGAGCGCGAGCGGGAGCTGGCTCGCGCAAACGACCGTGTCTTGACCCAGCGAGAAAGCGGGGAGGGGCAGTAGAGCGACCGTCACGAATTTCGTTACCGTTTCGCAAACATCTACTACCGTTACTTCGTAGGTTGTGGTGGCATTCGGGCTGGCAAATGGGTTTGGACAATCAAAGCAAGAAAGCCCCGTAGCGGGTGACCAAGCATAAGTCAACCCGCCGTTTACTTGTAGTTGCACCGGGAGGCCAGGGCAAAAAAAAGTGTCGTTGCTCACCGTAATGGTCGTGTTGCTCAGCCCGAGTACCCCATTCGAGGTGCCAGAAAAATCTATGGCGATCCCATCATTTTCAATAGTTCCGTCAAAGTCGTCGAGCATGATGACATAGATTTCGCCAATCTGCACATTTATTCGGCGCACAAAATCGTCGGCGGTGCCGAATGGCGGATCGGTGCCCGGAGTGGCTGGGCTGCCACAATCAAAATTGTCCGTGACTGCGTTGCCGAAAACAGGGTGAACATCGGCCAGTCCGGTCAGGTCAGAACCTTCATCAAAGGAAGAACGGATGGGCTGGTTGTTGCTCACGAAGTTGCAGATTTGGGCTACATTGCTGATGGGTCCCCACACATTGAAGTCAATGTCGGTGGCCAGGTTGGGGTTGGCCGACTCCACAGCAAAGCCAAATTTGCCATTGGCTTGTGCTTGAAAATAAAAAAACGAGAAGTTGTAATCTAAGCTTGGATCGACTATGCAACCGGCGTTCACTCCGTCTTGAATAAAGTTGGGATCGCCTTGGCCGGGGCTGAGCGGTATTATTTGGGGAACATTGCCGCAACCATTTATATTCAATGCCTGGTGGCAGGTAGCATTGGATGGGAGGGGCCCCTGGGCGGCAACAAAGAGAGGAGAAAAAACAGTAATTGAAAGAAAAAAAAGTGTTTTCATGGTAGAAAGACAAATGGGCGAACTTTCGTTACTTAGCAGATTCAAGTTTCAATTGCATAAGATTTAATTTTCTGGCGCATGGTGATCTCGCCTCTACAACTTAATCCCAAAAGTCAAAGCAACTTCTCTACTTAATTTTTGATCTTCTAATGCTACAAAAATACTGAAATTTATTGCAATATCAATAAACGATATTTACCTCCTCACTCCCATTGGTACTTTACCTGGTGTTGTCACAAAGTGAACGGGTAAACGAGACGACACCTCCTCCCGCGTCGGAGACGTCACCTTGTTTTTCAGGGCGTATCAGGTTAAGCCCGTAAAACCAGTTTGCATAATCGGCACAAGATTTTATTAACGAGGTGTCACCTTGGTTACCATCCAACATCGAACAAAAAAACACGCAACTTTTACCTTCTCTTTACACTCTTTTACATTTGGAACCCCATCTGCGCCGGGGCGCCACGTACCTTGTGCCGCTATTTCATTTATCATGTCCAAGCACCTTTACCACTGCATGAGATCCGTACACACCTTCCTCGCCCTGTTGCTTTGCAGCAGCCAGATTTTTTGCCAAAACAACTATTCTCCCGAAACGCTTGAAAAGATCAGGGCGGTGGAAAACAACATCACCGGCGGCATCATCGTCAACGGCGCGAAGCCGGCCACCATTGCCGAACAAATGGCCAAATACAAGGTGAACGGTATGAGTATTGCCGTGATCCATGATCACCAGATCGACTGGGCAAAGGCTTATGGCTGGGCCGACGTGGCCGAGCAGCGGCCCATGACCACCGAGACGCTTTTCGAGCCGGGCTCCATCAGCAAAACCCTGAACGCGGTGGGCATCCTCAAGCTCGCGCAAGAGAAACAGGTCGAGCTCTACACCGACGTCAATACCTACCTCACATCCTGGAAATTCCCCTACGATTCGCTGTCGAAAGGCAAAAAAATAACCCTCGCCCAGTTGCTCAGCCACCAGGCGGGGCTGACGGTACACGGCTTTCCGGGGCACGATATCAACGGACCTGTACCCACGGTGTACGAGGTGCTGGACGGCAAAAAGCCCTCGTTCACGCCGGCCGTGCGCAGTGCGTTTGAGCCCGACCTGCGGTTTCAGTATTCCGGCGGCGGTACCACTATTTCACAGGTATTGCTCAGCGATGTCACCCGGCAGGTTTATGATGTCTGGATGTACAACAACGTGTTGAAACCCATCGGCATGGTTAG
Organism: Saprospiraceae bacterium; assembly: GCA_046153695.1. Taxonomy (GTDB): domain Bacteria; phylum Bacteroidota; class Bacteroidia; order Chitinophagales; family Saprospiraceae; genus M3007. The sequence continues at coordinate 6,295 of JBJXEZ010000189.1, forward strand.
CAGCACGTACGCGCAGCCGCCGGCTAAGGACAAATGGCCCATGTGTGCCTCTGCCTACAACGGCGACGGCACGCCGATCGAACGGAAATTCCACGTCTATCCCGAGCAGGCCGCCGCAGGCCTTTGGATGACGCCCAGCGACCTGTGTCGTTATATCATCGACATGCAGCTGGCCTGGAAAGGCCAGCCGTCCAAAGTATTGAGCCCGGAAATGGTCAAACTGCACCTCACGCCGTACAACAACGGCCCGTCCGCCATGGGCACTTTTATTGAAGACCACAACGGCGCGGTTTATTTCCAGCACGGGGCCGGCAACGACGGGTTTTGTGGACAATTTTTTGGTAGTCTGGAGGACGGATACGGGGTGGCTATTTTCCTGAATTCCGATAACGGCAGGCTACTGGGGGAAGTGATCAACAGCGTGGCGAAGGCGTATAACTGGAAAAATTTCTACCGCGAACCCAAACAGGTAACGAGCATAACGGTACCGGAGGAAACCCTGAGATCCTACGAAGGCATTTATATTTTTGACGACACCTGGGCAGCCATCGGCAAAAAGGACAACGAATACCATTTCTTTACCAGCGGGACACACGCCAAAATGTATTTTACCACACCCCTGCAGTTTGTAAACGAGGAGTTTCAGGCTGTGAAAACGATGATAAAGGATGAAACAGGCAAGGTCACGGGTTATACACGCATGGTAAACGGTAAGGAATTTCCCGCTGCTACGAAAGTGGAGAACCTTGATACCGCGCAGCTGAGAAACCCGGTTTTGATGGGAATCGGCTGGTATTATTTTGGCAACAAACAATACGCGGCTTCGCTGGCTACCTTCAAACGGGCCGTGCAACTATACCCCGATGACCTCAATATGAAAATGAATCTGGCGCATTTGTACTTGCTCAACGGCGATTACAACAGCGCCCTGGCGATCCATCAAGCGCACATCAAGGACATGGTCGGGCCCGGCTACAGCTGGGTGAATTCGTTGAAAGACGACTATGCCTATCTGAAAAACAATCAAGCGGATATGACCTTGTTCGACAGGGTTTTGGCGGAATT
>JBJXEZ010000197.1:0-19510 GCA_046153695.1 Saprospiraceae bacterium
ATGAATGATGAATGATGAATGTCCAGCGTGACTTCGAAGTCAAGTGTCACAGAGGCTCTTGGAGTTTTTTGAGGCTCACTGAGGTTTGCCCCGACGCGGCAAAAAAGGTTGCACAGAGTCTCTTGGAATTTAAGAGAACACAGGGTAAATAAGTGTTTGATTACGAGTGGATTTGGATATTTTCGTTCCCTTTTTTTCTCTGTTTCCTCTTAAACTCTGTGAATCTCCATAATCCTTTTTTGTGCAATGTCGTGCCGCTCACCCGCTCACACCGCTCACCCGCTCACACCGCTCACTCGCTCACTCGCTCACACCGCTCACCCGCTCACTCGCTCACTCGCTCCGAAGCGACCGCACCGGGTCGGCCAGTGCAGCCTTCACGCTCTGGTATCCCACCGTTCCGAACGCGACCAGCATCGCCAATACGCCCGACAGAGCAAACACCCACCATGGCATGGCGATTCGGAAAGCAAAGTCGGTCAACCATTTGTCCATCAGGTACCAGGCCAGCGGCACGGCGATGAGCAGGGCCACGAGCACGAGTTTCAAAAAATCACTGGACAACAACCCGACAATGCCCGACACAGTGGCACCCAGCACCTTGCGGATACCGATTTCCTTGGTTCGCTTTTGCGCCGCATGAGCCGCCAGCCCAAACAGCCCGAGGCAGGAAATGAGCACGGCCAACAACCCGAAGCCCTTGCAGGTGGACGACAAGCGGTCTTCGTCGCGGTACATCTCGGCGATAGACTCGTCGAGGAAGCGGCCCTCGAACACCTGCTCGGGGAAAACACCGTCATAGGCTTTTTGAATGGCCGCCGTGGTTTCGTTCAAGTCATCCGGTCGTATTTTTACTCCTACCACCCAGTAAAATACCTTTTGGGTGATCATCAGCAAAGGTTCGTGTTCTTCATGCAGGCTGTGCGAGTGAAAATCTTCGGTCACGCCGGTGATTTCCACCTCTGTCGAACTCCCGAGGCGCAGTTTTTGGCCAACAGCCTCATCCGGGTTTGTAATTCCCAATTTGCGCAACAACGTACTGTTTACCACTCCTTGCCGTATGGTGTCGGATGCAGTGTACCACTTGCCCGCCTGCAAGCGTATGCCGTAAGTTTTGGCGTAGTCCTCGTCACAGTGTTTTAGGCTGATACCGTAAGGCTCGTCCTCCGGCCGCGAACCGAAGCGAAAATTGGACGACCAGGTGTTGCCCGACAAAGGCTGGTCGCTATTCAGGCTCACAGCCTCTACCGTGGGGATGTTCAATATGGCTTGCTTCAGCGCCGCCTGCCGCTGAAGCGAGGCGCTGTCAATGCCGATCTGAAACGAGTAAACGAGGTCTTGGGAAAAACCAAGATCACGAGAGCGGATGTAGTCGAGCTGCCTCAATGTGACCAGAGCGGCAATGATGAGCGTTTGTGCTATGGCGAATTGGAGCACAACAAGGCTTTTGCGCAAAGGAGCACCAGCCAGTTTGCTTTGGCCCGACTTGCCACGCAGTGCGGTCGCCGGCTTGAAACCCGCCATTACAAAGGCCGGGTAAAGTCCAGCCATGACCGTAACGCCTACGCCCAACAGCAGCAAAAAAAACCATACTTCGGGCAAGGACAAAAACGGCTCTGCATCAGGCACTTCCGAGATATACTTGAGCAATGGAGCGCAAACCATAGCCAAAAAGGCTCCACTACCGATGGACGTCGCCACGATCACACCTGTTTCAGTCAAAAACTGCCAGGTCAATTGCCAGCGCCCGCCGCCAAGGGTTTTGCGCACGCCTACTTCTCTGGCCCGCATGGTCGCCTGTGCTGTGGCGAGGTTGATGTAGTTGAAGCAAGCCAATACCAGGATCAGGATACCGATGCCACCGAGTATGCGCAGCCGGGCCATGCTCGTTGTGTGTGTGCCGGAATGGTTGTAGTCTTCGTTGTAATGCAAGTCAGACAAGGGCTGCACCACATGCTTGCGATTTTTTTTGCCCGTCCTGCGGTCTTTGTACTCGCCCGTCCCCACTTTAGCCAGTGCCGCATTGGCGGCGGCTGTTTGATCGGCACGATTGATCAGGGCGTACAGTTGATAGTTGGAACTGCAGCTGCCCCAGGAGGTTTCGTCGTAAAAAAACAAGTTGGGGTATGACTTGCACGTCAGCCAGCTAACAAAATACGGAACGGGGAAATCACAATTGTCCGGCAAATCGGCCACTATACCCCGTACAGTGACAGGAGCAGCGTTATCTGCTATGAGTACCTTACCCATAGCTTCCTGGGCGGTTGGGAAAAATTTTTCGGCCCAGGTCTTGGTCAGCACTACCGAGTTTGGCTCGCCAAAGGCTGTGCTTGCATCGCCTGCGAGCCAGGAAAGGCGGAAAATTAGATCGAAGGCGGGTTCGACAACCATAGCTACCTCCCCCTGGCCATTGCTGAATTTTTTCAACGGGGCATTGCCCCCATTGGGATCTGGCAGTGCGAGCGTGCCCCAAAATTCGCGGATGCGGCTCACTGCCTCGAACTGGGGCGTGGAAGCCACAATAGCATCCATCGCCGGTATAGGCGTGCATACGCTCCTCGCTTCGGCTCCTGTAGGCAATTGCGACACCGATACCACCCGCACAATGCGGTCGTAGTTATCAAAGTGCTTGTTGAAGCCCATCTCGTAACGCACCATACGGAAGATGAGCAGGGCCGCAGCAATGCCCACTGTTAGGCCGAAAATATTGATTCCGGTGTATAGCGGGTTGCGGGCAATTGTGCGGAACAATACGTTGAGTTGCATACTATGCAGTTTTGTTATGTACTAATAAATAGCCCGACGTGATGTCGCGAAAAGTGGCAAAGAGGCTAGCTGAGTTTTTTGAGGCTCACAGAGCGTGATGTCGCGAAAACTGGCAAAGAGGCTCTTTCTCCTCGAGATCTTTCGTTTCATTTTTTTTACCACGTTGCGCTACTCGTCCCGCTCACTCGCTCACCCGATCACCGCTCACTCGCTCAGTCGCTCACCCGCTCACTCGCTCACTCGCTCACCCGCTCACCGTTCGGAGTGGTAGAGCCGATCAAACTGCTCGTCCATAAACTCATACCGGAAAGGCAGTCCAGGTGCGTGTTTTTCCCACAGCGCCTGCAGCGAGGCGATAGTCCCGGACACATCGGTGGTTTTCAGCCGAAAGGAAATGCTGGAGGGATTGTTGCTCCGGTGCATGACTCGCGGGGTGATTGCGTCTCGCAGGCTTTGGAAGTGAAAATTTTGAATCATAGCCGAGAAGGTTGAATCAAACCGCGTTGTCCTCCCGTACAAACCCGTCGCGCAGTTGGATAAGGCGGGTTCCATACTGGGCATTTTTTTCGTTGTGCGTCACCTGTACGATGGTCATACCTTCGCTGTGCAGCTGGGCGAACAGTTCCATTATTGACTCGCCCTGAGTGGTGTGCAAGTTGCCCGTAGGTTCGTCAGCCAGCAGCAGTTTGGGCTTGCCGATGATGGCCCGTGCCACACCCACGAGTTGTTGTTGACCGCCGGAGAGCTGGCTGGGGAACAGGTCTTTTTTGGCCACCATATTGAACCGGTCGAGCACGTCGGCCACCATTGCCTTTCGTTCGGCGCTTTTCACATCGCGGTACAGCAGGGGCGTTTCGATGTTTTCGTACACAGTCAGTTCGTCAATCAGGTGGTAAGCCTGAAACACGAAGCCGATGTAGTGTTTGTGCAGTTCCGTGCGGCGTTTTTCCGTGAAACGGTGTACGCGCTCGTCGAGGAACCGGTACTCGCCGTTGTCAGGCTGATCAAGCATGCCAAGGATATTGAGCAAGGTACTCTTGCCCGATCCGCTCGGCCCCATGATGGTCACGAACTCGCCCTGCTGGATGCTCAGGTTGATGTCGCGAAGTACCCAGGTAGTGAGGAGGCCCGATTTGAAATAGCGTTCAATGTTTGTGAGTTGAATCATTTTTAGGTTAGAAGGTTGGAGGGTTTCGGGTTGGAGAGTTTCGGGTTGGAGAGTTTTTGGTTATACTGAGAGGGTGAACAACCAGAAACCGTCTAACCAGAAACCGTCTAACCCGAAACCTTTTCATAAATACTGACGGACTATGTTCTCTGTGACCACTTGGCCATCGAGCATGCGTATAATGCGGTTGCCAAACTCGGCACAGTACTGCGAGTGGGTTACCATGAGGATTGTGGTACCTGCGGCGTTGAGGTCGGACAGGATTTTCATCACCTCGTCGCCGTTGGCGCTGTCGAGGTTACCGGTGGGTTCGTCTGCGAGTATGAGTTTGGGTTTGTTCACTACAGCGCGGGCTACAGCCACCCGTTGTTGCTGACCACCGGAAAGTTGTTGCGGGAAGTGGTTGCGGCGGTGCATGATGTTCATGCCTTCCAGCAATTCCTCCACTCGTTGCTTGCGCTGGGTGGCGGGCGTTTTGGTGTACAGCATGGGCAGCTCAATGTTTTCGTACACGGTCAACTCGTCAATCAGGTTGAAACTCTGGAAAACGAAACCGAGGTTGTGCTTACGTACGTTGGCGCGTTTGCGCTCGGGCAGGCCGCCCACTTCCTCGCCGTTGAAATGGTAGGTGCCGCCGGAGGGGCTGTCAATCATGCCCAACACGTTGAGCAATGTGGACTTGCCACAGCCCGACGGCCCCATGACTGATACGAACTCGCCTTCGGCAATTTCGACGTTCACCTCGTTGAGTGCCATGGTCTCCACCTCGTCGGTGCGGTAGATTTTTACAAGTTTGGTAGTCTTGATCATCTTTTTTTAGTGATAAACGGTATGTGATGCGGATTGAGCAGGGCTGTTGTTTTTGTTGTTGGATAGCTTAATTCCATGCCGTTGCCCGTTGGCACTGTTCATTTTAGCAGCAATTCTTCTTTGTCTCCAAAACTGTCGTAACCGGAAGTGATCACCACGTCGCCTGGCACGAGGCCGTTGAGCACTTCGTAAAAATTGGGGTTCTGGCGGCCGAGTCGAATGGTTCGTTTCACGGCTTTTCGTGTGCCCGGCACGACCATGTACACCCAGTTTCCGGCCGTATTTTGATAAAAACCGCCCCGCGCTAAAAGCGTGGCCTCCTCTTCGGCGCTGAGCTCCAGTTTTACGGACACCGTCTGCCCGCGCTTGATCGCCTTGGGGAAAGCACTGACAAAAGCCATATCGGCCTCGAAAGCCCCGCTGACAACCTGCGGGTAGATTTTGGTGATCTTGAGCGTGTATGCCTTTCCGGCAAACTCGAACGTTCCCTTTTGGTCGGGAAACACCCGCGAGATATAGAATTCGTCAATACGAACGCGGATTTTGAAGTTGCTCAGGTCGTCCAGTTGGGCAATCTGTACACCCTCACTGATCGACTCGCCGATCTCGGAAGCCAGGCCGGAAAGTTGGCCGTCAATGGGTGCCTTCACGGTCAGGTTGTCGAGGCTCAGGCGGGCGATCTCCAGGTTTCGTTGCATGAGATCGAGGGAGTTTTTCATTTGGCGTTCCTGGATTAGTCCAGAGAGGCTGTCCTTTTCGATTGTTCTGGCCAACAAGGCTTTACGGCGCATGAGGTTAGCATGCTCATCCTCCATTTCGTCCACGTCCACGGGTGCGAGAGCCCCTTGATTGGCAAGTACTCGATTGCGCTTAATGCGCTTGCTATACAGGTTGAGGTTGTGCTCAATGTCGAGCATGGTTTCCCGCAAGGTTAGCCCCTGCTGCTCGCGCAGGAGGTTCATATTTTGTATCTGGTTGATCTGATTGACGATACTGGCCTCTTGCGAGAGGTAGTTCAATTGCAGGTCGGGGTTGCTGAGGCGTAGGATCGTTTGTCCGGCACGGAGCATAGCACCGTCCTCTACCATTTTCTCCTCCACCTTGCCGCCCTCACTGGCTGCGATGACCACGGATCGGATAGGCAGCACCACACCAGTTACCGGTATGAACTCCTTAAAATTGGCATGCCGCACGGTGTCCAGCAGCAGGCGTTCCTGCTCCACATTCAGTTTGGACGTGCCCGCATCCTGGTACAGTGTGCGGCCAATGTAGACCACCGCAACAACACCCGCGACCACCATTGCTATTCGTTGCCAGGTGAAGCGCTTCTTCTCGATTTTTCTATCCATTGAAATAGGTTTCTGGATTGAAGGTTTGAAGGTTTGAAGGTTTTGGGTTGGAAGGTTTCTGGTTGGGAGGAAACCCATATCATGCCAATTCTATAAGGTTTTGGAAATCAATTTTTTGAAAAAATGGTCATTGAAAAAACTGTTCGATTCCGAACACTGATGTCCGCTTTCGCGCACGCTGTCCTACCTTCGCCCCAACCAGAAACCTTCAAACCCAAAACCTTCAAACCCGAAACCTTCAAACCCAAAACCTTCTAACCAGAAACCTTCTAAGTATGAAAAAACACGGCACCATCCTGATCGTGGACGATGACGAGGACATCAATCTGGCCCTGAGCATGCTGTTGCGCCAGCACTACAAGTCCGTTTTTTGCGAAACCAACCCGTACCACCTGCCGCGCTTGCTCGATCAGTACGAGCCGGACGTAGTGTTGCTGGACATGAATTTCAGCAAAGGCCGCTCCGACGGACAGGAGGGTTTGGCTTGGTTGCGCAAGATCAAGGAACTGCGCCCGGCTGTACAGGTGCTGATGGTCACGGCTTACGGCGACGTATCGCGAGCGGTGGAGGCGGTAAAGGCCGGCGCAACGGATTTTTTGGAAAAACCCTGGCGCAACGAGAAGCTACTCGCCACCACGCACGCCGTTTTTGAACTTTCTCAAACCCAGACCCGCCTGGCCGAGGCTCGTACTGTGCAGTCGGCCATGAGCGCCGCGCTCGACCAACCCTTCAGCGACATCATCGGACGGTCGGCACCCATACAAAACGTACTGAAAATGGTGGATAAAGTGGCCACTACCGATGCCAACGTTCTGCTGCTGGGCGAAAATGGCGTGGGCAAAGAGGTGGTCGCCCGGGCCATTCACCGCAAATCACAGCGCTCCCAACCCGTTTTTATCTCAGTAGACATGGGTGCAGTGCCGGAGTCGTTATTCGAGAGCGAACTGTTTGGTCACCGCAAGGGCGCATTCACCGGTGCCGTCGAGGATCGGGCAGGCCGGTTTTCACTGGCCAACCGCGGCACACTTTTCCTCGATGAGATCGGCAATATCCCCGTTTCCTTACAAGCCAAGTTGTTGCAAGCATTGCAAACCCACACGATTATGCCCGTGGGCAGCGATCGAAATGTACCCGTGGATATCCGCGTCATCTGCGCTACCAACCAACCGCTTTGGGAAATGGCCGCCTCTGGTGCATTCCGGGAAGACCTGTTGTACCGCATCAATACGGTAGAAATTCGAATTCCCCCCTTGCGCGAACGCGGGGAAGACATTGACCTGTTGGCCGATCACTTTTTGGGCCAATATGCCAGGAAATACCGCAAAGAAAGCCTGAGTATCCATCCCGATGCACGCGCTAAACTGCGCCGATATGCCTGGCCTGGCAACGTCCGCGAATTACAGCACATCGTTGAGCGGGCCGTCATACTGTGCGAGGGGGAGCACCTCCTGCCCGAAGATTTTCACCTGTCCGATGCCCTCCTGTCGAGGCGAACAGCCAACCAGACGCTCAACCTGTTCGACCATGAAAAACGGTTGATCACAGAAGCGCTGGAGCGCCACCACAACAATATTTCCAAAGCCGCCGACGCACTCGGCCTGACTCGTGCCGCGCTGTATCGGCGCATGGAAAAACACGGGATACCGATTGTTTGATTATGAGCCTATTCAAGCACCTTCAAATCAGAAAAATTATGCAAACAAAAACTGCCACTGCCCTGCTGTGCCTGCTACTCGGCGCGGCGTACCTCCTCCCCGCTCAAAAAAATTCGGCCCCGCGCGACGCGGGCGTGCTCGTAGTAACGCTAGGGACAGACACGACATTTATACACAAGTTTGATATCCGGGGCGATAGTTTTTTCTCCCAAATCCTGTCTATGGCAACGGGACTGCGGCTCACAGAAGGGCGGGGTGCGTTTGCCCCCGACGGCAGCCTCAAGAGCGTCATTTCCGCTGTATCGACCCTGGATAGTGCAGGAAACTGGCGGCAAGTACAGGAAACCCAAATCAGTACCACGACCGACTCTACCATCGTACGCATCCTGCGCGATGGCCAAACCACCTTTCGCAACTTTGCCGGATCCTGCATCCTGACCAACAACGGCGACGCAGCCAGTTTTCAGTTGTTTCCGGTTTATGGCTATCGGGCCCCCAAACGCACGGGCGATTCCGTGGTATACCGACACGTCACCCCCCTCGGCGCACGAGACTTTGTGATCACCCGTACCGGCCAAAATACCGTGCGCACGCGCAGCAGTTTTATGGGGCCAATCACGCTTTTTTTGGACAAAAAAGGTCGCCTGTTATCCGTGGATGCGTTGGGGTCTTCGCTCAATTTCACGGCACAGGTATACCGCAATGCCGATTTTGAGGCGCTGAAAAAACATTTTGCACAAAAACAACGGCAAACGGGTGCCAAACTCGCCGTTTCGGTGCGCGATACCGCCCGTTTGGTGCAAGGCGAACAACAAGTGACCGTCAACTACTGGCGCCCCTCCGCCCGTGGGCGAAAGGTGTTTGGCGGTATCGTCCCCCTGGGGCGTTACTGGCGGCTGGGGGCAAACAACGCTACCGAAATCACCTTTGCGCAGCCGGTCATTTTTGAAAACCAAACGTTGCCTGCGGGCAAATACACACTTTTTGCATTGCCTACCGAGCAAGGCTGGACACTGATGATCAACCGCAAAACCGGAATTTGGGGTACCGAGTACGATGCCGCTGCCGATGTGCTGCGCGTACCGCTACTTGTTGAGGCACTGACCGCATACGTGGAGCAACTCACAATCTCGATTTTGCCGCTGGCAGATGGTGGTATGCTGACCGTGGACTGGGAAAAAACCCGGTTGAAAGTGGCGTTTGCCAACGCGAACAAATCACCTGAAACCCGGATACGAGAAGCGGCGGCTGCATTTTCCCGGCATGTTGTTGCCAGCGATTGGGATGCAATCGCGGCGGCATACACCGAGGACGCAAAAATTTTTCCGCCAGGAAAAAACATACTCGCCGACCGGGCTGCCATCCGGGACTACTGGACAACAGCGACGAACGTTGTACACCACAAAATCACACCTTCTGAAATAAAAATCATCGGCACGGAGGCCTACGATTGGGGGGTGTACGAGGGCCGGTCTGTCGGAACAGACGGGAAGGAGGCGGCCTGGAAAGGCAAGTACGTCATCGTTTGGAAGGAAGTGATGCCGGGCGATTGGCGGATGTACCTGGATTGCTGGAATCGGGTGGATTGATTTACCTAAAGAAAAAGCGCTGCCCAGAGAGTAATGACACTGGGCAGCGCTTTTTTCCTGAGCCGTTCCTTCAATTATTCTGCAACGTCACTTTGATGGACACCGTTTTGGGGCACGGCCCGACATTCCTTTGGATGGAAAAGTACAGTTGGTGCGGGCCTGGGCCGACGAGGTTGGTGGGGGTGAATGTGTTCGAGGCCGTGTTGTAGGTGCCCGCTACTTGCGTCAGGGCTTTGTCCTTGTACCAGGTGGCGGCGGCAATGAAACTGTTTTTGTCGCCGATCTGCAAGACGGGGTTGACGCGAGTGGAGCCGCCAGATACAGGTGCTACGATCACGTCTTCGTTCGTCACGTTGGCGATAGGGGTGCCTTGTGGGTATTCGATGACACCCCGATTCAAAACAGGGGCGGTGTTTAACACATCATCAATTGGAGCATTTACAGCCAAAAATCCTTCGTTTATAAAGACATTTTGATTGGTCAATAACCCGTTCAGTACCATGACCGCACAATGGGCATTCACGAACTGGCAATTACCACTAACTGGTTTCTTGTTGAAAATAGCGACACCGGTAAGAGGGGCTATCGTGCCGATTTTAATAGTCCCCTTGTTTGTGAACGGGTTGCTGTTGAATATTCCCGAATTAATTGTGCGGTCAATGGTCATGGTTCCGTTGTTTTCAACATCACCATCACCGATGTTGGAAAAACCCGTGTTGCCTGCTGACGCAACTGTTCCAATAGCCAATGTCCCGTCATTCTTGAATGGACCTTCGTTTTGGATGCCTGTTACAGTGCTTCGGTCAATGTTGATAGTGCCGCCAGCTTTGTTATGGAAGAGGGAGGTAATTTTGTTGAGGACAGCTCTGGGAGCCGGGCTTGCGAGAGATCCCAAAACTATCTTGCCTTCGTTGTACACATTTCCCGTGTTGTCAAGCCCGTATTGCGTGGCACGATTGATGGTCAGTGTAGCACCTGGCTTGTTGAATAGGCTGCCATTGTTGCCAAATCCCGTTTCGCCAGCGCTGTTGCTTACACCAATGTCTATTTTGCCCATGTTTATCACTGTGCCCAGATTGAAAAAAGTTGACGTAGTCTGGCCTACTGCCACAGGTACGAAGGTGCGCAAGCTGCCGTTGGTCGCTATGGTCAATTTTGCCCCGGCATTCACCTTAATGCTTTTGACTGAGCGGATATCGGCAAGGACTGGGTCGTTGGCCACATCAGGTATGATCACATCGTCTTCATATGAAGGCATACCGTTTGTCCAGTTGATGTGTACATTCCAGTCGGAGTTGTAGCTGCCCGTCCAGGTCGTCTGAGCGGCGAGGTTGTTTGCTAAAAAGAGAAGAAAGAAGGCGATCAGGGTCAGGGCAGATTGTTGCATGGACTTCATGGCTGAGAAGATTTTTTTGTTTTTCAAAAAGTGTTCCTTACGTCTGTTTGACGAGACAAAAGTGTCATGCGAACCGCTCCCGAAACGGTCAATGAGTGTAAAAAAGGCTGAAAAACGATTAAGCCAAGCCTACTTTTGCGCCATCTCTGCCCAAACCATCAACCCACTCGCGCCATGCCGCTGTCCTGCCAAAAGCACCTCTTTGCCCTCGACCCAACCGTACACTACCTCAACTGCGGTGCCTACGCACCAGCCCTCAACCGCTCCGTGGAAAAAGGCATGGAAGGCCTGCGCCTGAAAGCCGAGACCCCGTTTCGCATCAGCGCCGCCCACCATTTCGACACCGGCGACCGCATCCGGGCGCAGTTTTCAGAATTGATCGGCGCAGGCGACCCGCTGCGGATCGCGCTTATCCCCGCCGCCTCGCACGGCATGGCTGCGGTGGCCGCCAACCTGCACCGCTTGCCGGGACTGCATTTGAAAAAAAACATCGTGCTGATCGGTGAGGATTTTCCCAACAACGTGTACGCTTTCGAGCGGGTGTGCGCTACACACAGCCTGTCCGTGATCACCGTGGCAAAACCCGACACGGACAGCGGCCGTGGGGCCGAGTGGAACCGCCGCCTGCTGGAGGCCGTGACCCCGGAAACGGCCCTCGTGGTGGCCGCGCAGGTACACTGGATTTATGGTACGGTGTTCGACCTCGTCGCACTTGGCGAGCGTTGCCGCGAAGCAGGGGCCCTACTGGCGGTGGACGCGACCCAGTCTATCGGTGCTATGGCCTTCGACGTGCAGGCGATTCAACCCGATGCCGTGGTCTGTGCAGCGTACAAATGGCTGCTCGGCCCTTACGGTACCGGCGCTGCCTACTTCGGGCCGTTTTTTGACGAGGGTGTGCCTGTGGAAGAAGGCTGGATGAACCGGGCCGAAAGCGATCAATTTACAAAACTCACCGGCTACCAACGCGCCTACCGCCCGAAGGCGCAGCGGTACAATGCCGGAGAGTATTCGCAATTCGGGCAGTTGCCCATGTTGGAGGCAGCGCTGGAGCAATTGCTCGAGTGGTCGCCCGTTGCCGTGCAAGACTATTGTCGGCAATTAAGCAAGTCCTGGATACCGCGCTGGGAGGCGCTTGGCATTCGCCTGGAAGCACCGGCGCACCGCGCAAGCCATCTGTTCGGGCTGCAACTACCCGCCACTGTCGACCGCGACGCATTAGTTCGGCTGTTGGCTGAAAAGCGGATTTATGCTTCCCCGCGCGGCGCGGTGCTGCGCGTGTCGCCCAATGTGTTCAACGACGATGCCGATTTGGCTGCCCTCACTGCGGTGCTGGAGGAGCAGTTGCGGTGAACCGTTCTACGTTTTGACCCCGTGGTACATTTACGCCGTCCGGTACCCGCGCAGCACATAATGCACGACGTACAGGAAGCAAACGAAAGGCACCACCAAAGCCATTTTCATATCGTCGGTAGTAGAAATCAGGCCAGCGACCCGGGGCATGACAGCCCCGCCCACAATGGCCATGATGACAAGCGAGGAAGCCAGTTTCTGTTCGGCTGGTGGCATGCCTTTGGTGGCAAGAGCAAAAATAGTGGGGAACATGATGCTCTGGCAAAAATAGGTGAGCATGATGCACACAATACCCAACAACCCACCCGTGGCGAAGGCGAGCGCCACCAAAGCCACTGCCGCAATGCTGTAGTACAAAAGCACCCTTCGCGGCTCCATCCGGGTCATCAGGTAGGTGCCGAGGAATCGCCCTAACATAAACAGAACCAGCGCGAACGAGGCGTGAAAACCGGCGACCTGGTCGGGGGTCATATCGGCAGTCACCCGATAAAGGGTGTTCACAAATCCGAGGTGCTCGTCCTTTGCAAAGTCAATTTTGAAATTGATGAACAGGCCCCAGAGCGTGACCTGTGCGCCTACGTTGGCGAATTGTGCGAGCACGCCCAACGTGAGGTGTCGGTATTTGCGCAAAATATCCCAGATGCCGACTTTCCCCTCTGCCAGTTCTTCTTCCCGGCCTACTTCGGGCATTTTGGTCAGCCAAAACAACAGCGCTACCACCAGCACCATACCCGCTACCACGAGGTACGGCCCCTGCACCGAGAGTGCTTCTTCCACCCGTGCGGCGGCGATCTGCTCCGGTGTCATGGTTGCCAAGACCGCGTCAGTGTACTCTTTTTTGGAAAAAATAAACAGGCTTCCGATCACCGGGCCAAGGATGATACTGATACCGTTGAACGACTGAGCGAAGTTGATACGCCACTCTGCGTCTTTTTTGTCACCCAAAACTGTCACATACAGGTTGGCCGCCGTTTCCAAAAAAGCCAGCCCGGAGGCAATGGTAAAAAGCGCGAACAAAAAGAAGCCGTACACCCGCCAGTCAGCTGCAGGGTAAAACAGCAGCGCCCCGCCCGCGTACAGCAGCAGCCCGGCGAGGATGCCGCGCTTGTAGCCGAATTTGCGCATAAAAATACCCGCCGGCAGCGCAAATACGAAGTAGCCGAGGTAAAAAGCCGATTCCACCAACGTGGACGCGCCCAAGTCTAAGTTAAGCGCAAATTGGAAGTGCCGCACCAACGAACCGTTCAGGCTGTTGGCAATACCCCAGAGGAAAAACAGGCTGCACACGAGGGCAAATGGCAGCAGATAGGGGTTGCGGGAGGAAGATTGTTGCATGAGTAAGAGGGTGAGCGGAGTGAGCGGGTGAGCGGAGTGAGCGGGTGAGCGGAGTGAGCGGGTGAGCGGAGTGAGCGGGTGAGCGGGGTGAGCGGGTGAGCGGGTGAGCGGGTGAGCGGTTTTACAATTTTAATGCGAGGTGGTGGAGCATATCCTTGGTCATGGAATCGAGGTCATATTCGGGTTTCCAGCCCCAATCGTTGCGGGCAGCGGAGTCGTCGATAGAGGCGGGCCAGGAGTCAGCGATCGCCTGCCGGAAGTCGGGTTTGTAGGAAATTTTGAAGTCTGGCACTAGCATGCGGATACTGGCGGCGATCTGGTCGGGGGTGAAAGTCATGCCCGCGAGGTTGTAACTGGTGCGTACCGAAAGTCGATTCGCCTGCGCTTCCATCAGTTCGATGGTGCCGCGGATGGCATCGGCCATGTAAAGCATGGGCAGAGCGGTATCGGCACGGAGGAAACACTCGAAGGGTTGTTTGCGCACGGCGTAATGGTAAATGTCCACGGCATAATCCGTGGTGCCGCCACCGGGCAGGCTCTGGTGGCCAATGATGCCAGGGTAACGCAGTGAGCGCACATCCAGGCCGTAGCGGCGGTAGTAGTAGTTGGCCCAGTTCTCGCCAGCCACCTTGCTGATACCGTACACAGTTTCGGGGATGAGTACTTCGTACTGCGGGGTGTTTTGGTGTGCGGCCTCGCGACCAAAAACGGCGATGGAGGAGGGGTAGTACACCTTGTTCAGACTACGCTGTCGGGCCACTTCGAGCACGTTGAACAGGCTGGTCATGTTGATGTTCCAGGCCCACATCGGGTCTTTTTCGCCCGTGGCGCTAAGGATAGCGGCGAGGTGGTAAATCTGATTGACGCGCCATTTTTTCACTATTTCCGTCAAGGCTGTACCATCGAGTGCATCGAGTATTTCGCTTGGGCCGCTCTGGTTTTCGAGCGGGCGCAGGTCGGTGGCAATAACGTTGTCGGCCCCATGCACGGTGCGTAGTGCCTCCGTGAGTACGGAGCCGATCTGGCCGCCAGCTCCGATAAGAAGAATGGTGTCTTGTTTCATGTTCCTGAATTTCCGGGGCGAAATGTAGGGTGCGCGGGGGAAAGCGGCGTAAAATTGCGGGTCAAATAGTTTTCAGGTGCATAACTTTTTAGAATAAGTCATTTCCTGAACCAACTAAGCCCTATTTCACTACCTGCTTTAAACCCTCGCGGCCACACCGGACACACCATACTTCACCATGAAAAAGATGCCGCTCCTGTTGCTTATTTGCGCAGTTGTTTCCTTTCCCCTTCTTGCCCAGCCCCCCGCCCCACCCCTGCTCGCCCCCGACGAAGCCGTGCGCGTCGCCCTCGAAAACAACTACGACATCCGACTGGCCCGCGCCGACGGCGATATCGCCCGGCTGAACAACACCAAGGGCAACGCCGGTATGCTGCCCACCGTGAACCTCGTTGTAAACGAAACATTCACCCTCAGTTCCTTCCAGCAGCAACTAGCCAACGACAACAAGTTTGATGCCCTGTTCGCGCCCTTCAACGCTGCCAATGCCGCCGTACAACTCTCCTGGACGCTGTTCGACGGCAGGCGCATGCACATAGCCAAAAAACGCCTCGAAGAACTGGAAGCCCTCGGCCAAACCAACCTCCAGTCCGCTGTACAGCAAACCACCGCCAACGTTCTACTGGCCTATTACGGTATCGTGCGCAGCCGCCTGCTGGAGCGTTCGGCAAAGGAAATCATTGCCCTCAACGAGGAACGGCTGCGCATCGCCGAGGCGCGGCTGGCCGCCGGTTTCGCTGCGCAAACGGACGCGCTCCAGGCCCGCATTGACCTCAACCAGCAACGCGCCAACCTGCTCTCCCAACAAACCGCCACCGCCGCCGCCAAACGCACCCTCAACCAACTGCTCGCCCGCCCATCCGACACCACTTTTGAGGTAACAGAAACGCTCGACAACACCTACGCACCCGACCGCGCCCGCCTGCTCGACCGCGCACAAAACCACAACCCGCAACTGCTTTCCCTGCAAAAAAACGCCTCGGTGGCAGCCCTGCTCGGCGATGAGGCCCGCACCCAGTTCAAGCCCCGCATCACCGGTATCGGCCAGATCATCGTGCAGCGCACCGACAACGGAGCGGGTTTTTTGCTCAACAACACCCAGGCCGGTATCGTGGTCGGTGCCGGCCTCGTAGTGCCGCTGTATTCCGGTGGCAACCTCCAGCGACAAGTGGACGTGGCCCGTGTGACTGCTCAGCAGGCTGTGCTGCGCGTGGATGCCCAACGCCTCGCCGTACAGACGGAATTGGACAACCAACTGGCCCAATTCCAGACCCAAAAACAGGTGCTCGTACTCGAAACCGAAAACGTGAAAAATGCCCGCGAGAGCCTCACCGTTAGCACCGAGCGTTTCCGGCTTGGGCAGACCAATGCCCTGGAGGTTCAGGCCGCGCAAAACACGCTGGATCAGGCGCTGTTCCGCCAAAATGTGGTGCTCTACAATTTGAAGGCAGCGGAATTGGGGCTGCGGTTGTTGGCGGGGGAGATGTAGGTTGTTTTTTTGTGGTTTGATTTAGAGGCTGTTAGGTTCGCCGGAAAATAACCACCCAGAAATGCTCCAGTTCCAACACCTCCGCTCCCGGCAATTTCTCCCGCAAAAACTCCGGTGACGGAAAGTTTTTCAGCACTAAATGCTCCGACCCGTCCTGGAGGCGACGGGTTTGAAAATTGTTGCCAGCTAGATCCGTGTGGCTGATGGGCGTGCTTCTGTTTGGCAAAAACTGGCTGTCGGTGAACACCACTAAACCTCCCGGCACCACCCGCTCCAGTGCCCGGTCGAGAAACTCGTCGAGCCGTTCCAGCAGAATGTGCGACCAGATGAAGCCGCCGAACAAGGCATCGAAGTGCTCACCCTGGTGTCGATCGAAAATATCTTCAACACAAAAACGCACATTTCCTCTCGGGTACGGCTTTGAGGCAGCAATCTTGAGCATCGCCGGGTTAATGTCGGTGGCACACACAGATCGGGCCGTTTGGGCGACGCGCTCCGTCCAGAAGCCGGTACCACAAGCAATCTCGAGCAAGTTTTTTTCAAGAAAAATATTCTGAAAAATGGCCGCCATTCGAGCCAGATCGGGCTGGTCTTCGGGCCGGGCGTACACGGCTTCGTACTCGGGGGCACGTTCACCGTAATAGCGTACAATATCGGTGTTCATATTTTTTCGTGTTGCTCGATGATCTCCCGGATACTCGCGTAAACCATTGGCCCCGAGGCCAGCCATTCAGCCGGCTCTACCCAACGAATTTCCTCGATATCCTCCTCCGTTTGCGGGGTAGTAGCGGTGTCGGAGGTTTGCATACGGTACCACCAGGTGCATTTGAGGATGCGCCCGCCTTTTTCCCGGTAGGTGTGCCATGTGTGTGCCGCCAGCGGGCCGAGTGTCAATTCGTTCAGGCCGGTCTCCTCGCGCACTTCGCGCAGGGCCGCCTGCTCGGGGGTTTCGCCCGGGTCAATTTTCCCTTTGGGTAAATCCCAGTACCCACGCCGAAAAAAAACGAGCAGCCGCCCGGCAGCGTCGGTGACAAGCCCGCCAGCAGCATCAATCTGTTTAAAACACGAGCGAAAGTCGGCCCAAAGTGCATCGGCATCTTCGCCAAACAGCGCTACAGTGTGTATATCTGTGTTTTTGTCCAACAAGTCCAGGTACTGCCTGATTTGTTTTTTTTTGCCGAGGTAGGCCACTGTATACACGTTCTTGGAGGGCAGCAGGCCCAATTCACCCACACTTTCGGGCGTGCCAAGAAAAACCGGGATGCCGTTTACATAGACTTTGTACTTTTGCTGCGAACTCATGGCGATTTATTTAGCCGCCAAAAGAACGACTTTCTTTAATGATGAATGGTGAATGATGAATGATGAATTTTCAATTCATTGTAAACCTGAAAGTTAACACACACACTTACACCCTGTTGCACCAATTGCATCTCAAACGCCACACCGTATGCACCACGCCGATGAAGTCGCTCGTCGCCTCTTGGAAATCAAGGCGGTCAAGCTTAGCCCGCGCGATCCCTTTACTTGGGCGTCAGGCATCTTGTCTCCGATATACTGCGACAACCGTGTGGCCCTCTCCTACCCTACCGTCCGTACATTTTTGAAAAACTGCCTCGCCGAACAATCTGCTGATTTCGGTGCGTTCGACTGCGTTGCGGGCGTGGCCACGGCGGGCATCGCGCACGGTGCGTTACTGGCCGATAAATTGGATCTGCCCTTCATCTATGTGCGCGGGAGTGCTAAAGACCACGGCCGCCGCAACCTGATTGAAGGAGAAGTTAGGCAGGGGCAACGCGTTCTGGTCGTGGAAGACCTCATCAGCACGGGCGGGAGCTGCATAGCTGCTGCCGAAGCCTTGCGCGATGCCGGTTGCGAAGTAGTAGGCGTGCTCGCCATATTTCAGTACGGATTTGAAAAAGCCAAGTCCACATTCGCCGCTCAAAACCTTCGGTTCGCTACCCTGACCGACTACCACACCCTCGTGCTGGAAGCCGAAAAAACGGGCTATATTGACACTAAAGACCAACAGACGCTGGAACAATGGCGCCAAAACCCCGAGGGATGGGGTGCCTTGTATGCCTGACAAACACCTTCAACCTTAATCGGATGCACGTGATCACGCCCAAATCTGAGGAGTTTCTCCGCCGCTATCTCAACAACGCCAGCCCGACCGGCTTCGAGTCATCAGGCCAAAAACTGTGGCTGCAATACATCGAACCGTTTATTGACGAGTGGAAACTCGACACCTACGGCACCGCCTACGGCATCATCAATCCCGGACAGGACTACCGTGTAGTGATTGAAGGCCACGCTGACGAAATCTCCTGGTTCGTCAACTATATCACAGACGACGGTTTCTTGCACGTCATCCGAAATGGCGGCAGCGACCACCTCATTGCACCGTCTCTGCGGGTAAACATTCACTTGCGGAAAGGCGGTATCGTTGAGGGCGTTTTTGGCTGGCCAGCCATCCATATCCGTACGGAAAAAGACGCGAATCTCAGCCCCGCGCTCGACAATATCACCATTGACGTCGGTGCCAAAGACCGCGATGAGGTGCAAAAAATGGGTATCCACATTGGTTGTGTCGTCACTTATCAGGACACCTTCACCGTCGTGAACGACCGCTACTTCTGCGGCCGGGCACTCGACAACCGTATCGGCGGCTTCTGCATCGCCGAGGTGGCGCGGCTGCTCCACGAAAACGGTGACAAACTGCCTTACACCTTGTACGTCGTCAACTCCGTGCAGGAGGAAGTGGGCCTCAACGGTGCCAAAATGGTGGCCGAAACCATCCGTCCCGACCTGGCCATCGTCACCGACGTGACCCACGACACGCACACGCCGATGATCAATATGAAAAAACACGGCGACATCCGCTGCGGCAACGGCCCCACCGTCACCTACGCGCCCGCCGTACACAACAAACTGCTTGACCTCATCGTCCAGACCGCCGAAGAATACAGTATACCGTTCCAGCGCGAGGCCGCTTCCCGCACCACCGGCACCGATACCGATGCCTTCGCTTACTCCAATGGCGGCGTACCCTCGGCGCTCATTTCGCTGGCCCTGCGCTACATGCACACCACCGTGGAAATGGCCCACAAGGACGACGTGAACAACCTCATCCGGCTGCTATACGAACTGCTGAAAAAGGTGGAGAAAGGGCAGGATTTCCGGTATTTCAAGGCGTTGTGAGGGCAAAGCCGCTTCGGGTCGGAGACCCTCGCGAGCGGCGTGTTGTTCGTGCCCGGCTGGATTCTGTGATGAACGGCAGCGCCTTGAAATCCTTGGAGGTTTCCCTCAACTCGAACATAAAACGAGGTCGAGCATTTTCTCTCCGTGTTTTTTGCCTCGGAAGAATTTACCCATCCCCTCCACCCAATTTGAAATTTTTCCGTCCTTAGCTCCCGAACCTGGAGACTTTCCTGGTTTGAAAAAACTGGAAAGCCTCAACGCTTCCGGGACAAAAACACAGTCAGCCGTTTCGCCCTGCCCCCCACGGTAAAAAGTCCAAAAGGCTTTTTACCGTGGGGG
>JBJXEZ010000059.1:0-6828 GCA_046153695.1 Saprospiraceae bacterium
AACTGTTCATCCTCGCCTCCGCCCCCCCGCTCAAAGGCAACCTTACGTTCGACTATCGCGCGCGCCGCTGGGGAGCCAACATCCGGGCGACGTACTTTGACAAATTGGAACTGGAAGACTACGTCGGTGCGATTGATGCCTACGATGCCCGCGTCACGCTCGACCTGAGCCTGTCCTTCGACCTGAGCACCAACGTGCGTTGGACCGTCGGCGGCTCCAACCTGCTGAACGCTTACCCGACCAAGCAGGATGCCGAAACCGAAGGCGGCGGCCTGTACGATGCGGTGCAGATGGGTTTCAACGGCACGTTCCTGTTCTCGCGGCTGGGATTCCGGTTTTAAGTTTTGGGGTTTTCAGGTTTTGGGTTTTGAGTTGGTTCCGCCAACTCAAAACTCAAAACTGTTACTCTGCAAGTTTAACACATTTCCCACTCTTCACCCGCTCCCCGCCAGCCGTCACCTCCCAAACATACAGCCCCGCAGGCACACCTTCCGCCTCGATTTCATTCACCCCAAACACCAACCGCTGCTCCAGCACGAGCCGCTCCGCCGCGTCGTACAGCCGAAGCGCCGGGCTGCGCAGGTTGGCGCTGAGTGCCACGGCGAAGCGCTCCCTGAACGGGTTGGGCCATACCTGCACCTGCGTTTGCAGTACGGGATTGTCTTGCGCCGTCACGCCGAGATAAAGGGTTTTGCAGTGGGTGTCGGTGCCGTATTGGTTGCTTACGGTGAGGCAGACTTGGTATGCGCCCGGCTGGGTGTACTGGTGCTGCGGGTGGCGTGTACTGTTCACGGGTGAACCGTCACCAAAGTCCCACGTCCAAGTGGCCGGCTCGTAGTACGACAGGTCGCGGAACTCCACGGCGAGCGGGTCGAGGGTGTCTTGCTCGTAGCGGTACCAGGCTTTTGGGTCGTTGTTCAGGCCGAGGGTGTCGCAGGGCGAGCCGTCGAGGGGGCCGAGGCGGTAGTTGGGGAAGTTGGGCAGGCTGAAGCCGTTGTACTTGAGCAAGCGCACCGCGTGCTGCTGGTATTGGCAGTCCGCCTCGTCAGGGTTTTGGATCACGTGCAGGTACTGGGTGCCGTTGGTGGCCGAGCCGTATATTTTGCCGTCGGGAGCCGATTGCAGCATGTAGAACGTAGTGGGGAAGGGGTCTTTGAAGCCGTCGTACACGGCTACAGTTTTGCGGCTGGCGGGGATGTTGGAGGCCAAGAGGTCATACTGGTGAACGGTATCAAGTTTGTTGTGGTACAGATAGCGGGAGTTGGGCGAAAACGCAAGGCCACCGTATGCCCCACGTCCTTTGATTTGGATCTGATTGGAGAGCGTGCCGGTGCATCGGTCGAAGTCGAACAAATCCAAAACGCCACCATCCGATAAGAAAGTGACCGCATTATATACCGCAAATTTAGTTCCGTCTGGAGAAAAACATGCCGTGTTGGCTCCATTGACGACAGGCAGGCTTACCTCCCCCATCTCCAACGAATGGAAGCCAACGGGGTCAATCAAAATTCGGTGATATTTGTTCGTGTTTCGTTTGAAGGACAACAACCACCAATCCCGACCATTGGCGTGCTGGCACGTTGTTACATTGCCGCGTATCAACGTGTCGCCTTCAATTATGGCCAATCGGCGTTCCAATACCTTCTCCCACCCTTTGGTGATAATCGCCCCACTGATATCCCCCGAACATACATCCAAAATTAGACCGCCGCTCTCTAAGTACAACAGGCTGGCGTACAGCAATAAAACACTATCTGACTTGCCTGGGAATGGAATAAATACAGAGCCTTTCGGAATGGTTTCGGCGCTTAGGTATAGGTTTGAGTTCACTTTTACACCCATGCTCGTCCCGTTGTACATAGCTAGGTACTGGTTGTTCTGGACTTGTATGCCATTGAAAAAGGCAAACAAGTTGCCATCGAAACTCGATATGGCTGAGTTGTTGTGCAGCAAATTATAGCCAGGCATTGTGTAGGTCGTTGTATCTATTTTCAAATTGCCACTATCGAAGGTCAAAAGACTATGGCCGTATTCGATGCTATTGCCTGAGTACCCTATAATCCAGATATTATCATGTTTTTGTGCATACAAGAAGGCGCACGGAAGTAGTGTGCCGATTAACATAGTCGTTAAACGCATGGATAGAAAAATTAAGCCCGGTTGCAGTACGATCTGTTCTGCAACCGGGCGTGAAAAATTAGTGGAAAATGGAAAGTTTTACCGGCGCGTACCGGCGGCCAGCAGTCGAGACGCGACACATGTACAAGCCGGTTTTTACAGCGAAAAGGTTGACATTGAGCATACCTTCGCTCTGGATACCTGTGGCCTCGAACACCAATCGCCCGGCCAGATCGAAAATTTGCACCTGCGCTGACTAGTCGGTGCCCGACCGGAAGGATACCCGAATCTGATCCGAGGCCGGGTTAGGTTGCACAAAAACCTGCTCCAAAGTCGGTGCTTGTTGGCGCAGTAGGTGCCGCGCTCCGGTGGACAGGCACAAAGAGTCGTCGTCAAAATAGGCATCACCGTTTGTTCGGTACAGGCCACGCGCGATGAACACCGCACGCCCCCCTGTCAGCGGACACTGGTGGGCGATGTCGGATATACTGTCGAACTGGGTTTCGGTAAGTTGCGCGGCACCAGAGGCGCACCATTCCAAATAAATACGCCACACCGTTTTCAGGTTGGCCTGCAAGATGTCGCTTTCCGGCAAGGTGTCCACGGCAGCCATTGCAGCCAAGGCCCTAGCCTGCCGTAGTGAATCGAGGGCAACTTGCGCTTGGACCAAGGCCGTTGTGGGTTCATTCAGCCGCTCAAGCACAGCTTGCGCCTGCCAGTAAATCTCCAGTGAATCAGCACGCGTTGCGGCCGAACTCAAGTCGCCCAACACCTGGGCACTTTCCGTTTCAACGGCTTCGATGCTGTCCTGTAGGTATTGTAACGACGACATCAGGGCTGCTGGCGCTTCGTCTACCTCGGCCACTTGGCGCTCTGCCATGTAAAAGGACTTGAGCGGCCCGCCAGCATCGGCATCATTGTAGAAGGAATCCACGGCCGCAACCTGCCCCAGCATTTCCGGGTAGGTTTTTAGCCGGTTGTACAGGTCGCGGGCCAGCTCCCAGCGCAGCATGCCTGCATCGGGTAGGGTGTCGAGCACATGGGAAACCAAAGAAATATCCGTGAGCGATATGGCCGATCTTTTCTCATCTGGGTGTACAACAGCAGGACAAAGGGGATCCGTAGAACAGGTATAGGCCGTTGCAGTATTAGTGAGGAACCAAGAACCGGGCATATTGTACGGTGGGGCTATAGCCTCCGGGTAGTGCGGAGTGTTTCCATTAGTCACAAAAAACCAGGATAGGTCAACAATTGGCGGAGGGCCAAGGTGCTGCGCCGTCCCAGACCCGGAATCAAACCTGTTGCTGTTGGTAGAGTTTATGCCCGGGGCTTGGTACGGTTGGTGGCCAATAACCGTGTTGTCTTGCAAGAGCAGGCTGTAATTGTGGTTGTCAAAATCCGTTTGCCGCAGTTCCGATTCCACACAGTTTCCAAGAAATTCGATTCCGGTGTTTGTCCCGTTCGTTGAATTGCAGCAGTAGATATTGAAGGCGCTCATGGCGATTTCAAGGCCCTTGGTGCCATCGGTGAGGGCGGCCAGTCCAACGCTGGATGTAACTGAGTTGCCATACAGGTAGTTGATGTCCGAGCGGTTGAGCGAAATCCCGTAACTTTTAAAATCTCCTGTCGGCGGGTTTTGAGGCAGGTTTATGGTCACTTCGTTGTCGGCTATACGGTGCCATCCCCCGATTCCGTCCACTTTTATGCCGCGTACATAGTCGTCGAGCGTTATGGCGTTCCGCGTGATCACCGACTGCAGGTCGCCGCTGAGCAGGATGCCGTTGTTGGCGTTCGACAGCAACATGGCGTGGCCCTTGGCACTGGCCTGCTGTTGGTTGTCCTGCGTTTGAAACACATTGTGGTCGAAAACGTACCTTTCCAACCAAGGCGATTTTCGCAAGTCCCAGCCCAGCACACCGTGGCGAAGAAAACCGATCTGGTCATTGTCCGCCATGTGTACGGCAAAAGGCCGGCGAACCTCCAACCCGACCCCAACCTCATCGGTCTGGGAGTTGGTGAACGACACCAAGCCCTGGTACTGGTTCACGGCGTGCCCGGCCTCGTCAAACGTACATTCTTTTACGTCAACGATCCCGCCGTTTGCGGCAACGCCCGTGCCTGCTGAAAACGCAAACCCAGGCTGCTGGTTGCCCATAAACCCGATCATATTCTCAAAATCGCAGCGCCGCACATTGAGGAACACATTCTCGGCGATGACCCCGTTTCGCAGGTTGACGAACTGGTTGCGAATTCCGGTGGCGGCCCCCACATCGAAGTTGGCCCCGAGTATGGCCACGCCAGCGTAGCCGTTTTTGGCATCGTAGTTGGGCAGTCCCGCGTCGCAGGGCGGCAGCAGGTCGCCGAGGGCGTTGTTTTTGCCCGCGCATTCAAACACGTTGCCGATGAAAGGCGTGTACCACACGTTGCCGCCGAAAATGCCGCCGCCCGTGCCGGGTATGTAAAGGCCCACGTGGTCGCGCACGAAGCGGTTGTGCTGGATGTCCACCTGTGTGGGATTTAGCCCGGTGAACGGCCCGGTCGGGGTCGCCAACAGGGCGTACTGGGCATCGGCAACGATGTTGTTTCGGAACGTCAACCTTCCCGACGATGCCACCGTGTTGGCTGAGATCGAGTGAATTAAGTCCTAGGGCGGATACCGGCAGGCCACCTTCGGCATTGATGTTGATCCCCATCTCGCAAGCGCAATCGAACAGTTCCGGGCAGTCCTCCACAATCAGTTCCTGCTGCGAAACGTAGTTATGCTCCGTGCCGTTGCAGGTCAGGCTAATGGTGTGTGTCACGGTGTAGGTGCCCGGCTGAAGGTAATGGTGGGTCGGGTTAGGCAGCGTGCTGGTGGTGCCATCGCCGAATTCCCGCAGGTGCTCCACTACGTCGTCGCAATGGGCCGTAAAGGCAAAGGTGACCTCTTGGCAATCGGCGGTGTAGGTGAACACCGGGATGGGGCGTATGACCTGGATATCGTCGAATACAGCCCTTCCAATGGGGGAGTGGGTACGGTAAACGCTGAACAAGAGGTAGTTCCAAGCCGGACTGTTAGCAGGCCGGGTAATGGTTACCTGATACTGACCGAATTGCGGCAGGTTGTGCGTGATCGCTACCTGTGTCTGAGTAGATACGTTTCCGGGATTGTCATAAACAATTTGGCCGGAAACAGGCGGGTTTGGCATGAATTCAATGAAGGCCAAAAAGTCCCCAGCGCATTGGGGCGGCTTGCTGGCCCAAAAACGCACAACCACGCATTCCCCTTCCTCAATGGTAGAACAAAGCGGAAAGGCAACCCCTTCCCGTTTATGAAAAGCAAGGTTTCCGCCGCCGAGTATCGAGAGCATATTGGTACCCTGAGGGGCCACGACATTGTCAAAGTCAGGCCCGCTGCAGACGTTTGAAACGGTGCCGGGGCCGACCAACAAGTCAGGGGTGTTGCCCATATTGTTGAAGGTAAACTTAAAGGTAGCCTGAGGGTTGTTCGCTGGCGCGGCACAAAGTGCAACACGTATATCGGAACTGTTAGCAAATGCTTCCATGTCACCAAGGCAGTTTAAGTTGCAACTTGGCGGCGTACAGCAGGCCGGCGCTTGCGCTGTCGAGCGGCCCGGCCATGCCAGCAGGCACAGCGCGGACATTAGCACGCCAAAAACTATTTGTTTTAAATAGGGGGGGGCAAAATGCCCAAACAGTCGCGACTTGAATTCGTTAACCATGATTTTGAGTTTTTAACAGTGAAAAGAAAACACCTCACCAAGCCTGCGCGCGCCTCAGCGCGGCAAACCCGGAGCACACAGATCACAAGTGGGCACAGGAACCTCGGAAACAGGGGATTAGCGCTTATTGGCCAAAAGCAATACGCAATGCGCCGAAAAATATGGACAAAAAATTGGCTGGAGCAAGCGCCTTGGTTGTTAAATTTTTAAGCAACCGTCTCTGGCAAAATTATTTGCCAAAAGTGGCGCTAAGACAATATACGACTACGAGCCGGCAGCACCGAAAAACCTACCGTTCGAGCACCTCCCAGGTATGGTCGCCCAGCAGCCGTACCGTGGCGAGGTGCTCGAACGGTTTTTGGCGGCGCCACTCGTGCGGCGCAATCATCGAGAGCAGGTGCGAGCCGTCGCTCTTGCGCTCGTACAGGTGGTAAATGTGGTGGATGACCGGCTGGAAAGGAATGTCGGCCTGGTAGATCATTTCGGAAACCGACATCCGGCCTTGCAGCGACTTGGCCTGGTTCACCAGCGTTTCCATCTGGCGGCGCAGTTGCTCCATCTGGCGATCAGTCTGGTCGTACATGGCCGTCATGGCATTTCCGCGAATGCGGCCCTTGTCCTCCGGGCGAATGACCGCGCCACCCGCTGTATGCGAATACGGCAGCAGACCGGGGTTTTCAGCCACCTTGTCTTTGTCAATCGGGTTGACGAAAGCGTCCTCGCTTTTTTTCTCTTCGTTCATGTTTTTTGAAAATGGCGAGCACAAAAGTACAGATCGCCAGACTTATCAGGTTTTTTCAAAGGGTACACATTTTTTCAATAAAAAAAGTTGCTTCAAAAAAACAGATAAAAAGACCTCGGAGAGGTCAAATATTGGTAGAAAAATCCCCTCACGGAGAATTCCCACGACCTCGGAGAGGTCGAATATTGGTGCCGATCACCAATCAACATGCGACCTCTCCGAGGTCGTAATTCAAATGACAAACCT
>JBJXEZ010000205.1:0-22708 GCA_046153695.1 Saprospiraceae bacterium
ATTTCGTCGCCTACGTGATACACCCCGTCCGAGGGCTGCGGTACACCCACAAGTTTGGGCGGTTCGCGGTCAATGCGAATCTTGATGATGTCCGAGTAGCCGGGTCGGTCGGCGGCATCGCCGGCGCACAAGGCCACGGCGCGGATTTCGTAGGGGCCGTCGGGCAGGCCTGCGGTTTCCCAGAAAAACTGGGTGAAAATCGGCCCCAGGTCGGCCTTGAGTATGTCCGATACGGGCGTGATGTTGATCCAGGCACCGTCGCCATCGCTGGCTCGGTACTGTACGCGCACGCGCTCGAAGAAAGAATCGTCCTTGTTGTAGCCCGATGTCGTGATGCGCCGCAGGGTGCCCGGCTGCGCCGGGTCGTCGTTGATGACCACGTAGTTTTGTTCCGGTACATTGATTTCTACCTCGCTACAAGGCCGGATGAAATGCACGTCCAAATCAACATAGGAAAAAAACTTCGGATCGTTGTCTAACGGGAGGGCCAATGCCAGGTTGCGCTCGAACTCGCAATTGGAATACATCGCCACGCGCAAGCCGGTATAGTCGTACTCCGACGGTCCGCGCTCCACGGTTACGGTAACCGGTACGGATTTGCCGTACGGCACGATAACCAACTGGGTTTCATCAAAGGGTTCACCGTTGAGTTTGATAATGGCCCCATTGGGGTTGCCGGTGACGGGCGCGCTGATCCCGTACGTCCAGTCTTCATTGCTGGCGCTGAGGTTGCCGACTACGAGATTGAAGAAAGCCGGTTTGTTGGCGGGCACATTGGTGGCCACAAACTGAGAGCCTGCATCCAATTGGAGGTTCGGTCCCTCGCGGTTGGCTGTGCCGGGTTCCCATGGACAGGAGGACTGGCCTGATCGCAGGCGGAATACCGGCGTTTTGTACACCGAGTCCATTGCCACATCTACCGTGAAGGCATCGCCGGGGTCGTCGTCTTTGAGCGTGTAGCCGGTAGTCAGGCCTTTTTCTGTGCCGTTCTCCGTTTTCCAGGCATTGCTGGATTTTACGATTGCGTTTAACTTGACCTTCGCGCCTACATTATCAAACTCAAATCCGAATGTGGTTCCAATTTTCGAATCGGTATTCACCCCGTTCTGATCGCTGTCACTGATAGTCGTATCGGCCGTTTCGGAGTACTCATACTCTACGCCCGCGTCGAAGGAAAGGTTGCGGATCAATTTCGCTTTTTCCTTGAGGGTGGCGTTTCGGGCAACGATTGCCTCCCACCTCCTTACGGACTCATTGTAATTGGCCGTATCGGCAGGTGTGGCATTCGGATCGGCCGCCAGGGCCTTCAGATAACGAATGACATTGTTATTGATGTTAAACTCGGAGTAGATGAACGTGGTGGCAAAGTTGCCCGGCTGTACTTCGATCACCTGCTCGACATCCACGGTACAGTTATCGAAGGTAACTTTGTCGGCAAGCCCGAAGATCAGGTTGATTGCCTCGCCCACGTACAGGTCGCCGCCGCGTTCGCCGCCCACGATCAGGTCGCCGTCGCTGGTGGAGATTTTGTTGTTGAAACTCACGCAGGTCTGGAACGAATTGGAGGTTACCTTTTTATAGGTCACTTCGGTTTCGATGTTTGCCTGGAAGTCCGGATCCACGGTTACAACTTTGCCCAAACCAAACGGCGCTACGACAAAATTGATCGTTGGAGCAACCTCAATATCAATACTCCCACTTACACCCGCTTCTACTTCCATCGAAACCTCCGTAGTCTTGCACACTTTTTCCGTTTTTTCAATGAAAGATGAACTACCGTCTCCCGGCGGGTCGCGCAGGATGACGGAGGGCATCATGGGCATCATCGTCGTGAAGGTGTTCAGTTTATTCCGAATGCCCGTCACAATGCCCTGTTTCACCAAACTGCCCGTGCGGCCGGCTATCGAAGTCCCGATAATTTGCAGCGTTTTCAGGTAGGGTGGCGAAGGATTTGGGCCGCCAACCTTGAATTTATACTGCAAGGTTGTACCACTCATAATGGTATCAAATGTCACATCGGCAAAACCGTTGATGAAACGAATACTGCCCGTGTCCAAGGGGCACACGCCGTCGTCGAGCACGTTGTTCATGCCGTCTACCACTTTTTCGTACTGCTCTACGATGGACACGCTCAACGTGACCTGATCATCCTGATTCAGGACAATAACGCCCGGGTTGCAACTCGGCACGGTATCCAGACCACTGTTCAACGCGATTTGCAGCGGCGAGAAATAGATAAAATTGATCGCCGTGTCGCGTTCGGTCAAATCCACCGTAGAGCCGCCCTGTACCTGGAAAAAGGTTTTGACATCGGGGTTGGAGTGCTCAATCACGGATACGGTCATTTGCTCCAGCGGGGGCAAGTCCTCGAAATCGTACTGACCATCGGGATACGGCATGGTTTCCGTGCGCACAAAACATTCGTCCAGCGAAGCCACTTTGACCAGACACACCGTGCTGGGGGTCAGGATGGATTTTTTGCATTCGCCGCCGGCCACCTGTACCTTGACCTTGCGTTTGGTGATGTCGGAGAACAGAATGCCCGCGATGGGGCTGGATACGTTGAGCACTTCCCAAAAGGTCGGAACAAACTGGTGTTCCTCGAACACCGGCGTCAGCCTGGTCGAGGTACCCGGCTCCAGGTCAATCGTGAACTTACCCGTGGAATCGGTGTAAATACGCGGGCTGTACGGCTGGTCGTTCACCAGGATTTCCACCTTCTCGGCAAAGCAGTCTGTGTTTTTGTACCGTACAAAACCAGACACCGGCACGAATGAACGGTCGCTGAAATCCACCTGGTCCACCGAGGTCACACTCGGGTTGAGCGTCACCTGGCGGGTGCCGGGGGTGAATACGTGCGGTGTAGTCATCTGATTGGGTGAAAAAGGCGACCATTCTGCGCCGCTGTTCGTACCCGAGTCGGTGAGCAGCGAACCGCTGTTGTTCAGGCGGTTGCCGCTGCCCTCATCTAGGGAAAAATACACCCGAAGCCCGCGTTCCTGCGGGTCGCGGCTGAACAGATAGTGCTGCTGAATAGCCGTTTGCGACAGCGTGGAGTCGTACAGCGCCACCTCATCAATCAAGCCATCGAAGTAATCCTGGTTGTCGGTCCGGGAGCCCAGAAACCAGGTCTCGCTCGGGTTGGACCAGTCGCCGGTCACGCCTGTAAACGTATGACTGCCCAAAGGCGCACCGTTTTTGTAGGCCGTCACCGTCCGGTTGGTACCACTGCTGTCTATCGTGAACGCGAGGTGCTGATAGCCCATGCCAAGTGTGCCGAAATTCTTTTCCTGACCATTGAGCAGGAACATGATATCACTGCTCAGGCCGTTCTCCCGCAGGAATACGCGGAATTCATTGCCGGGCCAGCGTTTGGATAGCAAACACTGGTCGCCGTTGGGGCCAGCGCTGTTTACCCAAAGTTCCAGCGTAGCTTTTGGCGTCACGGAAAAATCGGGCAGGGTGGCATTGTCCTGCTCGGTGCGTACGAACTTGAGCGCCCGGTGCAGGTAAAAATCCTTGGAAGGGCGCGCCAAAAAGGTCGTGCCGGTACCATAACTGACGCCTTCTATGCGGTAAAAACCTTCTTCGTTGGTCATGCCTGCGGTACGCACCGTGGGGAGATCGGGGCTGAACATCGGTCCGCAGAAGGACAGCACGGCCCGGCGCATGATGTCGAACGACTTGGTGCCGAGTTGCTCGTCTATTTTCCAGTACAGTTCCAGATCGGTCGTGAACGAAGAGGCTGTATTATTGCCTACCTCATCGAGATCAAGTTCGTCAAGCGAGCGGTGGTAAATGCGCAGTTCGTCCAACTTGCCGCGCCAGCGGCCGGTGCCGGCACGAGCGCCGAGGTTGAGTTCTTTGGCGGAATAATCCGGCCCGGGCGATGCGTTTTGGGCCGCCAAGGCGCCGTCCACATACAGGCGCAATTGATCGTTGTTAAAATTGAGCACGACGTGGTGCCAGTCCTTTTTGGTGGCATCGGGAAATGCAGCGCTCAACAGCGTTGCCGCGCCACGATCTACCGAGATCCCTTCCTGCCCGCTGCTGCTCACGAGTGGGCGAATATTCAGCAAATAGGGCTGGTCCAATTGCAGGATAGTCGCATCGGCGCCGGCTGAGTCGGTTTTAACCCAAAAGGAAATACTCCACGGGGCGCCCGAGGCTGGCATAAAGCCTGTAGCACTCGTGTCGCGGTACAAGGCACCGTCGTCAAAGCCGAACATGGCTGAAAATCCTTGCAGAGGCGTGAGGGCGATGAGGGTGTTCGGCACCGGGTTACCGTTGGGCGTTTGTACCCAGCCGGTAACGACACCATTGGGCACCTGAAAGCCAATAGCCTTGCCGGGTTGCCCTTCGCCGTAAATATTGATGCCGCGCACCTCGTAGTTGTACGGGCGCCCGGCGATGACGTTGAAGTCGTTGTAGTTGCGGGTCTTGCTGTCCACGGCCGCGAGAAACACGCCGTCGCGGAAGATTTTGAAACCCTGGTTGGGAAACGGCCCCAGCGGGTTGTTTGACCAGGTCAACTGGATGCGGTCGAGCAGCTCACCCTGGCTGGCGGTGACTAATGGCGGCAACGGTGCCACTAAGAAACTGGTCCAGTAGCCGTAGTACGAACTACTGTCCGTACCCTGCGCCAAGCCGACGACCATCTGGCCGATGGTCAGTTTGGTGCGCCGACTCAGGTTTTTCATTTTGGTGCCGCTGCCGTAGTTGATAAAGGCGGCGGTAGGGCGGACGGATTCGGTACCGGATGAAAAGCACGCACCGTCCTGTTTTTGTGTCTGCCCATGCAAGCCGACACCGAGGCCGAGCAAGACGAGCAGCGCGGTTATGTGCCGTACAAGTTTTATATTTTTCATGAAACGAGGTGTTGTGTGGAAGAAAGGAAGGCTTGAGGACGGGACACCACGATGCACTGTTGTCCGGGCCTAAGTGACCGGGTGACTTCAAGTCACCCGGTCACTATTAAGCAAGAGGCCTGTTTAGCGATTTCCGGTCATCGCTTCCATCGCCTGCACACGTTTGGACAGGGCGTTCAGTTGGGCGCTGAATTCCGTCTGGTTGGCCTCTAGTTTGGCGCGGAGGGCGGCGTTTTCGGCTTCGAGCCGCTCCACTTTTTGGGCCAGTTCCTGCGTGGCGGAGATGTTGAGTGTGGAAAGCGCCTCGTAGTCCACCGAGTGAAAATCGTTCACTTCGCGGCCATACACAAACGTCAATCCTTCCCACGTTGTCGGAATGCTGAACCCCTCGGCATCGGCGGCCAGCACCTCGAGGATTTTCTTTTCTCTGCCCAGCATCAGTTGCACCTTCTCGCCGGCTTTCAGGTTGTTTTTGATTTCGACGCGCCCGGCTTTGATCGGGGCATACTGGTAAATATCCGGCACCACATCGGTAGTCAACATAACTGCTTCCGGATAAACCTGCGCTACTTCCTGAGCGATGACCTTTTTGTGTACTTTATTCCCTTTCGTTTTTTTGTCAATGTAGGTGTAATCCGTGATTTTGATCTTGTTCAGCAGTTCCAGGTCGTTGGCGCGGTTGGACTGGCCGATGATGTTTTTGATGCGGGCATCCGAGGTCATAAAAAATCCTGTAGATAGCACAGGGCCATTGGCATATATTGAAACACCATACCCGTTCGGCAACGGCAAGGGCAGCCACACAGCTTGTGAAAAGAGAAACGTGGTATTAAGAATTGGGGTAACGAAGTCGGAGATGTCTAAGGCGGTTGCATCTACTGTTAATGTTGCGCGGTTTGGTCCGCCCCCCCCCAGGTTGGTTCTGCCATTCACCAGCAAATTATTGGACACTTGCACACCACCCACATCAAAAAGGTGTCCGTTTGTGGCGCGGTAGTAGTTTTTGCCGTCGTCCCAGGCATGGAATCGGACATTGCCGGTGGTATAAATGGAGGCCTTGTTTTCGGTGCCGTCAAAGAATAAGCCGGTGCCTGTGGCATTGTATCCAAAACCGACGGAAGAATTCACCCGGCCGGTGGTGGAGGTTTCGTTGTTAAACACCGTAGAGCCGGTGAAATAGTTGGTGCCGTTGTTTCCGATCAAAAGCCGGTCGGCACCGTTGAGTTTGAGTTTGGCATCTGGGCTTTCCCAGAACATACCCGAGGTAGGGCTGCTCTTGAACTTATAACTGTCGGACAAGACACCGTCAACTGTAATGTTGCCGGCCCCGGCTATGACGTTACTCCCGCCCAACAGGCCCATCGCATACGGCGCGGCAGTCAGCCTGGGGCGAGGCAGCAGCTCCGAGGAACCGAAGTTGACGCCGAGGTAATAAACCTCCGCGAAAGTGGCCGAGGGGCCAAAGGGGGTGGTCAGGCCCAGAATGGTGCTGTACACGCCGCCGGTGGTTTCCACCATCAGGTCTTCTTCGTGGACCTTGTCGGCAGGGTTGGTGCTCGAGGGGTCTTTCCAGAGGCGGAACTTGAGGGTGTAGGTAGCATCGTCCACGGCGGTTCCGTCAGATTTGGTGAGTACACCCTGCACGGAGAGGGTGCCCAATTGGGCATACAGCCCTGCGGCGGACAGGATAAGCAAGAGCGTCAGGAAATACTTGGCAAAGATGTGTGCAGAAGAGGCGACGTGATTCATGAGTATACGGTTTAAAAAATTGATGTTCAATGATTAAAGAGAAAAAATCCTCCTGGAAATGTGTTGAAAAATTAAAAAAAAGTACAATTTTGGTGGAGCGAAGTTACTATTCTTGCCAAATGGCGGAATAATTTGTGCAAGGCTTTTTTTTCGATACTTATCTTGCTGGAGCACGAAAGAATACGGGAGTGACCAACATCACCCCCGAACAATCAAATCCACAGTAGTTTTGAAAGACCTCTACATCTTTTGCCATCGTACCATCAGGTCGGCCTTGACAATTTTGCTGATCGGGATTTGCTGATTATTGATTGTGAGGAACGAATCGCCGATTTCGTCAATGTGCATCAAATTGACCATATACGAACGGTGTACACGCATCATTTCCGGGGTACTGGCCAGCACTTCGTCAAATCGTTTCAACGTCTGGGTTACGAGCAGTTCCCGTTGGGGGGTGACAACCTTGCTATAATAATCGTATGCCTCCACCCATAGTACATCTTTCAGGATTAGGCGTAGCGTCCGGTCGTGTACTTTGATGAACAGCCGATCCCGAAAAAGGCGCGCCTTGTTTTCGGCTGTTTGTGCATGGATGACAGGTTCTCGCTCTGCGAGCAATATGTTGGTGCCGTTCATGTCGCGACGTTGAGTTTATACCTTGTTGTATGAGTGAAATTTGTCATTTTGTAGAAATCCGTCCGTACATCGGCGGCATATTCGTCCGTAGTACGGACGGATTTCTACAAAATGACAAAGGATGTTACGGCAGTCGTTGCAACACCACTTTCCGCGTCACGCTACCCGTCGCCGTTTTCAACTGAACCGTGTACACGCCGGAGCTCAGCCACGAACCCGTATCGGAGCGGCCGTTCCAGGTCGCCACGTTTTCGCCGGCAACCGCCGATACCGGGCGGCGCACCACCTCGCGGCCTTGCGCATCGCTGATCGTCAGCATTACGTCTTCCGCCTTCGGCAAATCAAACCGAAGCGTCGTTTCGCTGCTGAACGGGTTGGGCTGCACATCTAAGCCCACCGCAGTGCCGAAGTCCTCCTCGGCGCTCGTGGACAACCATTCAAACGGCACCGGACTCTCGATACCGCCCTGGTGCTGATTGGGCGAGAAGTACATCGTTTCCGACAAGTCCTGCTCTGTTTCGGTAGCGTCGTCGTACAGTTTAAACCGCAGCAACTCGCCAGGTGTGTTGGCGTACATGGTCAAGAAAAACAAGTGCGCATCCAGTGGTTCGATATAAATTGCCTGCGCCGTTCCGCGAACTTCGCCACCGACAAATGCGCCGAGTTCCATGTCGCTCGTGGTGGTGTTTTCGCCATTGGAGCGGAGCATACCAATGAGGGTGTTGCTGTGCTCGAAGCGGGCGGGGGCTAAAGCCCAATGATTAGTGATGAATGATGAATGATGAATGTCCGCGACGTCCTCCCCCCGATTTGCCGTTTGGTTTTCCGCAAACGGACTGGGTGGCGGCGGATACGTCAGTACCGTCGGGTTGGTCAGCCGGATTTGGTAGCCGTTGGGCGGCGCCATAAACTTCAGGTTTCCAAGCCAGCGGTAAATCGTATCAGGTGGCACCACGACTTTGGCATATTCTGCAAAAGCCACCTGGCTTTTGATAATATCACCGGGCTGTGCCGCCACCGAAGCGAGGGCATCGTCAATGGCCAGCGAGTAGTTGGGCACATAACCGATCCAGTTCCAGCCGGTCACGAGCGGAATGGGTGTAGTGGCCGGATCAATAGGCGAACCAACCATGCGCAACGTATCCGGCTGGTCGGCGCGGTAGATGTACATGGAGGTGTTGTTCAGATTGGTCAACGGCCCCACCCAGGTACTTCCGCTGTACATGGAGAAAGGCCCCTGGCTGCGGAGCAAATCGTTTTCCGGATGTTTGAGCGTAGCCAATGCTGCGTTCAGGCTGTTGTCCGGGAACGCGAGGTTGAACGAAATCCAGTTCCAGCCGAAATTGAACGGCACTTCACGCAGGAGCAAGCCCCCCGTGTGCACCACTTGCGGGACGGCGTGTGTGCCGATGACGTTGTCGGGTTGGAACGTAAAAGGCTCCAGCACAAAACCATAGCGCTGGCATTCCGATGCGTCCCAAACTTCGATCCGTATCGGATCGAGCATATCGTCGGGGTCGCCATAAATGGTCAGATAAGCCAGGTAGGTGCCGAGCAAGGGCACATATTGAATGTTGGCGCGACCGCGCAGTTCGTCGTTGATGTACGCGGCCACGATGTCTTCCGGGTCGGCGGAGAACACACCTTCGATATTAACCTTGAGCACCATGCTCATGGTGTTTTCGTACAGTGTGGCGTTGACGTAACCGTAGGGCGGCCGGCACACGACGCGCACGCCGATGGGCAAACCCTCGTCGCCACCCATGAAGAATGGGTTTTGACCCGTTTCGGTGTGCAGCGTGATCGAGTCCGACCAGCGGCCGAATGCCAGCGAGGAGTCAATGTAGAAACTAACCGGGCGGATTTCATTGGCCGCCAGCGTCCCTTGATCGGGCACGATGTGTACCCATTCCGGCGCGTTCAGGATTGTGAACGGCACAGGATAGCCACCGCGGTTGTGAATATTGGCCACCGCCGTTTTGTTCTCGTCCTCGTACTTCGTCAGGCCCACGCTGTCGGTCAGCCAGCCGAGTTCGTTGCGATCCACATAGAATTCCCAAACTCCGTTGTTGAATTTGGTACCGTTGAACACATTGCCGGTCAGGTCTTCGATGCCGTGCAGTTCGGCACGCAGGATGCGGTTTTCGAAAAACTTGTTCTGAAAATTCGGGTCCAGCACGATTTTGTTCTCAAAACAGGTCATATCAATGTCAATAGGATCGCCTGTCGTTGCATCAAAAAGCAACACATTGTCCACCGGATTCAACTCGTCGCAGTTGACATGCTGGTTGAACGTGAAGGAAATCTCGTCGCCCACATGGTACACCCCGTCCGAGGGTTGTGGTACCCCCACAATGCTAGGCGGCTCGCGGTCTATGCGGCCTTTGATGATGTCGGAGAAACCGGGCTTGTCGGCGGCATCGCCGGTGCATACCGCCCAAGCGTGAATTTCGTAAGGGCCGTCTTCCAGGCCCGCAGTTTCCCAGAAAAACTGGGTGAACGATGGCCCCAACAGAAGCGTGTCCGGACTTACGGGTGGAGTGGCAAAGCCCGACCAGTTCGGATTGAAGGCATCAAAAAGGCCTGCCGGAGTCGGCAAGTTTATCCAGGCACCATCGCCGTCGGAGCGGCGGTACTGTACGCGGACCAACTGGAAATCGGTGGAATTCAGGTCATAACCGGATACGGTGATACGCCTTACCGTTCCGGGTTGAACCGGGTCATTGTTCAAAACAACCCAGTTCTGCTCCGGCACATTAATATCCACCTCGCTGCACGGGCGGATGAAGTCCACGCCAAGGAATAGCGGTGAGAAAAATTTCGAATCGTTCCCGGAAGCAAGGGCAAGATCGTTCCGGTACTCGCACTCGGAAACCAGCGCCACCAGCAGGCTGTCGTACTCATACTCGATCGGGCCGCGCTCCACGGTCAGGGTGATGGGGATGGACGTGCCGTAAGGTACCACGTACTGAATAATGTCGTTGGTCAGCGGCTGTCCGTTCAGTTTGATAACGGCGCCGTGCGGATTGCTGGCGGCTACCGCCGTGAAACCATACGTCCAGTCCTCGTTGGTGGCACTCAGGTTGCCGAGGTTCATTTTGAACACGGCCGGTTCGTTGGCTGGTACATTGATGGCCGTGAACTGGGAACCTTGCCCAAGGGCCAGGTTTGGCGCTTCGCGGTTGGCGGTGCCAGCCTCCCAGGGGCAGGACGATTGGCCGGCTTTGAGGCGGAACACGGGCGTTTTGTACACGGAGTCCATAGCCACGTCCACAGTAAAGGCATCTCCCGGATCGTCATCTGCAAAGGCATAGCCGGTGGTTACACCTTTTTCGGTACTCGTCCCTCCGGCATCAACGGTATGGCTGGTTTTTTCAAGAATCCGTCCTTTGCCCTCAAATCCATTCCCCAGAATTTTAAACGAGAACTCCTTCTCAAGTTTAAACTCGTTGTTGATGTAATTTTCTTCAACATCGCTCCCGGAAGTATCGCTCGTGGCTGAATACTCATACTGGACACCTGCATCGAAGGAGATGTTCTGCATGAATTTTGCCCTTTCTTTCAAATCCGTGTTGTATTGCAAAATGGCATCCCACCTTCGTCTGGACTCCGCATACCGCAGACTATCTTCCGATGTAGCAGCCGGGTCATTTTCCAGATTTTCTAAGTAACGCAGCAGAAAATTCCTAATCTGAAATTCCGAATATACAAAGGTAGTGGCAAACGTATCGGGGTTCACTTCCAGAAATGTTGAGTCATCCGGTACACATCCATTCATATACACTTCATCGGCAAACCCAAAAATGAGGTTGAAGGCTGCTCCGACAAACACGTCGCCACCGGCATCTCCACCTACGATCGAGCCACCCGAACTGGTAGAAATTTTTTCAGTAAAACTAACGCAGGTTTGAAACGACGAATCAGAAACCCTTTTGTACGTGAGCTCCGTATCTACACCGGCTTTGATGGTAGGTTCCGTTTCAGTAATGATCCCAACCCCCAAGGGCGCCACTACGTTGATCACTTTTGTGCCGGTTTGAATATTGAACTCGGCGCCCGCACCCGTTTCGACCTCACCTTTTACGATGGTTGTCTTGCAGGCCTTGGTGTTTTTTTCCAAAAAGGAGGAACTCCCGTCCCCAGGCGGATCGCGCAGAATAAGCGTCGGAAACTGCGGCATCAAGGTAGTGAAGGTGTTTTCCTTTTTCACGCTACCGGTCACCACAACTTGTTTCACCAAACTGGCTTGCCTGCCGGCCAACGAGGTGCCGATAATTTGTAGGGTTTTCAAATACGGCGGCGAGGGGTTCGGGGCGCCCACGGTGAATTGGTACTTTTGAATGCGGCTTGGATTGCCCTGTTTGCCCATGATCGAATCGGTGACCTCGCCCGCAATACCATTGATAAAGCGGAAATTAGCCGTATCCAAGGGGCAAATGCCGTCATCTATAACCATGTTCATGTTGTCCAGAATCGGTTCATAGTGCTCCGTCAGTTTGACTACTATCAAAACACTACTACCTCGGTCAAACACGATGATCTCCGGATTGCAACCGGGCACAGGGTCGAGGCCGCTGACGACCTCCACCTCCGGCGGTGCGAAATAGATAAAGTCCAATGTGGTGTCGCGTTCGGTCAAATCTACCGTAGACCCGCCCAGTACCTGAAAAAAGTTCTTGACATCCGGGTTCGAGTGCTCCACTACCGCCACGGTCATTTGTTCCAGGGGCGGCAAGTCATCAAAATCAAATTGCCCATCCGGGTACGGCATTGCTTCCACACGCTCGAAACAGCCGTCTACCGATGCCACTTTCACCAGGCATATTGTACTGGGGGTCAGAACAGATTTTTTGCATTCCCCACCGGCTACCTGTACCTGGACTTTGCGCACTGTAATATCGTTGAACAGGATACCGGCGATGGGATTCACCACGTTGGTCACCTCCCAAAAAGCTGGCACAAAAATGTGGTCTTCGAAAACCGGTGCCAGCATGGCCGTTGTACCGGGATCGAAATCAATCACAAACTTGCCGGTGGAATCTGTGAATATCCTAGGATTGTACGGCGCGCCATTGACCAGAATTTCCACGTTTTTGGCAAAACAATCCGTGTTTTTGTAGCGCACATAACCCGATACCGGTATGGTGGAGCGGTCCACAAAATCAACCTGGTCCACCGATGTCACGCTCGGGTTGAGGGTAACTTGCCGTGTGACAGGCGTGAATTCGTGCGGTGAGGTCATCTGCCTAGGAGCAAAGGGCACCCACTCCGCACCGAAATTGGTGCCGTAGTTTAGTAGCACCGAGCCGCTGTTGTTCAGGCGGTTGCCGTTGCCTTCGTCGAGCGGAAAATAGACCCGCAAGCCAGGTTCTGCCATCTCCCGGGGTCGGTATGCGTGCGACAGGATACTGTCCACGATCAGAGTGGTATCATACAGGGCTACTTCGTCTATGAGGCCGCCAAAGTGGTCCGTGCGGCTCATGCCGCTGGTGCGGGCGCCGAGGAGCCAGGCGGTGGTTGGCTCCGACCAGTTGCCGGTTACGCCTGCGAACGTGTGGCTGCCGAGGGGCACACCGTTTTTGTAGGCGGTGACGGTTCGATTGGTGCCGGCGCTGTCTATTGTGAAAGCCAAATGTTGGTAGCCCACGCCGAGCGAGCCGAAGTTGTGCTCCGAGCCGGAGAGGTAAAAGTAGATGTCGCTCGTCAGGCCGTTTTGCTTGAGCAGCAACCGAAAGTCTTGGCCGGGCCAGGTTTTGGAGAGCAGGCACTGGTCTCCGTCCGGGCCGGCGCTGTTCACCCACATTTCGAGGGTTGCCTTGGGCGTGATAGAAAAGTCGGGCAGCGTGGCGTAGTCTTCTTCGCTGCGCACGAATTTGAGCGCCCGGTACATGTAAAAATCCTTCATCGGGTCGGCCAAAAACGTGGTGCCCGTGCCGTAGCTCGCCGATTCGATGCGGTAAAAACCCTCCTGGTTGGTTTTACCCATGGTGCGCACGTAGGGTCGGTCGGCATCGAACGTCGCTCCGCAGAAGTAGAGTTTGTTTCGGCTGATTACGTCAAAGGAGGCGGTACCGAGTTCCTCATCCATTTTCCAGTAATACTTCAGGTCGGGAGTTTGGGAGGATGCTGTTCCCATCAGGGCTTCGCTGAGGTCGAGTTCGTCGAGGCGGCGGTGGTACACGCGCAGTTCGTCCAATTTGCCTTCCCAGGTGCCGTTGGCTTCTGTAAACGCGCCAATACGCAAGTCGGATGCAGAAGGTATCGGTGTCAAATCGCCGATTTCCACCAGCACGCCGTCCAGATAAAGCCGGCCTTTGCCGGCGACATCCATCGTGAGGGCGACGTGGTGCCAGTCGTTTTTGGTACTGTCCGGAAACTGGCCCGAGAGCAACACCGCGCTCCCGTCCGTTTGGGCCACTTCGATGCCTTCGTGTCCACCGGCACTGGCTATTGGCCGCAGGAAAAGGGAGAACGGATGTAAACTGACGATCCCGGCGCCGGCACTGGCGCTGGTTGTTTTTACCCAAAAAGCCAGTGTCCATTCGCCGTTGTTGAGCGGAATCAGGGTATCTGCTGCACCGTGGTTGGACATAGCGAAGGCGCCGTCGGCGGGGCCGAATTTGGCCGAAAAACCCTGCAAGGGCGTAAGGGTAACAAAAGCGTCGGGCACGGGCCGTCCGCTGGTGGTCTGTATCCAGCCGGTAACGACACCGTTAGGCACCTGAAAGCCGATGGCTTTGCCGCCGCCGCCTTCTCCGTAGGCATTGATCCCCCGTACTTCGTAGTTATACGCCCGCCCGGCAATGACATTGAAGTCGTTGTACGTGCGGACATTTTGGCCGACATACGCGAGGAAAAAGCCGTCGCGGTAAATATTGAATCCTTGGGTAGGGAAAGACCCGAGGACATTGATTTGCCAGGACAACTGAATTCGGTCGAGCAATTCGCCCTGCGTAGCCATGACCGTGGCCGGAAGCGGTGGAATCAGCAAACGCGACCAGAAACCGGAATAAGAGTTGAAGGTTTGTGAAATGCCTACACCTACCGAGGTCTCTCCAATGGAGTAACTTGACCGGCTTTGGAAGGAGTAAGCATCAATGACGCTGCCGTAGTTGAAAAATATTTCACCATCCACATACTGGTTATCGACCACAGTGCAGTCAATCACCTGCTGTGCAAAAATCGGAACTACTACGCAGCTGCAACAAAGCAGCATGGCGTAGATTGATATTCTTTTTAGCATGATCAATCAACGTTTAAAGTTTTTTAAGAAAAGCGTGCCGTTGCTCGCCCGTTAATTG
The DNA here is from genome assembly GCA_046153695.1 of Saprospiraceae bacterium. Classification (GTDB taxonomy): domain Bacteria; phylum Bacteroidota; class Bacteroidia; order Chitinophagales; family Saprospiraceae; genus M3007. The sequence continues at coordinate 14,555 of JBJXEZ010000205.1, forward strand.
ATCCGTATGTACACCCAGAGATTCAGGTTTTTAGGACGAGTTTCGGTGCCTCCGGTATTGTTGATGGTATGTGTATGCGCACCGTCGGTGCTTACACTTCCGCCAAATCCTGTAATATCTCTGTTTAGATTAGGATTGTTTGTCCACTCATTATGACTACCGCCGGTACCTTCGTCATCGCCTTCATAGCCCAATCTGACTGTGTGCGTGTGATCACCGGCAGTTACCATCGTGTGGTTGTGGCTCTCCAGATCATCTTGTTGAAGGGTAGCGATTGTCGTAGCGGATGTTCGGTTGGGGTCATTGTCGGCACCGCCGCTAAACTCCTGCGACCGGAAGAACAATCCGCCGGCATCGGGTAGCGCTGTCCAGCCCTTAATGACGCGCAACGAGTCGTTTGTGGCCAATGATCGGCCATCCATAGGCACCCAGCAGTTGCCATTTCGGAGGGCAAATTCGGTGGGGTTCAACACGGAGTATTTCACGTCACCCACGGCACCGGAGCACACCACCTTCTGCGCGACATTTACGGAAAAGGCATACGGCGCGTAGGCCAGTTGGTTCCGCGGCACCAGTTCGTACGTTCCCACTCTGACACCCAGGTAAAGGGTTTGAGCAAAGTGCGCGGGAACTAATGGCGCCACACTGCCGAGGTAGTGGCTGTAGATACCACCGACTACATCCACGATGGCTGTTTCTTCCCATAGCGGCATACCACCCGAGGGCGCATCGTACAATCGGAATGTGATTTCTTGCTGGCCATCGGATGCCGGCGTGCCGTTGGCCGATTTCAACGTACCCTGTACGCTGATCCGTGGGGCCTGGGCCATAAGTTGTACCGCGCACGCCAATGTCAGCGTGAACACCAATAAGGCTTGCGCAAGAAACGCGCTCAGCGAAAACGAAAAGAAGCAGGAAGGTGTAAATTTTTTCATGAGCAAGGACAGATTGAAAACTGAGATAGTAAATGAAGGAGATTATTCGTGTTTTCTGTAGCCGTCGTCGTTCTGTGGAAATATCTGACAGGCCCAAAAAAAGAAACGCTACCTATTTTGGTGCGACAAATGTAATGTTATGCAAAGCATCATTTCCGCCAAACAAGTCACTTAATCAGACATTATGCCGTAACGAGGCAGGTACCGACATGGCATTTATAAAAAAAAAGTACTGGGTCGACCAGAGTCGCCCCAGTACCATCGAAATTATCGAATCAAACGAAATGCCGAATCAATCCGGCAATCACGGCAACCGCTGCAACACTACCTTCCGCACCACACTACCCGTTGCCGTTTTCAACTGCACCGTATACACCCCGCTGCTCAGCCAGGAACCCGTATCCGAGCGGCCGTTCCAAGTCAGCGTATTCGGTCCGGCAGTCGCCGACACAGGCCGTCGCACCACCTCGCGGCCTTGCGCGTCGCTGATCGTCAGCGTCACCTCTTCCGCCTTCGGCAAATCAAACAGAAGCGTCGTCTCGCTGCTGAACGGGTTGGGCTGTACATCGAAGGCCATCATGGTATCGTCGCCCTCATCGGTACCTGTGCTCATCCACTCGAACGGCACCGGGTTTTCAATGCTGCCCTGGTGCTGGTTTGGTGAGAAGTACATCGTTTCGTTCAGGTCGTGCACTATTTCAGTGGCATCGTCGTAGAACTTGAACCGCAACAGTTCGCCGGGCGTATTCGCGTACATGGTCAGGAAGAACAGGTGCGCATCAAGTGGCTGGATATAAATGGCCTGTGCAGCGCCCCGCACCTGATTTCCCACAAACACGCCGAGTTCCATATCGCTCGTGGTGACGTTCAAGCCATTGGAGCGAATCATTCCGATCAGCGTGCTGCTGTGCTCGAAAGCCGAAGGGTTTACTGACCAGTGGGCTGTCGGTGTTTCCGTTTCGCCGCGGGTGCCCGTCTGGTTTTCTCCAAAAGGAGCGGGCGGCGGCGGGTACGTCAGCGTACCCGCTTGGGCCAGTTTGATCTGGTAGCCGTTGGGCGGCGACATATACTTCAAACTGCCGATCCAGCCAAAGGTCGGGTTGAGGTACTGGGCAAAGGCGTACTGACTCTTGGCAACATCGCCGTACTGTGCCGGCAGGGAAGCCAACGCTTCGTTGATTGGCAACGAGTAGTTGGGAATATACCCAACCCAGTTCCAACCCGCCACAAGCGGGATGTTCGTGGTGAGCGGATCAATCGGTGTGCCCTGCATACGCAAGGTGTCCGGTACATCCGTGCGGTGGATATACATCGTGGTGTTGCTCAGGTTGTTCAGCGTACCGAACCAACCGCCACTGTATTCGGAAAACGCCATTTGACCCCGGATCAGGTTGCCTTCCGGGTGTTTGAGAGAAGCAAGCGCCGCATTCAGGCTGTTATCCGGAAAAGCGAGGTTGAACGACAGCCAGTTCCAGCCGTATTTAAACGGAATTTCGCGCATCAATAGCCCGGAAGTGTGTACAACTTGCGGATTGTCGGTGATACCGATTACGTTATCCGGCTGGAAGGTAAACGATTCCACCACCGAGCTGTAACGCTGGCAGGCAGAGGCGTCCCAAACCTCAATGCGCACGGGTTTGAGCATATCGCTTGGGTCGCCGTACACGTTCAGATAGGCCAAATAGACTCCCAACTGCGGGATATGCCGGACATGGGCATAACCCCGCAATTCATCGTCAATGTATGCCGCTGCAATGTCTTCCACATCCGTTGAGAAGGCGCCCTCAATGTTGAGTTTGAGCACCATGCTCATGGAGTTCTCGAATAAATCCGGGTTGAAAGGCCCGTATGGCGGACGACATACCACGCGTGCACCCAAAGGGAGCGGTTCGTCTCCACCCATAAAAAATGGGTTTTGCCCTGCTTCGGTGCGGAGTACAATCGTATCCGACCAGTTTCCGAAAGCCAAATCAGGGTCTATGGTGAAACTGATCGGCCGGATTTCGTTGGGCGCCAGCGTGCCTTGATTGGGCACAACATGTACCCAGTCCGGCGCACCATGAATCGAGAACGGAACCGGATACCCGCCGCGGTTGTGGATATTAGCGGTAGCGGTTTTGGCTTCATCATCGAATTTGGTGATACCGAGGCTATCCGTCATCCAGGCCAGTTCGTTGCGGTCCACAAAGAATTCCCAAACCCCGTTGTTGAATTTGGTACCGTTGAACACATTGCCCACCAGGTCCTCAATACCGTGGAGTTCGGCACGCAGGATGCGATTTTCGAAAAACTTGTTCTGGAAATTCGGATCCAGCACGATTTTGTTCTCGAAACAGGTGATGTCAATGTCTATGGGCTGACCTGTTGTAGCGTCGAAGAGCAGAACGTCATCCACCGGGTTCAAGCGGTCACAATCTATGTGCTGGTTGAAGGTGAACGAGATTTCGTCGCCCACGTGATACACCCCATCCGATGGCTGTGGTACCCCCACGATGCTGGGCGGTTCCCGGTCGATACGGCCTTTGATGATGTCGGAGAAACCAGGTTTATCGGTAGCATCTCCGGTACACACGGCCCAGGCATGGATTTCGTACTCGCCGTCCCCCAAGCCGGCAGTTTCCCAGAAATACTGGGTAAAGTCCGGTTCCAGTATAGGGGGCTTTGGATCGGGTAGCGCGGCAAAACCGGACCAGTTGGGGTTGTAGCGCTCGTGGGCGCCGCCCGGGCCGGTGATATTGATCCAGGCGCCGTCGCCGTTGGAGCGGCGATATTGCACGCGCACCAATTGGAAGTCGGAGTTGGTCAGGTCATAACCCGATGCCGTGATGCGCCGAATCGTTCCAGGCTGAACCGGATCGTTGTTGAGCACGACAAAATTCTGCTCCGGTACGTTGATGTCCACTTCGCTGCAAGGGCGAATGAAGTGGGCGCTGACATATTGCGCCGAGTACAGGATGGTGTCGTCATCGGGCAAGATGCCCAGCGTATTGGCGCGGATGTCTTCGCAAAGCGAATACAACACCAATTCGAGGCTGTCGTATTCGTACTCCTCGGGGCCGCGGCGCATTTCGACGGTCACAGGGATAGAGGTTCCCCACGGAATAGCATACATGATCGGGGCATCCATCGGAGAGCCGTTCACCGAAAGTTTGGCGCCGTGCTTGTTGCTTTCCGGCCCGGCGGTGAATGCATAGGTAAAGGTTTCGTTGGATGCGCTGGTATTGCCAAAGTAAAACTTGAAGACGGCAGGCTCATGGGCAGGTACATTCACCGCCAAAGCCCCGCTGCCGTCGCGGAAGATCATACTGTTGCCTTCCCGGTGGGCGGTACCCGGTTCCCAGGGGCAGGAAGATTGTCCAGCCTTCACTCGGAAAACGGGAGTTTTATACACCGAATCCAGTGCCACATCTACTGTAAAAGCATCCCCGATATCATTGTCTTTGAGGACATAGCCGGTGGTTAACCCACTTTCAGTGCCAGTCTCGTTCTTGGCTCCTTTGCTCGTGGATGCTACGAATTTTACCATGCCGACAAGTCCTGCTTTGTTGAACTCGAAGCCAAAGTGGGTGCTGGCAGATGTCTCACTATTCGTCAGTTCCTGTGTTGACGAACTAGTGCTGGTGTCGCTAGTCTCGGAATATTCCAATTGGATGCCTGCATCAAATGAAATATTGCGTACTAATTTGGCCCGTTCTTTTAATCCGTCGTTGCGGGCCAGGATATCCGTCCAGCGTAGTTTGGACTCCACAAAACGGGCGCTGTCATCGGGTGTAAGGTCCGGGGCCAGCATCAACGAATCGAGATAACGCGTGACGTAGTTCACGATATGCCACTCGGAGTATGCAAAAACAGTGGCAAAATCACCCGGTTCGATATTCAAAACCGTTTTAACACTGGCCGTACAGATGGTGTCATTGAAGTTCACCATGTCGGCAAAGCCGAAAATAATGTTGATGGCTTCGCCAAAAAATATATCGCCACCCTGTTCCCCGACAACCAGTTCATTGTCGCTGGTGGAAAGTTTCTGCGTAACTGTCGTACAAGTCTGAAAGGTCGAGTCGGTCGTTTTTTGATAGGTGACCTGAAACTCGGCGCCGATATCAAAAATTGGCCCGGCCTCGCCAATGGTACCTACCCCAAGCGGGGCGGCCACAGCCTGAACGGCTCCGCCCAAGTGGAACTCGATACCGCCGCCGCCGCCGATCTCAAATTGATCCAACACGGTGTACGTTTTGCATACTTTGGTGTTTTCCTCCAAAAACGAGTAACTGCCGTCGCCCGGCGGGTCGCGCAGGACCACGGTGGGCGTTTCGGGCAACAAGGTCGTGAACGTGTTTTCTTTATTTCGGATTCCGGTGATGACTGCTTCCGCGACGAGGCTGGCCGAACGCCCGGCCACCGAAGTGCCAACGATTTGAATGGATTTTAAGAATGGCGGAGAAGGGTTTGGGTTGGCAACCTTGAACACGTAGCGCAACAACCCGTTGCTCATGACCGTGTCTTTTACATCCTCGCCAATGAAATTGATGATCCGAAAATCTGCTGTGTCCAGGAAACAAACACCGTCGTCCAGCGTATCGCCCGTCATGTTGTCAATAATCGGGACGTATTGCTCCTTCAGTTTGATGTCGAGGGTGACAATCTGATCCTTGTCAAAAACAATGGTCGGGCAGGTCGCCGAGAACGGTTCGAGGCCGCTTACCACTACTACCTCCGGCGGTGCGAAGTAAATAAAATCAATCATCGTATCGGTCTTGGTCAAGTCTACGGTGGACCCGCCAAGTACCTGAAAAAAGCCTTTTACGTCCGGATCGGAGTGCTCCACCACCGAAACGGTCAACACCTCCAGCGGCGGCAAATCGGTAAACTCGTAATCGCCGTCCTGGTTGTCTATGATGATCTGGCGTTCGAGGCAGCCATCGCCGGAGCGTACCTTAACGATGCACACCGTGCCCGTGCCCATACCGGGTGGAGCCTTGATGACGGATTTTTTACACATGCCACCGGCTACCTTGCCAGAGACCTTTCGAGTTGTGATGTCGTTGAACACGATTCCCGCGATAGGGCTTGACACGTTGGTCACTTCCCAAAAGGCCGGAACGAATATGTGGTCTTCAAAGACCGGCATAATTTGCGCGGTTGTGCCCGGGTCGAAGTCAATGACGAATTTGCCCGTAGAGTCTGTAAAAACTTTCGGGGAGAAGGAAGCGCCGTTCACCAAAATTTCCACATTGGGGGCAAAGCAGTCGGTGTTTTTATACCGCACATAACCGGATACCGCCACGGTGGAACGGTCGATAAAATCGACCTGATCCACCGAAGTGACGCTCGGATTGAGCGTTACTTGGCGGGTGACAGGGGTGAATACATGCGGCTCCGTCATCTGCCGGGCGGTAAAGGGCGTCCAGCCCGGGCCATTGTTGTTGCCGTAGTTCAGCAATACCGAGCCGCTGTTGTTCAGGCGGTTGCCGTTGCCTTCGTCCAACGCAAAATAGATGCGCAGCCCTTGCTCCTGCATATCGCGTCCATTTTGGAAATGGTCGAGGATTGCGGCAGCACTGAGCGTGGTATCGTACAAGGCTACTTCGTCAATCAAACCGCCGTAGTAATCGGTGCGCGCCATACCGCTGGCACGGGCACCGAGCAACCAAGGGCTGGTAGCATTCGACCAGTTTCCAGTAACTCCAGCAAAGACGTGACTGCCCAGAGAAACACCGTTTTTGTAAGCGGTAATGGTGCCGGTCATGCTGTCGATGGTGAAAGCCAAATGCTGGTAACCCACGCCCAACGACCCGAAATTGTGCTCTTGACCGTTCAGGTAAAACCAGATGTTGTTCGTCAGTCCACTTTGCTTGATCAACAACCGGAAGTCGTTGGAGGGCCAGGTTTTGGAAATCAAACACTGGTCGCCGTCCGGCCCTGCGCTGTTTACCAACAATTCAAGGGTCGCTTTGGGCGTCACCGAGAAATCGGGCAGTTCCGCATAGTCGTTTTCGCTGCGCGTAAACTTGAGCGCCCGATACATATAAAAATCCTTCATCGGATCGGCCAAAAACGTGGTGCCCGTACCGTAGCTCGCCGACTCAATCCGGTAAAAACCGTCCTGATTGGTTTTGCCCATTGTACGCACGAAAGGACGGTCAGTATTAAAAGAAGCGCCGCAGAAGTACAGCTTGTTCCGGCGGAGTACATCGAAGGAGCCTGTGCCGAGTTCCTCGTCCATTTTCCAGTAGAATTCCAGATTCGGGGTTTGAGAAGACCCGGTGCCCATCGAGGCTTCGCTGAATTCGAGCTCGTCGAGCCGACGATGGTAAATACGCAACTCGTCCAACTGGCCCTGCCAGGTTCCGCTGGCTTCCGTGCGCGTGCCGAGGCGCAATTCTTCTGCCGAGGGTACGGGGGGCAGGTCGGCAATACCGATTAATGCGCCGTCAATATAAAGCCGTCCCTTGCCGTCTGCGTCCATTGTGAGTGCGACGTGGTGCCAGCCGTTTTTGGTGCTGTCTGGAAATTGGGCGGTAAGCAGCGCCGCGCTCGCATCCGTTTGGGCTACGACGACACCTTCGTGGCCGCCGCTACTGGCCATTGGCCGCACGATAAGCGGGAAAGGGTGCAAACTCACGATGCCAGCGTTGGCTGTAGCACTGGTGGTTTTTACCCAAAAAGCCAGCGTCCATTCACCGTTGGCGGCCGGAAGTAAACTGCCGGCAGTGCTGGTGTCGGCAAGGGCGAAAGCCCCGCTGGTGATACCAAATTTGGCCGAAAAACCTTGCAACGGGGTGAGGGTAACAAGAGCATCCGGCACCGGCCGGCCACTGGGCGTTTGGATCCAGCCGGTGACCACTCCGTTCGGTATCTGAAAACCGATTGCTATGCCCGGAAAGCCTTCGCCAAAATTATTGACGGCGCGTACCTCGTATTTGTAAGCGCGTCCGGCAATCACGTTGAAGTCGTTGTAATTGCGGGTTTTGTCATCCACCAGCGCCAGAAACACGCCGTCGCGGTAGATTTTATATCCCTCGCTGGCCAAAGCGCCGAGCGGGTTGATGTCCCAGGACAACTGGATGCGATCGAGTAACTCGCCTTGCGTGGCTATGACAATCGGTGCCAGCGGCGGCACTAAAAAACGCGCCCAAAAACCAAGCGTAGTGCTTCTGGTCGGCGAGGTGGCGATGCCTGCCGCCGGCTGCCCCAATGAATAGCTGGAGCGCCGATTGAC
>JBJXEZ010000211.1:0-5673 GCA_046153695.1 Saprospiraceae bacterium
CCCCGTTTTACAGCGATGTTCAAAAATTATTTCAGTCGCCATATCGCACTGACTTGAAACGGCATTATCAATTTCCCAAATGGCTAAAGTCGAGATAAGCAAAAACAGGGTTAGGAGTGCGCGGCTAAGGGTTGTTGGAAATTGGGTCAGGGCGGTTCGCCCCCCCGGAACGGAGGTGTCGGAAATTGGAAACAGTTTGCATAACGTTGGACTTGGCGAATAAAAATTGTTTTTTGACGACAAATTTACGAACAAATTTTTGACTTTTAAGGACTTGTCGTGTTAATTAACGCCTCCACTTGTCGAAAACGTAGAATGAAAACAATTGCGCATTGCCGTTCTTCCTTTTTCAAACAAACAACGCCCCCTTCAACTCCTCTACCTTTCCCAGCTGCAACACCCGAATACCGTACTTGCCGAAGTCCAGCCCCTTGGCGTTGTACCTGGAAATGTAGATTTCCTTGAAGCCCAGCCGGTCGGCCTCGGCGATGCGCTGTTCGATACGGCTCACGGCGCGTATCTCACCGCTGAGGCCCACCTCACCCGCAAAGCAGACATTGGACGGTATGCTCACGTCGAGTAGCGACGATACGAGAGCCGACACGATGGCCAGATCAATAGCCGGATCTTCTACCCGGATACCGCCCGCGAGGTTGAGGAACACGTCGTTCATGCTAAAGTAGTACCCGCACCGCTTTTCGAGCACTGCGAGCAGCATTTGCAGGCGGCGCATATCGAAGCCCGTAGCCGAGCGTTGCGGAGTACCGTACACAGACTTGCTCACCAAAGCCTGCGTCTCGATGAGCATGGGCCGCAACCCCTCCATGGTGGCGGCCACGGCACAGCCGCTCAGGTCGTCGTCCTTTTGGCTGAGCAGGAGCTCGGAAGGATTGCTTACCTCGCGCAGGCCGTCGCTGCGCATTTCGTAGATGCCCATCTCGTCGGTGCTGCCGAAGCGGTTTTTTAGCGTGCGCAGGATGCGGTAGGTGTTGTGGCGGTCACCCTCGAATTGAAGTACGCAGTCTACGATGTGCTCCAGTAGTTTCGGTCCGGCTATGTCACCTTCCTTGTTGATGTGGCCGATGAGGAATACCGGTATATTGGTTTCCTTGGCAAAACGCAACAGTTCGGCGGCGCACTCGCGCACCTGCGACACGCCGCCCGGGGCACTGTCGAGGTGGGGGCTGCTCATGGTCTGGATAGAGTCCACGACGAGCAGTTGGGGCTGGAGTTCCTGCGCTTGCTGGAGGATTTTGGTAGTGTTCGTTTCGGCCAGGATGTAGCAGTCGGCACGGCCCTCGGGCAGGCGGTCGGCCCGCATTTTAATCTGCTCCTCGCTTTCTTCGCCGCTGACGTACAGCACCTTGACGGGCAGTAGCACCGCTACCTGCAGCAGCAGGGTACTTTTGCCGATACCGGGCTGGCCGCCGATGAGCACTAAGGAACCGGGCACGATGCCACCACCAAGCACACGATTGAGCTCACCGTCGGGAGTGACCATACGGCTGGTGGCACCGGTCTGGATGGAGCCGAGGGGTATAGCCTTCGGGGCTTCACCTTTGCCGGTGCCCGCCCAGGAGCGGCGTTTTTCTTCCGCGGCTGTTTCTTTCTGGATGACCTCTTCCTGATAGGTATTCCACTCGCCGCACTGTGAGCATTTGCCCATCCATTTGGGTGAGGAAGCGCCACAGCTGGAACAGAAAAAGATCGTTTTCCCCTTGGCCATTATTTGCGGATCAGCGTCCTGAAAATCTCATCGTTCACCTTCACGGGATACTGGCTGCGCAGTTTTTCCACCCATTGTTTTTCCAGATAATCCTGATAATCGGCCACGGCGTAGCCACGGGCATCGCTCAGGGCTTTAGCCGACGGCGGAAGAATCTTTTCGATTTTCGAGAATGTAGCAGTTTTGGTACCGGCATCCGACTTGGCAGCCGTCATGCTGCCGCTCGACCAGATGTCGTTCAGGTCTTTGTTTTTGCCCTTTTCGTAGGTTTTTTCCATCCGGACGAGCACCTCTTCTTTTTTGTTGAACTTCTTGAGCACGTCTTCCGGCGATTTTTTGGCTGCATACTCGCGCACCTTGGCGAGCAGGGCTGCATCGTCAGATTTGAGGGTATATAAACTGACGACGGCCCGTTCTTCCCACAGGTATTTGTTGCTCAGGTTTTGGTTGAAGTATTGCTCCAGGCCAACAGAATCAGTATTGGCGCGGTCCCAGACTTCGATTTTGGCGGCATCAAAAAGCAGCATGCCCTCCTCGTACTCACGCATCAGGTGCTTGAACTCCGGGTACTTTTTGTCCAACTGGCTTTCCTCGTACTGAAAAGCCACTTCATCGTTCCAGGTTTCGTAGAGTTTGGCGATGGTTTCGTCCACGGGATGCCCCATGCCGCGCATCCGTTCACGGCTGGCGCGTACGAGGAATTCCTCAAAATTGGCCACGGTAAAAGCCTTCTCCTTGCCGTACTGTACGAGCGGCGTTTGCGGGTTGTCGGGATTTGGTTTCCACTTGAATGTGTGAAACACGGAGTCAGTTTGTTGTGCAACCCAAGCCTGGAGGTTTTGGGGGAAGTCTTTGAAGTTGCCTTCTTTTTGTATCCGGGCGATCATGCTGCGTTTGGCCATTTCACTGCGGCTGTCGCGCTTCACGCGCTCGGTGAGGGCGCGGCGCATATCCTCGAACGTAGCGGCGGGGCGTTTGCTCAGGCGTTTGATGATGTGCCAGCCGATGGACGACTCAACCGGCTTGGAAATATCGCCGTCATTTTCTAGGCCAAAGGCTGCGTCCTCGAAGGTGCGCTGATAGCGGTTGATGCCAAACGTGCCAATGGCCCCACCCTTGGCCGCGCTCACTTTGTCTTCCGAGAAGCGCGTGCAGGCTTCTTCCCAGGGAATACGCTGAGCGCGGATGTAAGCGCTGTCAACAAGTAGCAATTTTTTGGCGTTTTCTTCTTCGTTTTCGCCCTTTCGGATCAGGATTTGGGCTACTTCGATTTCACCGCGTGCAGGACGGAAGGCGTGAACGTACACCACATGGTAGCCGGCATTGGTACGCACAAGCCTAGGCACAAGGCCCGGCTTGGCCGAATAAACTGCTTTTTCCAGGTTATAATAGCCGTCGGGCAGCATGGCTGTTATGTATCCGAGACGGCCGCCGGTTTCCTTGGCCGACTTGTCTTCGGAACTGTCGCGCGCTATTTTTTCAAATGACTCGCCTTTCATGGCCATTTGTAGGAGCGCATTTGCGCGGTTGAAGGCACGCAGCGTGTCCTCTGCCTTGGCGCTCCGTTCACATGCAATGAAAATATGGCTGACATCCACGTCCTGCTTGATATGCTCATAGGCCTCGCGGATGAGTTTTTCGGTCACTTCCTTGTCCACAAGATAGGAGGCAGCGAGTTGGCGGCGGTAGCCCTCGAGCTCGGAGCGAAAGGCGCTGGCCGTATCGAGGTGCATGTCGCGGGCTTTTTGCACTTTGAGTTTGAACTTGACGTATAGGTCAAGGTATTCGCGGAGGGATGCCTCCGTGAAATCGGCTTTTTGCTGGTTGGTCTTGGAATAGATTTGCTGGAATTCTGCCGCTCGCACGGGTGTATTGTTCACCGTGAACAGCACGGGGTCGTCAAAGTAGGTTTTGTTTTGTGCGGTGCCGCTGGCGGCCAAAAAAAGAAAAAGGCAGATGGAGACAAGGAACTGTTTTACCATGGTGGTGCAGGACCGTTTTTGTATTTCGATGAAAATGAAGGTGTCAAAATTAGCGTGCAAAAGTAGGCAAGTAGGGAGAGAAATTTGAGATAAGTGTCGTGCAAAAAACCTGGATGCCCGGTATGGCGTAAAAAGTGTCGCAGTGGCCGCTGCGTGCTACTGGAAAAACCGCCGGAAAAACAGTCGCAAAAAATTACCACCTTCGGCCAGCAAAATTTTCCAGCCCACACTGCTGAATACCACGCCGGGGCGCAGTTCCACCGGCACAGGGCGTACCGGTACGCGGCCATTGGCCAGCATGAGAAATTCGAGGTCGAACAAAAAGCGATCAATAGTGGTCTCCAAAAAAATAGCCTTGCCAGTCCGGTCGAAGCCCTTGAGCCCGCACTGCGAATCGTCAATTGGCTGGCGCAAAACGTAGCGCAGCAGCCAACGCAGGCCCTTGGATAACCACCGCCGAAACACCGGAACGTGGGCGTAATATGCCGTGTCACGGTTGCCCGCTGCAATACCGCCCTCAGCCAACAACGTCTCCGCCACCCGCTGCATACTCTCCACTGTGTAGGGAAAATCAATATCAGTCACCAGAACAAAGTCGGCGTCTGCGGCTTGTACTCCCTGGCGCAGGGCATAGCCCTTTCCCCTGTTTTTTTGATAAGAAACTACCTCGACGGACGGCACCAGCGTACGCAGGCGCTGAATGGTTGTTTCGGTTATGGATGTTGCCGAGCCATCGTTTACCACGATCAGTCCAATCGCGCCGGACAAGTCGGAGATAGCCAACGTAAACGCGGCAAAATTGTCGGCAAGAGCCTGTTCCCAGCCTTCGGACGGGTTGTAGCACGGTACGACGACCTGAAAACGAACGGGAGAAACGGTTTGCAAAATGGTAAGCGCCGGGTTAAGGAGGCCCGCAAAAGTAGGTTTTTTTTGGCTGTTGGCTGTTAGCCGTTGCCTTCCGAGCGCGATGCTAAACGTACACGGAGTACGCGCATTCGGAAGCCAACAGCCAACTACGGCCGCTTCATCTTCCAGCGTTTGTGGCTCCACAGCCAGCCTTCCGGTCGTTCCCGGATGACGGATTCCAATTTTTGGGCAAATGCACGGGTCATGTCCGATTCATTCGCCGTTGCCGGATCGGGGCCGATGTCCGAGTACTCGATTTCGTAAAAACCCCGCCGCACCCGCTGTACTTGACAAAATACCACCGGCAACTGAAATTTCCGGCTGAGCACGTCAAGGCCGGGCAGGTGGGGTGTATCTTGATTTAAAAATGGCACCCATTGGGCCGTTTTTCGGTTGGAAGGCGACTGGTCGGTTAGCAACAGGTACACGGAGGGCATGCCTGCTTGTACACGTCGACGCAACACAGAGACCGTGTCTTCCATGGGAACCAATAGCATGCCCGTGCGGGAACGCGTGTGGTTGACGAAGGCGTTCATGTACGTGTTGGCAATGGGTTTATACGACCCGATCATGATGCCCCGTAAGCATGGTGACATGGCCACACCGCTGTATTCCCAGTTGCCGTAGTGACCGCCGCAGAGCAGGACGGACTGCCCCTGATCAAGGTGTCGGTTGAGTACATCCGGGTTGACTGACACGCAGCGCCGACCGATCTCGCGCACGGGCAGGGTGTACGATTTCAGTGTTTCGAGCATCACATCCGTCAGGTTGCGGTACGAATGCCGGGCAATGACCGCCCGCTCGGCCTCTGTTTTTTCGGGAAAAGAACGCCGCAGGTTGTCCTGCACCACTGCCCTCCGATAGCCGATAACCCGGTACAGGAGAAACGACAACCCGTTGGACAAGCGGTACAGCAGCCAAAACGGGACGAGGCGGAACAGCTCGATAGCCAGCCGGGTGAAAAGGTAGGAGAGGCGGTGCATGGGGCAAAGGTAGAGCATCGAAAACTACGTTTGTCATCCCGAAGGGAACCGTCCGCTCTACGGGATGACACACGTA
>JBJXEZ010000212.1:0-8630 GCA_046153695.1 Saprospiraceae bacterium
CACCTTGAAATTCGCCGGTACCGTTGACGGTCAGCGATTTGTGGTGGCAGTCGCCGCCGCAGGTCCATTTACAAAAACTCAACATGCCCATACATTTCCTCTGCTTCCAGCACTTCATGAATAAGAAGAAGAGCATTGATGAATTGGCCAACAGGCATGGGGCTTACGGCAAATGCGATGCCCGCGTGGGGTATGCCTGCTGAATGTAGTACAAGAAAATCGTTGTCTGAGGTGACAACGACGTACCCTTCGGCATGTGCAAATTGCATGTGGTCTTCGTCGCTTAGTGCCAAACGGCCCGCTTCTGCACACGTCAGCACGTCCACGCCCCGTATGCGAAGTCCTTTAGCGACGGCTCGTGGTATGTGCTCGTCCAGAAAAAACTTAACGGCTGGCATGAAACTGCTGTCGGTTTATTTTGGAGGGAATTTCCTTTTTCAACCGGGTGACCACTTCTTGGTCCTTGCGCCATTGTTCCCGCAATGCCTGCTGGTGCAAATGGTAGAACGCCAGAGCAGAATAGACATCTGCTGGTGTCAGGTCGTATGCATCGGCAATCTCGTCTGCACTCATCCCGAGCATTTCGAACCACATCACAATGTCCTTGACGCGAATACGGCGACCCTCAATGTGCGGTTGATTCCCCAAAGTATTGGGCGATTGGACTATTCTGGTAATGATGGAAAGTGCGCTCATGATTCTATTTTGAAATGTCGGAGCACAAAGTTAAGCGTTTCCCGCGCACTTCATAACACCATCAATTTCGCAAACCGCAGCACGATCCGCCGCTCCGGCATATCGTCGTTTTTGAACTGGATAGTGGCTACTTTGTTGCCCGAAGGGCCTTCCACGCTCATTACGTTGCCTTCGCCAAACTTCAGGTGCAGCACCGTAGCACCCGACACGATAGCCTCCGGCTGAGCGGGCGTGAAATTGGCGGGCACCGCTATGGCCGTCGCGCCTTGCTGGGCGGCCGGGCGCGGCTTGGCAAAATAACCGGACACGCTGGCACGCGGGCTGCCGATGGCGGGCGCTGGAGTGCGGGCGGAACCGAACCCACCGAGCAATTCGAAGTGCTCGGTGTTGATTTCCTCCAAAAACCGCGACGGCTCGCAGTCGCGCACCTGCCCGTAGCGGTAGCGGGTTTTGGCAAATGAAATGGTGAGCAGTTCCTTGGCGCGTGTGATGGCCACATAAAACAGCCGGCGCTCTTCATCGAGGCCATTGGGATCGTCGAACGACATGAACGACGGGAACAGATTTTCTTCCAATCCGGTGACGAACACGCTGCGGAATTCCAGTCCCTTGGCCGAGTGGGCGCTCATCAGCGTGACATAGTCCGAATCGTCGGCAGCCTGATCAGCATCAGTGAGCAGGGTGATCGTCTGGAGGTAAGCCGCCAGTGAGCGCTCGGTGCCTTCGCTTTCCGGGAGGGTTTCCTGGTTGTCGGTGAACTCGCTAATCGCATCCAGTACGGCGTTGGCATTTTCAAGGCGGCTGATGCCGTCGGGCGTGGTGTCGCTTTTAAGCGCGTCGAGCAGGCCCGACTGGCGCAGGATGTCCGCTGCGAGTTTGGAAGCGGGGTCGGTGGCGGCGCGGCGTTGCCAGTTTTCTACCATGCCCCGAAAACCGGCGATAGCCTTGCGGGCGCGGTCGGGCACGTCCACAAAAAGCATAGCATCCCATGCGCCGATGTTGTGCTCTCCGGTATACTGGCTGATCTTGTCCACGGTGGCTGGGCTGATGCCGCGGGTGGGGTAGTTGACGACCCGGCGCAGGGCTTCTTCGTCGTTGGGGTTGACGGCGAGGCGCAGGTACGCCACGAGGTCTTTGACTTCTTTTCGTTGGTAAAATGACAGGCCCCCGAACACGCGGTACGGCAGGTTCAGGCGGCGCAGGTGCTCCTCGAACTTGCGGCTTTGGGCGTTGGTTCGGTAGAGGATGGCGATGTCGGAGTTGGGCAGGTGGTGGCGGTGTTTTTGCTCCAGAATGAGGTCGGCCACGCGGCGGCTCTCCTCGTCGTCGGTCATGCACTTGAGCAACTTGATCTTGTGGCGGTCTTCGCGCTCGGTCCAGATAGTTTTGTTCAACTGGCGGCGGTTGTGGGAAATTACCTCGTTGGCTGCCGACACGATGTGGTGGGTGCTGCGGTAGTTTTGCTCTAATTTGAAGGTTTGCAGGGTCGGGTAATCCTTTTCGAAGTCGAGGATATTGTCAATGGTGGCACCGCGGAAGGCGTAGATGCTCTGTGCGTCGTCACCTACGATGAACATGTTTTCGGGGCTTCCGGTATACTTTACGAGGCGGCGCAGGATGGCGTACTGGAGAAAATTGGTGTCCTGAAACTCGTCCACATGGATGTACCGAAACCGCTGCTGGTATTTTTCTGCCACGTCGTTGTGGTCGCGCAACAGGCGGTAGAGTTGCAGGAGCAGGTCATCGAAGTCCATAGCACCGGCGCGGTGGCAGCGAGCGCTGTATTTTTCATAAATATCCACCGTGTAAGGCCGTTTGGCCTGGCGGTCCTGCTGGATCATATCGGCCTTGTCGCGATATGCCTTTGGCGTTACCAGGTTGCTTTTAGCCAGGGAAATGCGCGAGCGGATGGAGCTGGCATTGTACACCTGCGGGTCGAGGTTCATTTCCTTTATGATCGTGCGCAGCAGGCTGGTGGTGTCGTCGGTATCGTACACGGAAAAATTGGACGGGTAGCCGATCTTTTGAGCCTCTGAGCGCAGGATTCGTGCGAATACGGAGTGAAACGTACCCGCCCATACCTGCTGGGCTTTCGGGCCGATGACCCGCTCAATGCGTTCTTTCATTTCGCGGGCAGCCTTGTTGGTAAATGTGAGCGCGAGGATTTGCCACGGCGGAACGCCCTGCTCAATCAGGTTTGCGATGCGGAAAGTCAGCACGCGGGTTTTCCCGGAACCGGGACCAGCAATCACCAGCACCGGGCCTTCAGTGGCTACGGCGGCGGCGCGTTGCACCGGGTTTAGTTCGTCGAGATAGTGCGCCATTTTCTTTTGTTTTTGGGTGACCTATTCCCTGCCGCCGCCAGATTCGGGTTCGGTATTTTTTGGAAAATACCGGTCGGCTGCCTCGCGGATGAACTGGTAGCTGCGCACGGAGTCGCGGAGCGTCGAGTCCATCAACAACAGCATTTCCAGTGTATCAGGCGAAATGGCGATATAGCTTGGGCAGCCAAATTGAGCGAGCACCTCAGGCTTGGGTTCCGGGAAACGGGCTTGGTACATTTTGATAAATTCGCGGTCGTTGGCCATTTTGTGCCAAAAGACGCCGACGATGGGCAAGGCCATCGAAGACCCCTGCCCCAAGGCCATGGAGCGGAAACGCACGGCCTGGCTGGATGCACCTACCCAGGCACCCGTCACGAGGTTGGGGTTGTAACAGATAAACCATCCATCGGCCTGGTTTTGTGTTGTGCCCGTTTTGCCTGCGAAATCGCCCTGGTACAGCCCATACCCGTACCGCAGCCGGGCGCCGGTGCCGGAGGTGATGACCGTTTGCAGCATTCGGGTCATGGTAGCCGCCTGATCAGGAGTCAGGGCCTGTACGATTTCCGGCGGGTCTTCGACCTTTTCCTGTACCCGATCATACACGACCTCCCCGGTGCGCGTGGTGATACGCAGCACTACAACAGGGTCGGGGCGCGTGCCCTTGTTGGCCAGGGTACCGTATACCTGTATCATTTCGTACAGGGAAATATTGGCCGCACCGAGGCTGATTCCAAATTCGCGTGGCAGTTTGCTCGTGACACCCATTTTGCGGGCCAATTGAATTGTTTGTTCAATACCAACGCGCTCGATGAGTTGGGCGGCGATGACGTTGACAGAGTTCATTAAGCCGCCGTTCACAGAGTAAAAGCCACCGTACATGCCGTCGGAATTGTGTGGCTCCCAGTCCACAATCTTGACCAGTTCGTTGGGCAGGTAGGAGCAGGGCCTGAACGTGTCCTGAATGGCTGCCGCGTACACAATCGGTTTAAACGTAGAGCCTACCTGACGGGTGCTCTTGATGTGGTCGTATTTGAAATGGCGGTGGTTCGTGCCCCCCACCCAGGCACGGACAAAGCCGTTGCTGTGGTCCATGGCCATGAACCCGCAGTTGAGCAGGCAGAAATAGTGCCGGACGCTGTCAATAGGGGACATGGTGGTGTCCTTTTCGGAACGCTCGCCCAGCCACGAAAAAACGGTCATGGGAACGGGCCGCTCGAAGTTGGCGATGATTTCATCGCGATCCAAGCCCGCGTCTTTGAGGGCTGCCCAGCGGTCGCTTCGGCGCATTTGTTCCTCTATCCATTTGTCATCACCCCAGGGTTTTTCCTGTTTGTAATTGGCCCAGTGCTGATCGAACTGGGCTTGCAAGGCTTTCATGTGCTGTTGAACTGCTTCTTCAGCGTAGCGTTGCATTCGGCTGTGGACGGTAGTGTACACCTTGAGGCCGTCGGTGTACAGGTTGTAGGGCGTACCGTCCTCCTTGGATCGTTCTTTAAGGAGTTGGGGCAAGACGTCGGTTCGGAGGTGTTCGCGAAAGTAGGTGGCCAAGCCATCGTTGTTTCCATCAAAACCGTATTTCTTGGCTCCAATGGGCTTTTTGATGAGCGCCTCGTACATTTTTTGGGAAACCTTTCCCTTGGCAATCATATCGCGCACCTGCTCCATACCGGTTTCATTACTTTCCACAGAAACCTCGAAAGCGCTGTTGCGCACCATTTGCTTGAGCACAAGGTTTCGGCGGCCAGTAGCGTTTGCGGGATTACGAACGGGGTCGTAAAACGTGCTGGCCTTAAGCATTCCGATAAGGGCGGCAGCTTGATCGGGGGTGAGATCTTTGGGTTTTTTATTGAAAAAATGGCGCGAAGCCACGCTGATCCCAAAGCGGTCGCCGCCGAAAGGAACGGTATTGAGGTACAGGTTGAGCAGATCGGCCTTGGTGTAGATGCGTTCTAAGCGTACAGAGATGAAGTTCTCGCGAATCTTGTTGATGAGTATGCTCACACCTGGCACGAGGTAGCGTTTGCGTGGGTAGAGGTTTTTGGCTAGCTGTTGGCTCAGAGTGGAACCGCCGCCCTTGGAGTCTTTGACAAAAAGCAACCCGTAGGCTACACGCGCCCAGCTGGTCAGGTCAATGCCGCTGTGCTCAAAAAAGCGCTTGTCCTCTGTAGCCAGAAGGGCTGTTACGACGTAGGGCGATATTTTGTCCAGGCCAATGGTCGTACGGTTTTCGATGTAAAAACGCCCAATGAGTACGCTGTCGGCGGAGTAAATCTCGGTAGCGTTGGCTGTTTCGATGCTGCGCAGCTCGGCACTGTTGGGCAATACACCAAAAAGCCCGATCCACACGCCGAAAACCAGGGCCAGCAAAAAGTAAAAACCCCAACGGATGGGTACTGCCAAGATGGAAAAAAACCAGGCCGCACGCGGATAACGCTCTGAAAATCGCGCCCAGGCATTGCGCAGAGGTGCGGTCAGGCGCAACCACCCCTCCAAAATGGGTTGGGTCACGGGTGCCAGCACAGCTTTTGCCTTTGCCCAGTAAGGCTGCAGAGGTGCCACTGCGCGGTGGAGGGACTGCGCAAACTTGCTTTCCAATAAACCCGATTTTTTTTCTCGCATAGCAGTGTGCGTCCGGTTTGTCGGTAGCCCCGCTGGCAGCAGCGAAGTCGAGGGGGCGACGGGCATCGTTCATCGATTGCTCCCTATTGCATGCCTTGATAGCCAACAGGTTGGAAAGCGTGTCGAGAACTTGCCCGCAGGGCAACCGTACGGATTAGTGCGCGCAAACGCACGAGGACGCACGAAGGTAGGTAAAATTGGAAATGCGCAGGCGCAGGGGAGAGCCTGAATTTAAACAGCGGAGGAGCGGAGTTCGATCAAACTCCGCGCCTCCGCTGTTTACCATGTGAGCACTTGTTGCCTACTGCGGCATCGCCTCAGATTCATCATTCATCATTCATCATTCTTATTACTGCGTTTTTGGCATCGCCCGCACAAATGCCTCGATCTTGTCCTTGTCCAACTGGCGTTTGAGCGTCTCGGCCTCCCGACGGGATGCAAATTTGTCGATGCAAACAGAATGGTAGGGCGAGTTAGGGAATCGCAATATCTGGGCGGAGGCGTACCCGGCAGCCTGCATGGCCTGCAGGTGATTGTTGGCCCGGGCTTCTTCCTGGAACGACCCGGCCACTACATAAAATTGGTCTGCATCGCCAGTAGCTGCGATAACCGTGCCCGGCTGTGGAGGCACGTTCACGTTTTTCTTGGGTGAGGTGTTCGGAGGTGTGGAGGCCGGTTTTGGATCGCCAGAGGCATCTGCCGTATCGTAGGTGGCTTTACCGTCTACATATACCACGGAAGCCCCCTGAATACCGGTCAGAATGCGTACCTCGGTGCGGCGGTTGCGGGCAAATTCCTCCTCGGTGCAGGGGATACCGTCGTTGCAGTGGTTGCGCGGCTCGCTCTCGCCATAGCCAACGGGCTTCATGCGGTCACGGCCAATACCTTTTTGCGCGAGGTATTCCACTACGCCGTTGGCACGGCGCTGGCTAAGGTCTTCGTTGTACTTGGCCGTGCCCCGGCAATCGGTGTGACTGGCCAGTTCGACAGTGATGGATTGCTGTTGCCTCATCAGCGACACGAGCAGGTCGAGGTCCTTACGGGCATCTGGCCGCAACGTGGCATCGTTGAAATTGTAGTAAATATTGGGCAACTCGATGACCGTGCCCGGTACAAGCGGGGCTACCGAGAAGTTTTGCATCATGATCTGGTTCGGCAAGCTCCAGCCGGCGGTGTTGATATCAGAAGTGCCAACGAGCTTACCCGACTGGTACAGATCAACTTTGTACTTGGTGTTTTTTTCGAGGTAGTAGTCTATCTGGCCGTTGGCATCGGCAATGACCGTGTCCTTGGAGTTGGTCAGTTGGTTAGTCAGCACTACCATGGCTCCGGCGAGCGGGGCATTGGTGACATAGTTAAACACCGAAGCATTCCAACGCACTTTGTTCGAGTTGGCCGTTTGGTCCAACGCGATGCTCAATTCGTTGCCTGGTTTGGAAATAGGCACGCGCAATTGTTTGGTCTGGTAGAGTTCTTTTGAAGCTATGACGACGAAATTTCCAGGTTTCACGGCAGCAATAAAAACGCCCTTGCTATCCGTCATTCCGGTGATGCCGTTGTCGGGCGGGAGCGCCATCATCACGTCCTTGCCGTTTACTTTTTGCACGGTGATGAGGTTCCCCTTGTCGTCCCGGCCGATCACGGTGTTGCCTTCGTAGTTGAGCAAACGCACCTCGGCGTTGGCGATGGCATCGCCCGTGACTTTGTCGGTCACGGTCACGGTCACATCGAGATCGCGGTCGGGTACGCGTTGGTTTTGCAGCAGGAAATCGTCGAGGTTGCCGTTTTCGGTATGCAGACTGTAGATGTCGTCGCCGCCTTTAGTAGTCTTGCCCGTAGTGGCGAAATAGCCGTTGATCTTGTTCAGGTCAACAATAAGACCGAAGTCGTCGCCGGGCGAATTGAACGGGTCACCCATGTTGATCGGCTTGGTCCACTCGGCTCCTTCTGGGATGACGTAGTACAAGTCGAAACCGCCTTTGCCGTCGGGAAGACCGTCAGAGGCGTAGTAAAGCGTATTGTCGGCGTGTACGAATGGGAAAGCCTCATTGCCTTTGGAGTTGATTTCTGCACCGAGGTTTACCGGTTCGCTCCACGATTCGCCCACTTTGTAGCAAACATAAATATCCATGCCACCGAAACCGCCAGGGCGGTTGGAGGAGAAAAAGAGCTTATCACCGTCAATGCTGATGGCCGGGTGGCAATCGTCAAACTCGTTGTTGTTGAACGGCAATGGCTGAGGTTGTCCCCACAAGGCACCTTCTTTTTTGGAAGAATACAGGCGCATTTTTTGGGAGTCATCTTTGGCCCGCTTGATCTTACCATCAATGAGCGCGTTTCGAGAGAAATAAATCGTCTCGATGGTTCGGTCAAAACATACCGGTCCTTCGTGGTAAAGCGAAGACAGCTCCTTGGCAAACGGTTCGGGGGCCATCAGGCTGCCGTCACTGTTGCGCCGCGAGCGGAGAATGGACATGGCCGGCAGGTTGAGCCGTTCATCGGTATTTTTTTTAAGGCCTGCTGTGTTAGTTGAAATAAACACGATGCCGTCTTCGAAAAATGTTGGACTGAAATCAAGGCCCTCGGTGTTCACCGCGGTCTCGTTTTTCAGGTCAACAGTGACGGGTGGTGTCGTGGTAGGCATCGTTTGCGCGGCCAAAAAGGCCGAAACGAGCAGCATAAATGAAAAAAGTGCAGATGTTTTCTTACGAGCGTTCATAAGTTCCCGTGTTTGGACTGGTAAACGATTAGGTTGGACGCGCCTTCCCGATTGCGTTACATGAAGAAGCGTGGATTTGACATTTTTTTACTTTTGCCCGCCCGTTTGAGATCGGCCTGAAACAACAGTTCGATGGAGCCTGCGGTATAGTCTTTGATGTCCGACAAGGTAAAATCATAGGCGAAACCAAGGCCGAACTGCGGATTGGCCTGCCAAAACAACAACACATCCATGGATTCACCTGCACCATTGCCGCCAGCGCGGTACGAAAG
>JBJXEZ010000226.1:0-23046 GCA_046153695.1 Saprospiraceae bacterium
ATGAAAATTACCATAAAAAACCAGGCCGTGAACATGGCCTGCTGCTGCGTTTCCGCAAAATTGGAGATTAGAAAACCAAGCCCAAGCATGCAGGGCGTAAACGCAGCCGTGTAGCCGAACACCAACCACAGGCTGCCGAGCATTGGGATGTCGAAGGCAAGTTTGCCGACCGTAAGGCCGAGCGTCATCATAACCAGAGAAAGCAGCCAAAACGGAAGCAGTTTTCCCAGAATAAACTGCCACTTGCGGATCGGTGTCACGTTCAGTTGCTCGATGGTACCCATCTCGCGTTCGCGTACGATGTTCAGCGCTGTGAGAAAACAAATGATGAGCGATACGATCACACCCAGTATGCCCGGCACCATGAATGTTTTATAGTCCAGTCGTGGGTTGTACCAGTTGTTGACGATGGTTGGCTGGCTGACCGGTCGGCTGGCTGACAGGCTGATCTGGCCCAAACCGTCGGCATTTGCTGTAGCCACGATTGTTTGGGCGTAGCCCATGCCCAACCCCGCTTTGGTAGCGTTGATGGCGTTGGCAGTCAGGGAAATGGTGGCACGGTTTTCCCGAACCAGGTCGCGCTCAAAATTCAGCGGGATTTCGAGAATCAGGTCCACTTTGTCGGAAGCCATGGAACGGTCGGCTTCCAGGGCAGAAAATGAAGTGTGCTGAACCCGAAAATAACCCGAACCGGCAAACCTGGCCACCAACTGCCGTGACACGGGTGACAAGTCGTGGTCCACCACCGCCAAGGCCAGGTTTTTTACCTCGTAGTTGGCAGCAAAGGCCAGTATTAGCGTCTGCAAAACGGGCATGACCAACAGCAGCGGCAGCATGACGCGGTTGCGAAAGATTTGCAAAAATTCCTTTTGTACCAGAAACAGTACCGTGCGCATTTCTATATTTCGTTTAGAAACCGTCTGAAAACCCCTGACGAGGTGAGAAGGTGCAGGTTTTGGCGTCAGGCAAGTCTCGTTTTTGAGGGAATAGGCTCTTACTTGTGAAGCGAAAAAGGTACTACTCCAACCTGTCCTTGAAATTTCGCACACTCAGCACCAAAAAAAACAGCGCCATCCCACCCAATATTAGTGTCTCTTTCCACAAAACCTCCAGCCCTACGCCTTTTATCATCACGCCTTTTATAATCGGATTGAACCATGTGGCCGGAAATGCTCCGCCAATCACTTGCAACGGCACAGGCATACTTTCACGAGGGAAAATAAAACCCGACAACAGCACGGTTGGCATCAACAGACCCAGCGCCGACAGAAACATGGCTGTCATTTGGTCCTTGGCCCGCGTGCTGATGAAAATGCCCAGCGACAAGGCTACGAACATGTACAGCAAACACTCACCCGCCAGCACGAACATCGACCCGCGCATTGGCATGCCGAAAACCACGATGCCAAGCAAAACGACCACCATCGCGTTCAAAAATGACAACGCCAGGTAAGGAGCCGTTTTTCCCAAGATAATCTGGATGGGTTTCAGGGGCGACACCAACAGTACCTCCATCGTGCCCAGTTCTTTTTCGCGGGCGATAGTGATGGAGGTCATCATGGCAGATACGAGCATCAGGATCAGCGTCATCACGCCCGGTACAAAATTGAAAACGGCTTTTTGCTCCGGGTTGTAGCGCATCCGGGTTTCGACCAGTATGCCGGGCGATGCGGATTGGGTAATAAATTTTTGAGCACGCTCTTGCTGATAAGCAGCGATGATAGCCGAAGCGTAGTTGGCGAGTGTAGCGGCGGTGTTTGGGTCGGATGCGTCGCCGATGAGCTGTACGGCCGGAGTCGGGCCACCGGTAGCAGCGGCTTCCAGCAGGGAAGTAGCAAATCCTTGCGGAAAAACCACCGCCATTTTGATCTTGCCGGTTCGGAATGCCGGTTCTAAATCGACAGCCGATTCGAGGTGCTTTTCCAAGCGAAAATAGCCACTGGAAATGAGCCGGTTGGTAAGGCCGGTGCTCTCGGTGTCCTTCGACGGGTCAAGCACCGCAATCGCAGCGTTTTTTACTTCAGTAGTGAGTACGAAGCCGAACAGCAGCACCTGCGCCACCGGCATACCGAACAGGATAAGCAGCGTGCGCCGATCGCGCAGGATGTGCCGGAATTCCTTGACCACAAATGCCCGGAACCGGCTCGGACTGGACAATTTTTTTGATGAACCCACCGTGTGCATTACTTTTGTAAAAATTTTAGCCATGACGCGAGAAGCAACTGCCACACCACCATCCAATGCCCCCCGATCCGCAAAAAATGCCCTCGAACTCAACGACGGGGAAGTGCTTTTGCCTATTCCCAAAATGACCGAGGAGGCGTTCGACGCATTTTGCCTGGCCAATCCCAACCTCCACTTGGAGCAAGACCCACACGGAAATATTACCATCCTTATGCCCAACTCCTACGATTCCGGCAACAACGAATCAGAAGCCATCATAGACTTGGGGCTTTGGAACCGCCGAACCAAGCTCGGCAAAGTACTCAATTCTTCCACCCTGTTTAAATTGCCCGACGGCTCCAAAAGGATGCCCGATGCAGCTTGGGTTTCGCTCGAAAAACACCAACAGATCAGCGCTGAGGAGCGCAAATCGTTCGCCCGCCTCGTGCCCGATTTTGTTATCGAAGTACGCAGTCCCAGCGACCGGCTGAAAACGCTGCAAACCAAAATGCGCTCGGTTTGGATCGCCAACGGCGTTCGCCTTGCCTGGCTGCTCAACCCGGAAACGCGGCAAGCGTGGGTTTTTCGCGCAGATGGTTCCGAGACCCACATCACCGACTTCGAACAAACCCTTTCCGGCGAAGACGTGCTGCCCGGTTTCGAGCTTGACCTGCGGATTTTCACAGGTCAATGACCTCGTACGCACCCTGTCGGGTATTTTCAAATTCACCGCAGAGACGCAGAGTTTGTTTGTTTTTTTGAAAAAACTCCGCGCCTCTGCGGTTCAAAAATCACCGTCCTACCATATCCTCCGGGCGCACCCACGCGTCGAATTCTTCCGAACTCAGGTAACCCAGGGCCAATGCCGATTCTTTCAAGGTCAGCCCTTCTTTGTGTGCTTTTTGGGCTATTTCAGCCGATTTGTAGTACCCGATCTTTGTGTTGAGCGCTGTTACGAGCATGAGCGAGTTTTGTACATGCTTGCTGATGTTGTCGTGCAGTGGTTCGATGCCAATGGCGCACTTGTCGTTGAATGACACGCAGGCCTCACCCAGCAGACGAGCCGAATGCAGAAAGTTGTAGATCATCATCGGCTTGAACACGTTGAGCTCGAAGTGGCCCATGGCACCGCCGACGTTGATAGCCACGTCGTTGCCCAGCACTTGAGCGGCCACCATCGTGAGCGCCTCGCACTGGGTGGGGTTTACTTTGCCGGGCATGATAGACGAACCGGGTTCGTTGTCGGGGATGAAAATTTCGCCGATGCCGGAGCGTGGGCCTGACGATAGCAACCGCACGTCATTGGCGATTTTCATCAGGCTGACGGCCACAGTTTTCAGGGCGCCGTGGCTTTCCACGATGCCATCGTGGGCGGCCAGTGCCTCGAATTTGTTGGGTGCCGTCACGAACGGCAGCCCCGTCAGCGCGGCGATATGGCGGGCTACATTTTCGGAATACCCCGGTGGCGTATTGATGCCCGTGCCTACAGCCGTGCCGCCGAGGGCCAACTCGCTCAGGTGGGCCAGCGTGTTGCGTATCGCTCGCAGGCCGTGGTCCAACTGGGCGGCATAACCCGAAAACTCCTGCCCCAGCGTGAGCGGGGTAGCATCCATGCAGTGTGTGCGGCCGATCTTCACTACGTCCATAAACGCCACAGACTTGGCCCGGAGCGTATCGCGCAGCCGCTCAACACCCGGAATGGTCACTTCCACCAGCATCTTGTAGGCGGCAATGTGCATGGCCGTGGGGAAGGTGTCGTTGGACGACTGCGATTTGTTCACATCGTCGTTCGGGTGTACGGATTTCTGCTCGTCGGCCAATTGGCCACCGTTCAGTACGTGCGCCCGGTAAGCGATGACCTCATTGGCGTTCATGTTGCTCTGAGTACCGGAGCCGGTTTGCCATACCACGAGCGGGAACTGGTCGTCTAATTTGCCGGACAAAACCTCATCGCAAACGCGCCCGATGAGGTCAGATTTTTCTTTTGTCAAAATACCGGCCTCATAATTGGTCAGTGCGGCGGCTTTTTTCAGGTAGGCAAAGGCCCGGATTACCTCTGCGGGCATCCGGTTGGTATCGCGGGCGATGTTGAAATTTTCGATTGAGCGCTGCGTCTGGGCACCCCAGTAGGCATCGGCAGGGACCTGCACGTAACCCATTGTGTCTTTTTCGGTACGGAAACTCATATAAAAGGGTAGAAGGTTGCTGGTTGGAGGGTTTCTGGTTGGTTTCGGTGCAAAATTAGTGCGGTATGCTGGTAGTTCTTTGAAAAAGCCGAAATTTGGCTTTCGTTTCTCCAATCAGAAAGAGAAACCCGCTTTCGCCAAGGCTTCGGCGGTTAAACCAGAAACCTTCTAACCCTCTAACCAGAAACCAGTTTCACACGTGATACGAATATTTATTTCCGACGACCACGTCATGTTTGCCGAAGGCCTCGAAAGTATGTTGAGCGGGGAGCCGGACTTTGATATTTGCGGGCGTGCCCGCAATGCTGCTGACACGCTTGGGCAAGTGCCGGAGGTCGCCCCTGATGTACTTTTACTCGACATCAACCTGCCAGACAAATCGGGTCTTGATGTGTGCAAACTCTTGCGGACTGAGTGCCCCGATGTGAAAATTCTCGCCCTGTCCATGCACAACGACGAGAGTTACATCAGCGCCATGCTCAATCTTGGGGCGCAGGGTTATGTGCTGAAAAACACGGGTCGTGCCGAGCTGTGTTCCGCTATCCGTGCATTGGCGGAAGGCAGAACGTATTTTTCTCAGGAGGTGACAGACACGATGATGCAGAGCTTAATGCGCGAACGCAAGGGCGGCACGGCCAAAGAACCGCCAAAAATTAGTCGCCGGGAACGCGAAGTCCTCAAGTTGATTATGGACGAGTGTACCACCCAGGAAATTGCGGCACAATTGTTTCTGTCGGAAAAAACAGTGGAGAGCCACCGCGCTGCACTGTTGGCCAAACTGGGGGTGCGAAACACGGCGGGCCTGGTAAAGGCCGCCCTTCAATGGAAGATACTCGAAGAGTGAAAATGACTCGTTTGCATAACCGATTACTTGCTCCATGGAGCAAACTACTGCTGCTGATATGCTTGGCAGCGGCCCCTGTTCTGGTTCGGGCGCAGCCCGGTTTTGAGGACCGCCTCTCGTTTGATCAAATCCAAATGTTGCTGGCCGACGGTATTTCCCGGCGAGACACCGTCAAGCAGGCTTTTGGCTGGTACAAATGGGCTATTTACCGGGAACAGGAAACGCTCAACCGGGACTCGGCTTTTCAGTATCTGGCCAGGAGTGTTGATCTTTTTCTTGCTGGCGGCGACACCACCGCCTACCACCGCGCTCGTGCAGAACTTGCCATCCGGCTGCCGGAGCGCGGCAAAGCCGACGATGCCGTGCAAATGCAACAAGAGGCGTTAGACTACTTTCGGACAACCAAAAACAGGCGCCTGGAAACCCTCGTGCTGGCTCAGATGGCTCAAGTGTACCAATTAAAAGGCGACGTTGGAAAGGCTTCAGAACTGAAAAAGGCTTTTCGTGACAAGGGCCTCATCTTACAGGATACTTTTCTACTCATTACGGTTTTTCTTGATGATGTGGCCCGCTTGCAAAACGAGCGAAATTACCGGGATGCCATTTCCCTCGCCTTCCGCGTCCTCGAACTGGCCAAACAAAGCCACCGGTTCGAATACGTCACACAGGCTGAGTTCCAGATTGGGTACCTGAACAAATTGGCCAAGGATTACTACATGGCCCTGCGGTTCCTGAAACGGGCCGAGGCTTCTATTTCGGTGTACTACGACCCCTTGCGCCGCGAGATTTACCGGCAAATTTCAGCCACCTATTCAGCGCTCGACAGCCTTAAACCGGCTCTGTACTACGCCACCCGACACATCGAACTGGGCGACACCCTGCTCAGCCACGACCGCATCGCTACCTCACACCGCCTGGCAGTTCAGTACGGGGAAAAAGTACAGGCCAGAAAACTGAACGAACTGACCCTGAAACAAGCAGAACTCGAACTGTCCAAGCGCCAACAGCGCGATTTTTTTTACGCCATCCTCCTCTTTTTCGGTGCGGTCATCCTGGCCTTGTTTTTTATGGTGCGCGACTACCGCCACCGCCTGGCGACCAACCGGGTCATCGCCGAACAAACCGAAATGATCAACCAGCAGACAATTCGTCAACTTGAAGACAACTTCCGGCTCGAGTCCATGCAAAGTATGCTCGAAGGTCAGGAGCGCGAGCGCAAACGCATCGCTACCGACCTGCATGACAGCCTTGGCGGACTGCTTGCGGCAGCCAAGATGCGGTTTGAAAACTTGTCCGGGAAAGTGCCTGCGCTCGGCCAGAACGAAGAATATACCAAAGTAAAAGCCCTGCTAAACGATACCATTGCCGAAACCCGCCAAATTGCCCGAAACCTGCAACCGGGTTCTTTGCACCAGTTTGGCCTGATGAAGGCCGTCCGTGACCTCATCGTGCGCGTGCAGGGCGACGGCGTGCCCGTTATTGACTTCCAGCAGTTTGGCGAATTCGAAGGCATAGACCATACCGTGGCTCTCAACTGCTACCGCGTGGTGCAGGAGCTGCTGCAAAACAGCATTAAACACGCCCGGGCGACCGAAGTACTCGTGCAACTGACCTGCACTGAACACGAACTGGCGCTGCTCGTGGAAGACAACGGTACAGGCTATGACCCCGACTCTGCCGCTAAGGGAATGGGTACGGACAACCTTCGGCAGCGTGTCCAGTTCATTCAGGGCGAAATCAGTATTCAATCGGCCAACGGCCAGGGCACCAGCACGATGGTTACCGTACCACTAAATGACCGAAAGGCGGCCCAAGTCACAAGGTAAATCAGGCTTAAGGTCACTCCAAAAAATAGGTCAGGGAAGCCCGAAGGGCACTGGTTCGGATATTCGGGCCGGGTGCCACGAAATCAATGTAATCGTACAGGTTTTTCAGGCCGAGGTAAAAACGGGTTGTGGCTCTGAAGCGGCCCTCGCCGAGTACAAGGCCTACTGCAGGCCCAAAGTCCAGACCGGAAAAAGCATCGTTGAGGTTCACCGCCCGCATGGCGTTGTTGATGTTTTCGTAGTCAAGGATCATCAAGTCGCGTCGGGTGCGGTCGAGGCCGTGAAAGTTGGCACCGAGGTAACCGCCTAATTGGAATAAAAGCGGAACGTCACGGCCCGGGCGCAGGCCGACAAAGAGGCTGGTTTCGAAGGAGTAGTAATTATAGGAGTAGGTGTTTTCCTCCGGCTTTTGCTCCGGGCGGAAATGCACTGCCCGGGCATCCGCCCCGGCAAAAGTCAACGCGACTTCCTGATTCAGTTCCAGCATATCGCTTGGAGATACCACAAACGAGCAGCCGAGCAACGGAGCCAGCCGGCCGGTAGCAGTGGTAAATCGGTCGGATCGCAGCGAGGTGTAGTTCACACCTACCATGAACCCCAACTTGTAACGGATCTGCGCCTCAGCACCCAACACACCGGCAAAAAAAAGAAGAACAAGTAAAAAAACACGCATCAGTAAAAAGGGTTACTGGTTGGAGGGTTAGCAGGATTCTGGCTGTGAAAATAGCGAACCAGAAACCTGCTAACCCTCCAACCCTTTAACCTAAGTTTTTGAATGAACTTTGAAATATTGGATCGGGATGACTCCCTCAAAAAATGCTTTGCCGACGAGTGCACCGGCACAGCCGATTGCTTGGAGTTCCTCCAGGTCAGAAACGCTGCTTATGCCCCCGCTGGCAACCAGCATTGTGTCGGGAAATTGCGAAAGAATTTCGCGGTACAACCCGACTGCCGAACCGCCAAGTTCGCCGTCGCGGGCTATATCGGTGACGGACACTTGGCGAACGCCCAGTTTGGCCAAACGGGCCAGCAGGTCAAACAGGTCTAGTGTGGTTTGCTCTACCCAGCCATGTACTGCTACCATGCGGTTGCGCACATCAGCACCCACGAGAAAACGGTCGGCCCCAAAACGCTCCACCCATGCGCGAAACTCGTCGGGGGCCAGTACGGCTACACTTCCCACGGAGAACATTTGCGCCCCCGCGTCCCACACTTGCCGGAGGGCCGGAATGGAACGCAGGCCGCCGCCGTAGTCAATTTCCAGGCGGGTGCGGGAAGCTATTTGTTCGAGGACATGCAAGTTGACGGGGTGCCCTTCCCGGGCGCCGTCGAGGTCAATGATGTGCAACCGCCGGATACCCGAAGCCTCTAATTCACGGGCCAGGTCGAGCGGGTCACTGGAATACTCGGTCTTTTGATCAAAATCGCCTTGGCGCAGCCGCACGAGGCGGCCGTCCATCAGGTCGAAAGAAGGAATGATGTGCATGGCGTGGATGCTGTTTTGGGTTGTTACATACGGGCGAATTGTCTCGCAAGACTCTTTCTCATAACTCTAGAGCCTCTGTAAAACTTCAGAGGCCGCAGGAAACAACGCGCCAAAAGTACCAAACATCCAGAACTTGAAGAAATCGTTATTTACCTGCCTTTTCTCTGCACAGGTTCGCAGACGCAAGTACCTTTGTTCACCGATTTTTCCCGCCAGCATTCTTTTTTGATTCTTATGAAACTAACACTGCGCACGCTTTTTGCCTTCCCGATTTTTTTCTTTGTTTTTTCTACTCTTCGTTTGGCTGCCCAATGCCCCACCGTGGAGGCAGTCATGGTGGATGCTTGCGGGCCGGAGTCGTTCAACGAATTTATCGTTATCCACTCCGGCGGCGGATTCAATACTGCCAATTTGCAGGTGGACTACGATGTGAACAACAACGTGATCGGCCCGACGAACAACGACATCAACATGAACAACGGCAACTGGCCTGCCGACCCCACCCCCTGCGGACTGACTACGGGCAATGCCGGTGCCTACACCGGCTGCTCCAACCTGATTGCTGTTGGCTCGGGCGTGAATATCCCCGCCAATTCCATCGTGGTGTTGCAAACCAGTGCAGGTGCCACATCCGGCCTGTACAACTTTGCCGCCCTCTGCGGCGCAGGCCAGTGCGTGTTCGTCATTTCCAGCTCTTGTGTGCGTAGCGCGGGTGCCTTTACCAACTTCGGCGCGGGCACGCGCACTACCTCTATTTCCTTCGGCAGCGGCTGTGACGAAACATTCACCTACGACCGCGCCTCGCTCAGCAACGCCAACGGAGACTACTTCCTGCCCGGAACCGGTGCCTACGGCAACGGCGGCTGCACCGTTCCCCCTACTGCTCCCGCTCCCATGCCACCCAATATCAACCCCATCGCCAATGTCACTGTGTGCGGGTCGTATACCCTGCCGCCCATCACCGGTACCAACCTTACGCCTAACGCTGCTTATTTTACCGGCACCAACGGCACCGGTACCGAATACGACCCCGGCGATGTGATCACCACCACCACCACACTGTACGCCTTTGACCAAAACGGCCCCGGTTGCGATGACCAGGAGCAGTTCATCGTCACCATAATTCCCGCACCAACTGCCAACCAGCCGGCCAACGTGACCGTTTGCGCCAACGCGACCGTCAGTGTCCCCATCACCGGCAGCTCCGGTGCCACCTTTCCATGGACCAACTCGAACACCGCCATCGGACTTGGTGCCAGTGGCACAGGCAACATCAATTTCACCGCCGCCGGTGTGTCCGCCCAGCAAACAGGCACCGTCACCATCACACCTACCGCAGGCTCATGCACGGGCACGCCCGTAAATTTCACCATCACCGTCAACCCGCTGCCAACGGTGAATGATCCCGCTAACCAGACCGTGTGCGCCGGAGCCACCGTAAGCGTCACGTTTACAAGCCCTTCGGGAAACCCCAACTACAACTGGACCAATTCGAACACCGGCATCGGACTCGGTGCCTCGGGTTCGGGCAATATCAGTTTCATCACCGCCAATGTGTCCAACCCAACCACCGCCACTGTCACCGTCACCCCGGTTGAAAACGGCTGTACGGGCACGCCCCAAACATTCACCATCACGGTCAATCCCGTTGCCACTGTCAGCCAGCCCGCCAACCAAACCGCCTGCGCTGGCCAACAGGTCGCAGTCAATTTCACTGGCAGCACAGGCGCGACGTTTGCCTGGACAAACACCAATACCGCCATCGGGCTCGGGGCATCGGGTACGGGTAACCTCAATTTCACTGCCGCCGGCGTGTCATCCACTGAAACGGGTACCATCACCGTTACGCCCACCAGCCCGGCCGGCTGTCCGGGTACGCCCGTAAATTTCACCATCACCGTCAACCCCGGCCCCACCATGAATGACCCCGCCGACCAGACGATTTGCCCCAACACGCCCCTGAGCGTGGTATTTACCAGTGCGGGCGGCAACCCAACCTTCGCCTGGACAAACTCCAACACTACTATTGGTCTTGGTGCCAGCGGTAGCGGAAACATAAACTTCACGTCCACCAACCCGGCCACGCCGCAAACCGGCACCATCACTGTCACACCCTCTCAAAACGGCTGCACAGGCAGTTCCCAAACATTCACGATCACCGTTAACCCCGCCCCGCAAGTGAATGATCCGGCCAACCAGACCGTATGCGCCGGAGCCGCCGTAAGTGTCACGTTCACAAGCCCTTCGGGAAACCCGACCTACGCGTGGACCAACTCAAACGCAGCCATTGGATTAGGTGTCAGCGGCACAGGTAATATTAGTTTCACCGCTGCCAGCCCTGCCAGCCAACAAATCGGTACCATCACGGTCACTCCTACGGAAAACGGCTGCGCCGGCACGGCTCAAACATTCACCATCACCGTCAACCCGGCGGCCACCATTAACCCGCCCGCCAACCAAACGGCCTGTGCCGGGCAAAACGTGACCGTCAATTTCACCGGCTCCACCGGTGCGACGTTTGCCTGGACAAACTCCAACACCGCCATCGGACTCAGTGCCAGTGGCACGGGTAACCTCAACTTTACCGCTGCCGGTGTTTCCGCCCCCGAAACGGGCACCGTCACCGTCACGCCCACCAGCCCGGCAGGCTGCCCGGGCACGCCCGTGAGTTTTACTATCACGGTCAATCCCGGCCCCGCAGTAGACGACCCCGCCAACCAGACTGTGTGTGGCAGCAGCGCCGTAAGCGTCGCATTTACAAGCCCTTCGGGCAACCCCAACTACGCGTGGACCAACTCGAACACCGCCATCGGCCTTGGTGCATCGGGAACGGGGAACATCAGTTTCACCGCTGCCAACCCGGCTACACCGCAAACTGCTACAATCACCGTCACCCCATCACTAAACGGCTGCACGGGTACTGCCCAAACATTTACGATTACCGTCAACCCCCAGCCTGTCATGACTCCGCCTGCCAATATCGTTGCCTGCTCCGGGCAAGCTGTAGTGGCCAATTTTACCAGTACACCCGGCGGTGCAACGTTTTCTTGGGTTAACTCCAATACCGCCATCGGCTTGCCTGCCACCGGAAGCGGCAACTTGAATTTCAATGCAGCAAACGTGCCTGGCCAGGAAATTGCAACGATTACTGTTACCCCGCAGATCGGCGCTTGCATGGGCACGCCCGTGAATTTTATCATCACCGTCAACCCCGGCCCCACCGTAGACCCGGTGACCGACTTGGTCGTGTGCGCCGGTGACCCCGTCAGCATACCATTTTCCAGCCCATCGGGCAATCCGACTTATTCCTGGACAAACACCAACACCACCATCGGTCTTGGCGCAGCGGGTTCGGGAAACATCAATTTCACCGCCGCCAACGTGGCTGGCACCCAAACAGGAACCATCACTGTGACGGCCAGCCTCGCCGGTTGCACGGGCCAGCCTACGACGTTCACCATCAGCGTTTCGCCCGCCCCGACGATGGGGCAGCCCGCCAATGCCACGGCTTGCGGTGGTTCCACCATTAATATTGCGTTTGCCGGTTCGCCAGGTGCCGTGTTCCAGTGGACAAATACCAATACCGCCACCGGACTCCCGGCCAGCGGAACGGGCAACATTTCCTTCGTCACCGCCAATCCGGCCACCCAGCAGATTGGCACTATCACCGTCACTCCGGTCATCGGCGGTTGCAACGGGCCGTCGCGCGTGTTCAACATTACTGTCAACCCCGCACCAACAATCAACCCGCCTGGAAACCAGGCCGTTTGCGCTGGCGATGCCGTCAACGTGGCGTTCACCAGTCCCAACAATCCGACGTACAACTGGACAAACTCGAATACCGCCATCGGCCTGCCCGCCAGCGGTTCGGGCAATATTGGTTTCACCTCGGCCATGGTGGCCGCGCCGCAGACAGCCACGGTCACCGTTACGCCGGTGCAAAACGGCTGTACCGGCCCGGCACAGATGTTCACGATCATCGTCAGCCCGGCACCCACGGCCAACCAGCCAGCCAACGTTTCGCTTTGCGGGGGTTTCCCCGCCGCCATTGCGCTCACCGGCTCGCCGGGGGCGTCGTTCAACTGGACGAACAACAACACCGCCACGGGTTTGCCCGCCTCGGGCAGCGGCTTGAACATCGTGTTCAACACCGCCAACGTGCCCGCACAGGAGGTGAGTACCGTCACGGTCACGCCTGTCATCGGCAGTTGTAGCGGGGCGCCGGTCGTATTTACTGTCACTGTCGGACCCGCGCCGAACGTGAGCGATCCCGCCGATCAGACCGTGTGCAGCTGGGCGGTGGTCAGCGTCAATTTCGCCGGAACGCCTGGCGCGACGTTCGCCTGGACGAACTCGAACACCGCCGTGGGGCTGGCCGCTTCGGGCACAGGCAACATCGGGTTTTTGGCCGCGAACCTGGCCGCCCCGGATACGGCTTTTATCATCGTCATACCTATGCTCGGTGCGTGTTCGGGTGCTGCGCAAACGTTTGCCATCGTGGTCAATCCCGCACCGGCGGTAGCCCAGGTGCCTAACCGGAATGCTTGCGCGGGCGACTCGGTGGCGCTGAATTTCACCGGCAGCCCCGGTGCGTCGTTTGCCTGGACAAACTCCAATCCGGCCATCGGCCTGCCTGCAACCGGAACGGGAAATATCAACTTTCTGGCTGCGCAAGTCACTGGCCCTGAAACGGCTATTGTCATCGTAACGCCCAGCGTGGCGGGCAGTGGCGCTTGCCCTGGCACAGGCATAA
This sequence comes from Saprospiraceae bacterium, assembly GCA_046153695.1. Taxonomy (GTDB): domain Bacteria; phylum Bacteroidota; class Bacteroidia; order Chitinophagales; family Saprospiraceae; genus M3007. The sequence continues at coordinate 13,259 of JBJXEZ010000226.1, forward strand.
CCTTTGAAATTACGGTACGGCCCAGCATTGGCGTGGACTCCATTCCCGACCGTACAGCCTGCGTGGGGGAGGTCATTTCGGTCGCTTTTTCCGGCCCAGGCAACCCAAATGTCGCCTGGACGAACAACAACCCGGCCATCGGCCTGGCCGCTGGCGGAACGGGCGACATTAGTTTCACCACCGCTAACGTGACCGCCCCGGAAACCGCCACGATCACCGTCACACCGCTCGGCACCGGGCTCGCGTACATCACGAACAATACCAGCAACACTGTCTCGGTCATTGACCTGGCCACCAACACCGTGGTGGCAACCATACCCGTGGGCATCTTTCCGTACGGCGTGAGCATGTCCCCCGATGGGAACCTAGTTTATGTGACCAATACAATTAGCGGTACTGTGTCCGTCATTGATGCCGCCACCAATACCGTGTTGGCTACAGTGCCCGTTGGAATCAACCCACAGGGCATCGCTGTCAGTCCCGACGGCAGCCTTGTTTTGGTAGCCAATACCGGCTCTTTCAACATTTCAATGCTGGAAACCAATACCAACACTGTGCTCTACACCGTCCCGACACCAGGCGTTTTTTCCACCGGCGTTGCGTTTCACCCCACTGGTTTTCAGGCTTATATCGCCGGAAGTAACCGGGTGTTGGTGCTGGACGTGATCGCCGGAACCATCACCGCCTCGATACCCGTCGGCGGCGGAGCGTTCGGCGTATCTGTCAGCCCCGACGGCACACGGGTGTACGTCGCCTGCGCCAATACGGACAACCTGTACGTGCTCGACGCGGCGACTAATGTGGTACTGACGACTGTCCCCCTCGGCGATGCGCCCAGTGGCGTGGTTGTCAGCCCCGACGGCAGCCGGGTGTACATCGCCAATGAAAACGGAGGAACTATCAGCGTTTTGGACGCTGCTACCAATACCATTGTGGCGACAATTCCGGTCAGCGGGGGAGCGCTATCCGGTCCCATCGGCATCAGCATCACCCCCGACGGCAGATTTGTATACGTGGCAAAAATTCTCGCCGACGAGGTTTCCGTGATCAGCACGGTCACGAATACCGAGGTTGGAACGATTCCGGTGGGCATCAGCCCGATCGCGTTCGGCAATTTTATCACGCCCGTCGCGGTTTGTGTGGGCGCTCCGCAAACATTTACCATCACCGTCGGCCCGATTCCTACCTTGGTGCAGCCGAGCGCTGTTTCCGCCTGCGGCGAAACGTCGATCAACCTCGTTTTCAGTGCCTCCGCCGGTGCCACGGTGAACTGGACAAACGACAACCCGGCCGTCGGCCTGCCGACGAGCGGCACGGGCGACTTGAATTTTTTGTCTGCCAATGTGCCCACGCCGCAAACCGCTACCGTGACGGCCACCCCCGTGCTGGGCAGTTGCACGGGAACGCCAGTGAGCGTGACTATCACCATCAACCCAGGCACGAACGACTCCATATTTATCAATACGACCACCTGCGATTCTGCTCTCGCTGGCGTGATCGTGCAGGACCTGACCACTCTTTTCGGTTGTGACTCCGTGGTGGTTACGACCACTGCGCTGATGCCGTCGAACAACCTGGCAATCACGGAATACGCCTGTGACCCGGCGGTATTGGGCGTGTTCACTCAAAACCTCATCAACCAGTTTGGCTGCGATTCAACGGTTGTCACTACGGTTCTGTTCGACATCTCGGCTACAGATTCGGTGTCTGTTTCTGCCACTACCTGTGACACCGCATTAGTCGGTATTTCCACCTTGTACCTGGTCAACCTGTTTGGTTGTGATTCCATTGTGACGGTCAACACCACCCTGCTGCCGAGCGATACCACTAACGCGCTCGCTACGACCTGCGACAGTGCATTGGTCGGCCCTTCCACCTTGTACCTGGTTAACCAGTTTGGGTGCGATTCCATCGTATTGGTCACTACCACCCTGCTGCCGAGTAGTGCGTCCAGTGTGTCTGCCTTGACCTGTGACAGTGCATTGGTGGGCCTTTCCACGATATATCTGATTAACCAGTATGGTTGTGATTCCATCGTGACGGTCAATACCACCTTGGCACCAAGTATTACGACCAGTGTTTTTGCCCTGACCTGCGACAGCGCATTGGTCGGTGTTTCTGTATATTTTTTGGTCAACCAATTTGACTGTGATTCGATTGTGACGGTCACGACCACGCTGCGACCCGATGATTCGACCAGCGTGTCCGCTACCACCTGCAACCCAGCACAAATCGGCGTTTCTTTTCAAAATTTGACTAACCAGTTTGGGTGTGATTCCATCGTGACCACAACCACCACACTACTGCCCAGCAACGCGGTCAACCTCACAGCCACTACCTGTAACCCGGCACAGGCTGGTATTTCTGTTCAAAATTTCACCAATCAGTTTGGGTGCGATTCCATTGTGACCACAACCACCACATTGCTGCCCAGCAATGCGGTCAACCTCACAGCCACTACCTGCAACCCGGCTCAAGTGGGCGTTTCTGTTCAAAATTTGACCAACCAGTTTGGGTGCGATTCCATCGTGACCACAACCACCACGTTGCTGCCCAGCAATGCGGTCAACCTCACAGCCACTACCTGCAACCCGGCTCAAGTGGGTGTTTCTGTTCAAAATTTGACCAATCAGTTTGGGTGCGATTCCATCGTGACCACAACCACTACATTGCTGCCCAGCAATGCGGTCAACCTCACAGCAATCACCTGCAACCCGGCTCAAGTGGGTGTTTCTGTTCAAAATTTGACCAATCAGTTTGGGTGTGATTCCATCGTGACAACCACCACTACGCTCGACCTGACCGGTTGCGCTCCGGTGGTGAGTGTGAGCAGGGTAAATCCGCTCTGTTCGGGCAGCGGGACCGGGGCGTTTTCCATCACCATTACGAGCGGCCTGCCGCCGTTCCAGTACAATTGGGCTAACAGCCTCGGAGGCACCGGATCCGGCCAAATCACCGCTCTGGCACCACCGACCACAGTGGGTAACCTCGTGGCAGGCATATACAGTATCACCGTTACCAATCCTGCCAATGGTGCCACAACTACGGCATCGGTTGTGCTCATAGCACCGCCAGTCCTTACAGCATCGGCAGCAGCGCCAGCGCCGTTCAACGGCTACGCAGTACGTTGTTTCGGTGGTTTGGATGGTTCTGCCACGGCATCCGCTGCTGGCGGTACGCCCCCGTACCAGTTTGCCTGGAGCACCGGTGTACCCGGCCCCATGCAGACCAACCTCGGAGCGGGAACGTACACGCTCACGGCTACAGATACCAACGGCTGTACAGCCACGGCCACTGCGACGCTGACCGCTCCGCCGCCGCTTGTCCTCGACCTGGAACTTGACCGCGGCGACTGTGGTGACACACTTGTTGACGCGACGATAACTGCCTCGGGCGGTGTTGGGCCGTACAGCCTTTCGGTGGATGGTAACCTTGTGCCCGGAACCATTCCCAGCCTCAGTGCCGGAGTACACGTGCTCGCCGTGACGGATACAAACGGCTGTATGGCCGACTCCACAGTGACGGTCGTGCTGCCACCTCTGCCCGGTATTACCTTGCCCAATGACACCACGGTGGTCATCGGCAGTACCCTTCGCATCGAGGCTGTCACCAACCTGAGCACCTGGAGCAACCTTGTGTGGCAACCCTTGCCCGACACGTCTTGCGCCAATTGCCTCGTGCAGGAGTGGGTGCCGGGCGGTTTTCAATTGATACGCGTAACGATTACAGATACGTTTGGCTGCATGGCCACCGACCAAATCCACGTATCCGTAGAGAAAAAAACTGAACTGTATGTACCCAATGTGTTTCGGCCCGACCGTAGCGGATCCAACGACGTGTGGACCATCAACGCGGGCCCTTCGGTGGTGGAACTGCGTGAGGTGGCCATTTTCGACCGTTGGGGCAACCAGCAGTACCTGTGGAACAACCCGTTGCCACCGAACCAGTGGCCCGGCTGGGACGGCACCGCACGCGGCGGACTGCTGGCCAACCCCGGTGTGTACGTGTACTACCTGAAAGTGCTTTTGGCTGACGGGTCGGTGGAGGTGGTGAAAGGGGATGTGACGATTTTGGAGTGAGGGCTGACACAGTTTTTTGAACAGTCTCGTTTTAAAAACCAAGATTTTGCGTTAGCACGATGTTCTTCCTCTCCCCGCCAACGATTCGTAGCGTATCGAGGCATTCTTCACCTACCCGGCTCCAACTGCCAAACCGAACCACTGACATGTACTACACCAAACTGTTTTTTCTCGTATTCACAACCGGGCTGCTGGCAACAGCCTGCAGTATAAATCCCCGCCCCAATTCGCAGCAAGGTTTGCTCAATTATTTCGACACCACTGCCGCTGCTGATTCTCTCGTTTTCGAGGTGGAATATGTCGACGACAAGCATGCTGTCAGTGGCGACACCATCCCGAACGCCCTGTTTTTCAACTTGATCGACTCAACCATGTTGGCCGAAATCGAGTATGTGGCCGACTCCTCCATGGCCATCGTGCTGGCCCGGCGGCGATTTCCGTTGAGTACCAACATTGAGGCTTGCCATGTGGATATCCGCCAGGCTTGGTATCAACACCAATCGCTACTACTGTACGATCGTAGCCGAAGGGCGTTCACCCAGCGCATCACCGTGGCCGAATGGTACGGCGGCGACGGTGGCCAATTGCTAACCGGTTGTTGGCTAACGGACTACGACGGCGATGGCGACAAAGACCTCGTTATTCGGGAAATACAACACACCCTGCGCCCTGACGACGACGGCGGAGCGGTGGACGAGTTGCTTGAAACGGCAGCGCTCCGGGTTTGGCAACAGGATAGTTTTGTGGAACAACCGCTGGCAGACACGGCGGCGGCTGTTCGGCGGTACCCGATTCGGTCATTTTGGTGAATGGGAGTCGGCTGATACCCGACTCACTTCAAAGTAGATGCAATCCGGATGCCGAGGTTGTCGCCTCGGTTGCCAGGTAACCAGTCGTTGCGGTTTGAAACGCGGCAGCGTGCCGCCGAGACTCCCCAGGAGCCGCCACGTTCCACACGGGCCGAGCCTGTAATCGGCCCGGCCGGGTTTTGTTGTGCATCCTTCGGATAGCCCTCGTACCAGTCCGAACACCATTCATTTACATTGCCGCTCATATCGTACAGGCCCAGTTCATTGGGGTTTTTTCGGCCCACGGAGTGGGTTTTGCCACCGGAATTATTGCTGTACCAGGCTACCTTGTCCGCATTGCCGCCTCCTGCGTAGATGGTCATCCGGGATGCGCCTTGAGGTGCTTTATGCCCGCCCCGTGCTGCGTATTCCCACTCGGCCTCCGTGGGCAGACGGTAGTTTTTGCCCGGGTGTTTGGCGTTGAGTTTTTTCAGAAACGCCTGTACATCGTTCCAGGAAACGGACTCCACCGGGCAGTCGTCGCAACCAGGGAAAGCCAGTTCATCCGGGTCGCTGCCCATCACCGAGCGCCAATCGGCTTGTGTTACCTCGTATTTCCCGATCTGAAAGCCGGAAAGAGTGACGGTGTGTGCCGGTTTTTCATCGTTGAAGCAGTCGCGGTCCCGACCATCCATACAGCCCATTGTAAACGTGCCGCCCTTCACGGGCACCATTTCTAAACCGGACCGGGGCTGATCGGGTAGGGGAGTGAGTGGTTTTTTGGTCGGTGGGGGCAAGGGTTTCAACGCCTCCATGCGGGCGCGGGCGACGGATAGTTTGGCGCTGCCGGGGTGTTTTTTCACAAAATCCGAGTAGGCGAGGACGGTGTTGGCCATTTCGGCGGCGGCCCAGTCGCGGGCCTCGTTGGGGGATGGTGGTGGCAACTTGTCGTCGGATATTCCTTGAAGTTCGAGCTCGTGCTGACGTTCGGCCAGAAAGGGGGCCAGTTCCGATTGCACGGCATTCCACACCTCTGGGCGAGTTTTTGCGGCCAGGGCCACGTCTTCCATGCGCTTGCTGTCGGGAAAGGTTTTCAAAAACGCCCGCACGGATTCCACCTCCGGTTGTTGGCTTATGCGATCCAGGGCCGCCACTTCCAGAAGATCTATTTTTTGCAAAACCTGCTCGCGTTTTTCTCCTTCCGGGAACGCAGCGAGGTATGCACGCAGGTCAGCCAATTCGCCTGTATGTTCGGCTTTGCGCCAATAGGCCTTTTCGAGGCGCTGACGCACTGTGGGTCCGGTGTTTAGGCTGTATTCCCGGATGTATTCGGTGTACGATTCGGCGCTATCGCTCAAGCTGGCTACCCACCAATCACGCGTAGACAATGGCGTCACGGCCCAAGTGACCGCGCTGCCCACGATCAAAAAAAGCAGTCCAAACGCAACAGAACGCAACGGAGCGGACTTGCGTGGGAGCGGCGGGGCAGGCATTTCCACCACGCTTTGCGGCATGCCCTGTGGCATGATGGCAGAATCCTGATCAATGCTTTTTTTCGTCGGAGGAGCAGCACCCGCCGGGGGAGCAGGAGGGGGAAATCGTTCCAGAATTTCATCCCCGGGAGGCGTAACTCCAGCCGCGGTCGGCCCCAGCGCCAAGCGCTCACCGGTCGCTTTCATTTCGCCCTCGTCGGTGGCGGCCTCGCCGGTCACAATGGTCACCGTTTCAAGTACCGACACCTCATGGGGCACATAGCGCCCGAGTTGTGGGTTGTATTCCATCATAGACACCTTCACGAGCAACTGGTGCTCGCCGGCTGCCATCGGTGTGACACGAAACAACCACTGGGTGTAGCCTTGCTCGCGTACCAACTGCTCGCCTTCGCTGAGCGGGCGAATGGTGAAAACAGCGCCGGCAGCAGGGTCGAGCAGCTCGGCACGCATCATGTCTGACACCTCCACGCGGGGCCGCATACGCACGTCGTCGTCCAGTACGATGTCTTCGAGGATGGCATCTTCGTCCACGGCAACTCGAATAGTGCAGATGACGGGTTTTTGCAGGGGCATACGATGCGGTATGCGATAGAGTACACTGCCGGTACGGGCAGCGGGCCTGCCGTCGGCGCGGGGCGCTGCGGCTGGCGGTTCCAGATCGGCCGGTTCGAGCGCACTGATGAGGTCATAGCAATCGGCGCGGACTGTGTCCACGCGGCGCTGGTACTCGTCCGGCGCGATCGTGTTTCGAATACGTTCCTTGTTGGCATCCTTCAGACGCCCCTGCATGGCGAGCGTTTGGGCATGCCTGTCGGTGCCTTCGGGAAGTAAATCGCGCAGGGCAGAGAGGGCGGCGGCAAGGTCCTCAGTGAGTAAGTCAAGCAGGTCTCGGCGTAGTGCAGGAAGCGAAGCGGCAGCGGGCATGGACGGTTTAGTGTTTGGTCGTGCGGGTCAAAAGTAGGATAAATGCATCGGGTTCTGCGTTGGCAAACCCAATGCGTTTTTTCCAAACAACTAGTGCGCATCCCGTTCCCGCTTCGGCACCGGATCGTGGCCGAAACCGCCCCAGGGATGGCAGCGCAGTATACGCCGAAGGGCCAGCCAACTGCCTTTGAAAATACCCCATTCCTCGATGGCCTCCACGGCGTAATGGGAGCAGGTGGGCCGAAAACGGCACTTGCTCGGCCCCAGCAGCGGCGATAAAGTGACCTGATACAGCCGGATGGGCAGGACAAAAACTTTTCGCACGATTTTTTTCACGCCCCAAAGGTAGCAAAGCCCCTACTTTCGCACCAGTTATGAAAATTGCACTTGCCCAATTGAATTATCATATCGGCAACTTCGAGGACAACCTGCAAAAGATGCTCCAGGCTGTGGAGCAGGCCAAGTCCCTCGGCGCCGACCTCGTTTGCTTCGGCGAACTGGCCGTTTGCGGCTACCCGCCCCGCGACTTCCTTGAGTTCAACGACTTTGTCAGCCGATGCCAGGCTTCGGTAGATGCGCTCCGGGCTGCGAGCATGGACATTGGTATCGTCGTGGGTGCGCCTACGCCCAATCCGGAAATCGAGGGCAAAGACCTGCACAACTCGGCTTACCTGCTTTTTGAAGGAAAAATCCTCGGTGTGCAGCACAAGGCCCTCTTGCCTACCTACGACATCTTCGACGAGTACCGCTACTTCGAGCCGGGGCGTACGTTCCGTACAGTGCCGTTTAAGGGCAAAAGAATCGCCCTTTCCGTGTGCGAGGACATCTGGAACGTGGGCAATCAAAACCCGTTGTATACCATTTGCCCCATCGACGAAATGCTGCACGAGCAGCCGGATTTTATTCTCAACCTCTCGGCCTCGCCGTTCAGTTACGAGCAGGCGGCAGAGCGCATCCATGTTGTGCGATCCAATGTGCAGCGGTACCAAGTTCCGATGTTTTACACGAACCACGTTGGTGCCCAGACGGACATTATTTTCGATGGCGGCAGCCTCGTGGTCTCGCCCGACGGGCAGGTTTTTGACGAAATGCCCTACTTCGAGGAATGCCTGCGCGTATACGATTTGGACGAAGTCCTGACTGGTGGCCGTGCCAACGAGCAACCCAAGGAAAAAACCACGCTGATCCACAACGCGCTCGTGATTGGCATCCGCGACTACTTCCACAAACTCGGTTTCAAACAGGCTATTCTTGGTCTATCCGGCGGCATTGACTCGGCAGTCACCTGTGTGCTGGCTGCAGAAGCACTCGGTCCCGAGAATGTGCGTGTACTGCTCCTGCCCAGCCAGTTCAGCAGCGGCCATTCGGTGGACGATGCCCGCCAACTGGCCGAAAATCTCGGCATTCACTACGATATCCTGCCCATACGCCCCATGTTCGATGCCTTCGAAGAGGCCTTGCAAGGGCAATTTGCCGGGCAACCGTTCAACGTCACAGAGGAAAATATCCAGGCCCGCATCCGGGGCACGCTGCTCATGGCAATAAGCAACAAATTCGGCAATATCCTGCTCAACACCACCAACAAAAGCGAAATGGCCGTGGGATACGGCACGCTCTATGGCGATATGTGCGGAGGTATCTCCGTACTTGGCGACGTATACAAAACCGAGGTCTACGCCCTTGCCCGCTACCTGAACACCCTGCCGATCGGTGCCGCTGCAGGAGGAGCCATTCCACACAATTCCATCGAAAAACCACCCAGCGCCGAGCTGCGCCCCAACCAAAAGGACAGCGACAGCCTGCCGGAGTACGACATCCTCGATCAAGTACTGTACCAGTACATCGAGTGCCGCCAGGGCCCGCGTGAATTAGTGGAAATGGGCTTCGAAGAGGCCCTTGTTGCACGGGTACTGCGCCTGGTCAACATCAACGAGTTCAAACGCGAGCAAGCAGCGCCTGTACTGCGCGTGAGTCGAAAAGGCTTCGGAATGGGGCGACGCATGCCGATTGTGGGGAAGTATCTTTCGTGATCGAACGCTTTCTGGTTCAAGGCGGAGACTGAATTTAGCGTGTGATTAAATTTTGCTCGCCACTTACATTTTATTATCCGGCAAATCCCACTACCTTCGCGCCCGCTTTTGCAGAGCGGATACTTTTTCTGTTCGAAAAGCAAGGGGTAACGGTCTCGCCCCGAAGTGAAGCCGACACGTATAAATCAATTTAAAAGCCTCAAAATCAACCGCCATTTTTATTATGATTCTCGACGACGAAAAAACAGTAAACCCCGAGCAGGAGGAAACTCAGGCAGCAGCCGAAGAAACCACCCCTGAAACGATGGCTGAGGCAGAAGCGCCCCAGGCCGAGGCAGAACCGGTAGCCGAAATGGTGGCAGAACCGGTAGCCGAAATGGTGGCAGAACCGGTAGCCGAAATGGTGGCAGAACCGGTAGCCGAAATGGTGGCAGAACCGGTAGCCGAAATGGTAGCAGAACCGGTAGCCGAAAT
>JBJXEZ010000233.1:0-2894 GCA_046153695.1 Saprospiraceae bacterium
CGGCCAACCTTTAGCGCATCTTCAATCCTGACCAAACAATCCTGCAAATGGTAGCGACTCATGCTGTCATTGGTAGAAAATACGGCGGTGGCAATCAAGGTTTTCAACTGCATCAAATTCGCGAGGGCGACAGAAGGTATGTCTGATTTACCTGCGTCAAAGGCGGCCGTTGGCCCGGCAGGGGCTGGTTTGTACAGGCCAATCATTTTTGTCAAATATACCTTTTGCAAGTTGCGGCGGTGTACGTTGATGCTTTGCCCCATGCTTAGCTCCGACCAAATTCCGTTGCGCAGGTCGTCAAAAAGGTTCGGCATGGTATAGGTGTTGGGGTCGGCAGCTTCGTTTTCGATCAGGCGCAGCAAGCGATCGGTGGAGAACAGGCTGTTCAAAGTGCCTTCCTGGATGCGGTTGATGGCAGCCACGCCGTTGTCGGGCTTGATGAGCTTTTGGATAGCGGGATCAATGAGCCAGTTTGGCGTTTGGAAAAGTTCCTGATTCAGGAATTTCACGGCATCGCGCTGCATGGCGGCGGGCGCAGCTTCGTACACCACGCCGGTCTGGTCGGAAGTTTTGGGCGTTTCAAACACACCACCTACCCATTTTGTGACGTGGCCCATGTAGCGTCGGAACTGGCCCACCACATTGTTGTAGGTTTCTTCCGCTTCGCTGAAATCTTCGGCTTCTTCCTTTGTCCATTGTGTGATATTGGGCAGAATCCGCTTCAGGTTTTTGATGCCGTACTCGGATGCTTTTACCGCGTTGTCGCCCAAATCCTCGCTTTGGGCACGGGGGTCATACGCGCTGCTTTCGGTGAGGAACCAGAGACGGCGGTTGCTTGCAGCCTTGTCGAGGTACAGGCGGTTCAGCGCTTTTTTATCTTCCTCCGCATCTTTGGTGTTGTAGATCGGTTTGTATCCCCATTCGATGGCCCAGCGGTCGTAGTCGCCCACGCGGGGGAAAAGGTCGGTAATGCCGTCTTCGGGCTGTGCCACGTAGTTGAAACGGGCGTAGTCCATGATGGAGGAGGTGTGGCCGTTTTGGTCCATGAATTTTTTGTCGCGCAGTTTTTCGACCGGTGTGGCGCTGCTGGCCCCGAAATTATGCCGCAGTCCGAGGGTGTGGCCTACTTCGTGGGCAGATACAAAACGGATCAATTTGCCCATCAATTCATCCTCAAGCTTGGGCTTTTGTGCGCGCGGATCCACCGCTGAAGCTTGTATGGTGTACCACATTTTCAGCAGCCGCATCACATTGTGGAACCAGCCAATATGGCTTTCGATGATCTCGCCGGAGCGCGGGTCGTTCACGTTGGGGCCATAGGCGTTCTGGACGTCGGAGGCGAAGTAGCGGATGACGGAAAAACGCGCGTCTTCCAGGCTCATGGTCGTGTCGTTTTCGGGCCAGTCGCGGGCCAGGATGGCGTTTTTCCAGCCTGCTTGCTCAAACGCCGGCTGCCAATCCTCAATACCTTGCTTCAAAAAGGCGCGCCATTTTACGGGCGTTGCCGGGTCAATGTAGAACACGATGGGCTTTGCAGGTTCTATTTTTTCGCCCCGTTGTTGGCGCTTGGCATCCGCGTCGTTTTTGGCCTCCAGGCGCCAGCGCACGGCAAAAGTTTCACCTTCAGCTTTTTGAGAATCGTCGTCATACACCGTGTAGCCTGTGGCGAAATAGCCCACCCTTTCATCATAAAAACGCTTGCGCATGGGTGTTTTGGGCAACAAGATCAGGGAAGTGTTCAATTCAAAAGTAGCTACACCGGCAGCCAGGCCACCCGATAAGCTGGAGCGCTCGGGCTGATCCGAACCTGAACCGCGCAGCGATGGTGGAGATACTTTAAAGGTTTTAACGCTGCGGATCTCGACGTTGATCGGGTAGGCACGGATGCTGGAAATAAAGCTGCGGTCTTTTTGCAACTCGCCCAGTTTGTAGCCTTGCTGGGTGAGCGGCGGCAGGGAAAAAATCTGGTTCGATTCCTTGAAAAAATCGCTCACCTCGATCACAACGGAGGTGTCTTTGCGGTATGCCTTTACATCGAAAGCCGCCGCAATAGGGTCAACATTGGAGTTGCGTACGGCTTTGTAGATGGGCTGCAGGGAATCGCTGCTCACGTTGCGGTAATCTACGGCACGTATAAACACCTTGTCGGAAGGCCCGCGTTCGAAGCGGATTACCTGGTCGTTGGCTTGTTCGCCGCCATAGCCACCGCCGGTAGGCACCTTGGCCACGCGGGTGATGGCCATCATATCGCGGCCAAAAATGGAATCGGGGATTTCCATGTAATATTTGTCGTCGATACGGTGGACGGAGAGCAAACCCCGCATGGAAACAGCTTTGGCCGTAATGACTTCTGAAAATGGTTTGGGGCCTTTTTTCTTGTCCTTGCCGGTGCTGTCCGCTGGTGGTCGGGCTGGCTTGGCTGCGACAGCGCTGCTGTCGGATTTTGGCGGGTTGTTTTGGGCTGAAAGTTGTGATACTGAACAAAGAAAAAAGCTTGCCAGGGCAAAAAGAAGTGATGATCGAAGGCGCATACAGTAGGTTTTAGACCGCAATATTAACAAAGTCGGACGAATCTGTACACAAGTGCTGCGTCAATATCGATTACCTGCATTACATCGCAAACCCAATAATAAGCTGCAGGCTGATTTTGATTCATCCGATAAATGCCATACCTTTGAATCACGATAGCGCACTTTTGAGCATATCCAACCACCTTTTAACCTTAATATATGAAAAAGCTTTCATTATTGATTATTGCCCTGTCGGCCATTGCTGTATTTGTAGGGGCAACCTTAAAACTCAACGGCAACCCAAACAGTTCATTACTGTTAAATATTGGGTTCTTCTCCTCTGTTGCAGGTGCACTCCTTTTAATAAGCACTTCAATCCGAAAG
>JBJXEZ010000235.1:0-12453 GCA_046153695.1 Saprospiraceae bacterium
GTTGGTCAGGGTAAGCATACTATTACCATAGTGGACTATCCCGCCGCCGGAAGTTGCGCTGTTATCGGTAAAGGTGCAGTCGGTTAGCGTTGACGAAGCATCATCGTTGTACATCCCGCTGCCACTGTTGTTGGAGAATTCGCAATTGGCCACTACTGGAGCGGAATCATCGTTGTACATACCGCTGCCATCGTTGCCGGAAAAGGAGCAATTGGTTACTGCAGTAGTAGAATTTTCGTTCTTCATCCCGCTGCCTTGGTTGTCGGAAAAGGAGCAATTGGTGACCATGTTAGCGGAATTCTCATGGAGCATCCCGCCGATCCCGGACGCTTTCGTAATGAGAAATCCATCCAATACGGCAGTACTGTTTAAGTTCTGGGCTTTGATGACCACAAAACTGTTGTCGCTATCGACATTGGCCGTGCCAATATCGCCGCTCAGGATGGCAGTATACGTCACCCAATCCCGGTCGCCCATATCCGGATTGCCTGTGCCGGGGAAGCCGCCGTAGATGGTCACGCCGTTTCCCATGGAAAAACAGATGTTGCGGCTGGTACTGGTGGTAGGCTTATAGGTACCCGCTGCCACCCATACCTGATCGCCTGCCGCAGATGCATTGATCATGGCTTGCAGGTCGGCGGAGGCATTGGCCCAGGAGAAGCCGTCGCCTGTGCCGCTGCCACCTTGCCTGACATAGCGGATATCCGGGAGCGCGTCGCAAGCCGCGTCCACTTCAACACGGGTGTTGCAGCCCGTCGCGTTTCCACTGATGCTTGCGGGATTCGCCGGATTCGCCAGGTAGTCGCAGATGCTCGGCACGTTGCAGTCGGACAGATTGGGCGAATCGAGGATGATAAGGCTGACGATTTGCCCGAGGTTGTCCAAGCCCGTCAGGCTGGTGAGAGCGGCATTGTTGGACAGGTATATATTGTCAACGAGGCTGGTCACATTGATCAGCCCGTTCAGGTTAGTCAGCGTCGCATTGTCGAAAATACTGATATTGTCCTCGATAGTAGTCAAAGCACCGAAGCCGTCCAGATTGGTCAGCAGCGCGTTGTCATATAAACTTATACGACCACCCACCGAATGGAGGCTAACAAAACCGTCGAGGCTTGTCATGACATCATTGCTATGTATTTCGGCATCTTCACCGATGGTAAGCAAGTTGTCCAAACCGGTAAAATTAACCAGCGCGTCGCTCGAATAAATATCCAACTCTCTGCCTATGCTCGTCAGGTTATTCAGGCCGTTCAGGTTTATCAAGGCATCGCAGTCGAAAATGAAAAGATCTACGTCTATCGTCGTCAGGTTGTTCAGGCCACTCAAATCTGTCAAACCATCGCAACCGAGGCTCAGTCGCAGGGAGCCGCCAATGGATGTGAGATTTGACAAACCGTTGAGGTTCGTGATATTGGCACTGAAGTCCCCGTCGTTGATGGTCACGTTTCCCGACATCATTGTGCAGTTGGGGTAGTTCAGGGCGAAAGCATCCACCTCTGCCTGCGAGGTAAGCACCAGATGGAGCGGGCAATCGGGGTTGGCACAAGTAGTTTCCACTTCGATGCGGGTGTTGCAGCCGGGCGCATTGTCGTGGATGCTGGCGGGGTTGGCCGGGTTGTCCAAATAATCGCAGATGCTTTGGGCATTGCAGACGGAAAGCAAAGGGTTGAGAAAGATGGCAAGGCCATCGCCAATGGTGGTCAAAGACGTTATCCCGTCCAGATTGGTCAGCAGCGGGTTGTCATAGATATCGAAATCGCCGCCGATTGATGTGAGGCTGCTCAGGCCCTCCATGCTTGTCTGGGCATCATTGCTGTGTACTTGGCAAATGCCACCAACGCTAAGCAGGTTGTCCAAACCACTAAGGTTGACCAAGGCATCGCTCCCGTGGATATCCATCCTTCCGCCGATGCTTGTCAGGTTGTTTAAACCGTTCAGACTAATCAGGGCATCGCAGTCAAAAATTTCAAGTCGTCCCCCGATTGTCGTCAGGTTGTTCAGGCCGTTTAGATTTGTCAAACCGTCGCAGCCGAGGAACGCCCTCAGGTTGCCGCCTATCGAGGTAATATTGGACAAACCATTGAGATTCGTGATGAAGGCATTGTAATCTCCATCGTTGATGGTTACGTCTCCTGTGATTTGTGTACATCCGGGGTAGTTGGTTGGGAAAGCGTCCACTTCGGCTTGGGTGGTGAAGGTGATGCCGCCGGGCAGGCAATTTTGTGCGTGAAGCGCAGGCATTCCGGTAAAAAGTACCAGTAAAAAGACAAAAAAGTGGCCTGCGATTGAAAGTCGCTTATTCATTTCCGAAAGTTTTTAAATGTAAAAAAATGAGAGGAAGAGTAGTGTCAACAGTTTCCGGAACGGGCAGGCAAACTCCCACCCGCCCGGAAACACGTCTGCGTTATCCTTACTACAGGTTGGGCTGGGGAGTATAGCGCAGGTAGGGTTTCACGATATTCACCCCTTTGGGAAAGCGCTGAAGCGCATCTTCCGTAGAAACGGCGGGCACTACGATGACATCTTCGCCGTGCTGCCAGTCGGCGGGTGTTGCCACACTGTACTGAGCGGTGAGTTGCAGCGATTCGAGCACCCGTAACACTTCCTGGAAATTGCGCCCTGTGGAGGCCGGGTAAGTGATCGTCAATTTCACTTTTTTATCCGGCCCGATGATAAACAACGAACGAACCGTGAAATTCTCCGAAGCATTGGGGTGTATCATGCCGTACAATGCTGCCACTTGGCGCTCAGGGTCGGCGATGATGGGAAACCCGACGGTGACTTGTTGGGTTTCGTTGATGTCGTTTACCCAGCCGTGGTGTTTGTCGAGCGGGTCCACACTCACGGCCAGCACTTTGGTATTGCGGCGGGCAAATTCTTCCTGCAACATGGCCGTGCGCCCTAGTTCAGTGGTGCATACGGGTGTGTAGTCGGCAGGGTGGGAAAAGAGGATGCCCCAGCCGTTGTCGAGATACGCGTAAAAATCAACGTTTCCGGCAGTGGTTTGGGCTTGAAAGTTGGGAGCGATGTCCCCGAGACGCAGACTCATGGTTTGAAAATTTTTAATAATGAAAAAATGTGAGCGTGGTTGGCGCAGATTTTTCCGAAACGAACGGGCTTGGGGGAGTTGAAGCCTTGCGCCCGTCCATTCTCGGAAATGAATTATTGCGTTGGCAGAACAAAGGTGAAGGCAAGAGCGGGCAAAGACCTTTCACCATTCCGGCAAAGGCTTGGACTATTCCGGCAGGTGCCAAAAAACGCTTGGACTATTTCGGCGAAAGGCTTGGACTATTTCGGCGAGTGCCGAAAAAACGCTGAAAAACAATCAGTTGCGAGTCTCGCTCGGCGCTTTGCCGAACTCAGCCGAAAACGTGCGGGAAAAATAAGCGGGGTCGGTAAACCCGACAGCGTAGGCGATTTCAGAGACCGTCAGCCCGGTGTTCATCAGCAGTTTCCGGCCCTCGCGCAGGCGTGCGCTGCGAATGAACAAGGAAAGGGTTTGGCCGGTCAGGGCTTTTATTTTCCGATTCAGTTGGGATTCGCTCATGGTCATTTGCCGGGACAGTTCCTCGTTACCGAACAGGGCATCGTCGAGGCGGGCGAGGATGGCGTGAGTGGCTTGTTCCAGGAAAACGGTTTGCGGGTCGGCGGTTTGCTCGACTATTTGGGCTGCCGGGGCGCTGAAATCTTGCCCGGCGTATTTTTCCTGCAAGCGCCGCTGCCGGTCGAGCAGGTTGCGGAGCATAAGTTGCAGCTCTTTGGGGTGGAAGGGTTTGGACAGATAGGCATCGGCGCCACGTTCGAGGCCCTCCAACTTGGACGTGATGTCGGCTTTGGCCGTGAGCAACACGATGGGGATATGATTGGTGCGGGCATCTTGTTTGAGGGTTTGCACGAGTTCGAAGCCGTCTTTTACAGGCATCATCACATCGCTGATGATAAGGTCGGGAACCTCTTCCTGCGCCTTTTCGATACCCTCTTCGCCGTTGGCAGCATGAATAATGCGGAACTGCCCGTTGAGGCAAGAGCGGATGTACGCTGCCACATCGGCGTTGTCTTCTACCGTCAGCAACAGAGGCAGTTCCGAGTCGCCTGTTTCTTCTACAAGTTTCGGCGGGGTTTGGAGCAAAACATGGCCTCGAAGTGGCGATACGCCCGGCATGTCGCCTGCCAAAGGTGCCTTATGCGTCACCGGCAGCGACACGATGAACTCCGAGCCTTTGCCCGGCCGGCTCTGCACACTGATGGTGCCGCCCATCAGCTGTACCATTTCATGCACCAGCGTCAGGCCGATGCCGGTGCCCTCCCCTTGCCGAGTCTGGGAGTCATCTACTTGATAAAAACGGTCGAAGATTTGTGGCAGTTTGTCCGCCGGAATACCGATTCCAGTGTCTTTTATTTTGATTAAAAGACGGTCGCCTTCAACGGCTGTTTGCAAATAAATGTGACCTCCCGTATCGGTGAATTTGACGGCGTTGGAGAGAAGGTTGGACAAAATGTGCAGCATCCGGTCTTTATCAAAATCCATCGGGAACTGCTCTTTGTGGGGCAGAAAATGCAGTTCGATGTTTTTGTATGCGGCAAAAGAATGGAACGAGCCGGCCACATAGCGCAGGTACTGCACCATGTCGGCTTGTACAAGGTGCAGGGAAAGTTTCCCCGATTCGAGTTTAGCCAGGTCAAGCAGCTGGTTGACGAGGTGGAGTAGGTTTTCCCCATTTCGCTGAATGATGTCTAATTTGACCTTGGAAGTACCGTTTTTTTGTTCTCCGGCCAATTGCTCGGTCATGCCAAGTATGATGGTAAGCGGTGTGCGGAATTCGTGGGTGATGTTGGTGTAAAGTTTAGTTTTTATCTCATCAAGTTCTTGAAGTCGCAGGGCTTCCCGGTGTTCGAGGTACTGCCGCAGCCGGATTCGGTACAACGCCCGCCCTCCGAAAAGCAAGACCGCCACATAAAAAAACCACGCCCACCAGCGCAGGTACCATACGCGCGGCATTTCGATAGGCAAGGCGATTTCATTGGCAGCAGCATTGCCGAACGGATCGGCGGCTTTAACCCGCAACACATAGTTTCCGGGCGGCAGGTACTGATACACGGCGCGTCCGTCCCGGGTTTCGTTGCTCCAGGGCGACTCCCAGTCATCCAGATAGTACAGGTACCGATTCTGAGCCGGATTGACATAGCTGTTGATGGAAAATTCAAAGGTCACAGACCGGTCGGCGGGGTGGAGGCGAATTTGATTCGGGCCGTCGACAGTCGGATTATTCCACGAAACTAACGAGTCTTTCAGGCCATCCAACTTGCTGAAACGGGTCAGGTAAAGGCTGGGACAGTAGCGGGGTATAGCCGCTTCGAGATCGGCAGGTCGGAAAACATTCAGGCCGTTCAAGCCCCCGAAATACAGTTTTCCGTCGCTCGCCCGGAGAGCGGAACGCGTGTTGAACTCGTTGTGCGTCAGACCGTCTTCCACATAGTAGTTTTTGGTTTCATTGGTGCGCGTGTCGAACCGGCACAGGCCGTTGTGGGTACCGATCCAGAGCATCGGGCCGTCCTGCAAAATAGAATAGATGATGTTGTGCGGAAGCCCTTCTTTGGTTGTAAAATGCAGCCGGCTGCCGGTTTTCGGGTCGTAACGGATCAATCCGTCGTGGTGTCCTACCCAAATGAAGCCGCCATAGGATAAAATGGCGGATGTCGTCATCACCGACGGTGTGAGTTCAAAATATTGGTATTGGTCAAGGTTGTGGGCATCGAAACGGTACAGGCCCTTTGATTGCCGTAGGCACAACCACAGCAGGTGGTTTGGAGCGTCGTAGTAGTAAATCAAATTTTCGGCCTGCATTGGATCCTCCGGACGCAAGCGGTTTATTGCCTGCCTGGCGAGACTGTCGGCAGCCTCGTTTTTCAACTTGACAAAACGAAGACCCGGGTCGAGGGTATTTGCCTCCGGTTGCAAGCGACAGTAAGCCGGCCCCGGAATTTTGAGGTAAACGGCGCCGTCTTCTCCTTCTACGATGGAGCCGACACTTTTACCGCCGGGAGCACCCCCCAACGCATTGAGCGGTTGGTTCAGGTAGTTTTCGAAAAGACGCCGCCGGGGCACTAATTTGGTTACGCCGTAAAAATGCGGGATCCAGATAGTACCCTCCCGGTCTTCGAACGGATTGCCCATGGTATGTTCCCAAAAATCGAACAGACCCATTGCCTCCAGCCGCGCGTTCGACGGGCAATACCGAAACATTTTTTTCTCCCGTGTCCATATCCAGAAATTGCCCTTGTTGTCGAGCCTGAATTGTTCCCAATGGGCGACCGGGACGGACCAGGGCAACTGAAAAAAGCGAAATCCTCCTTCCGGGCCGGGGTGCCAAAACCGATTTTGCCCGTCTATGGGCAACACCGGGTGAGCAATTATTGCACCGGGCACCCGGTTAAACGGATACATCTCCTCGGTACGTTTTTCCAGATCAAAAACGAAGTAAATACCGTCCGATCGGCACCAAAGGCGTTTTGCATCAGGAGGCGCCATTACTTGCTTGTGAATGCGGGGGTGGCTGCCCAACAACAGAATAGTATCGAGACGTACAGGCGATACGATTCTGCAAAGCCGTTCGTCTGCGGAGTTTTTATCTCCCAGCAGGGCCCAGCGATAATGTCCATCCGGAGAACTCATCATGCGTGCCTTTACCGGATAGTCCTGTTTTGAATCGGGCCAGACAAGTTCGAGCCGGTCTTTCGCCCGATTGAGTCGCAGGAGAATTCCTTTAGGGGTTGTAACCAGCACGTCATGGCCGGACAAACAATCCACTTGCATAAAACGATTGGCCTCAAAATCAGGGTGGTCGGGGTAATTGGGCCGGTATGACACAAAACGATGCCCGTCATAGCGGTTCAGGCCGTCGAAAGTAGCAATCCAGATATAGCCCATGCTGTCCTGGGCTATATCGAACGCCCAACGGAAAGAAAGGCCGTCTTCCGGTGTCAAATGCTCCGGGTTGTATACGCCCTGTGAAAACAAAGGAAAACTGCAAACGCCTACCCACACCGCCATAAATGCAGCCCGGATACGCAACCGAAGCAAGCGCAGTGACATGTTCATCCAACAGTGATGCAGATAGTTTTTTTCCCTTGCGCTGCAAATCTATTCGATTTTGCCGGGAGCAGATATGTCTTTGAATCGAATCATTCGGGGCGCTGCCCCTGCCTAAGTTTTTACAAACTGTGTTAGTATTTCTCTAAACAGGCTGACACAGTTTTCTGAACACTCCTAATCATTCCACCAGCACCAGCCGCTTGGCTACTACCTTGCGCGAACTCCGCACGCTCACGGTGTAAATCCCCGCCGCAGCGCCCGCTTCGCGCAGGCTGACGGACGGTTTCAAATCTTCCACAGCGGACATCATGCTCTCCCAAACCAGCTGCCCCAGGTCGCTGAAAACCGAAACAGTCACGGCCTCGCTGGCAAAGTCGCTTAGGTCAATCCAAACGCGGTCGGTCGTCGGGTTAGGCTGTAAGGTTAGCGTTTTGAGTTTTGGGTTTTGAGTTTCCGTAGCGTCTGCTATGCTCCCGGCCCGATTCTCTGCGCCTTCCGGTCCGTAACTCGTCGCTTTCACGGTGATCACCTGTTGTGTCGTTGCCGTGTTCCCGCACAAATCCGTCGCCCGCCACGTCCGCGTGATGGTGTAGTCGCTCGCGCAACCGCTGCCCGTGGCTACATTTCCTAGGAACGTGATGTGCACGTACCCCCCGCAGGCATCCGAGGCCGTCGGGTTGGTCAGCGGCGGCAAGGGCTGGGTGCACTCGATGGTGACTGCTGCTGGCACCGACGTGAACACCGGCACGCCGGTGTCCGAAACCTGAATCGTTTGCGTAGCTGCCGTGGTATTGCCGCAGGCATCGGTGGCGCGCCAGGTGCGTTTGATCTGGTAATTGCCCGGGCAGGTGCCACTTGTGGTGGATTGGCCGAGGTATGTCACCGTTGCGCTGCCGCAGGCATCCGAGGCCGCGGGATTGCCCACAGCCGGCGGGTTTTCCGTACAGGTGATGCTCGTGTTGTTTGGGAACGATGTGAACACCGGCTTGCCGGTATCCACCACGGTGATGCGCTGGGTCACGGTTTTGGTGTTGCCGCAGTTGTCGGCAGCCGTCCAGGTGCGGGTCAGGGTGTACGCGTTGGCGCAAGTGCCGGCGGTTTGGGTTTGGCCGTTGTAGGTGATGGCCACGGTGGCATCGCAGTTGTCCGTAGCGGTGGGCATACCCTCGCTTGGGACGGCACTGCACTGCACGGTGATATTGACCGGCGTGCTCGTGAAGTTGGGCTTTTGCGTGTCCAACACCGTGATGCACTGGGTGGCGGTTTTGGTGTTGCCGCAGGCATCGGTGGCCGTCCATTGGCGGGTAAGGGTGTATGAATCCGGGCAGGCACCAGCCGCGCTGGTCTGGCTGTTGTAGGCAATGCTCACCGAGCCGCCACAGCCGTCCGAAGCGGAGGGGCTGCCCACGGCGGGCACGCTGTTGCACTGCACGGTCACGTTGGCGGGCACCGAGGTAAAGTTCGGTTTCGCGTCGTCGAACACAGTAATGACCTGCGAACAGGTGGCGCTGTTGCCCGATGCATCGGTTGCCCGGTAGGTTCGGATCACGGTTTTTCGGTTGGTGCAAGTTTGGTTGCTGGTCGCGTCGCTGACGTGCGATTTAGCTGGCGTGTCGCAGTTATCCGAAACAGATACCGTTGCCAAGTTCACGGCAGGCACATCACCCGCACAAGAAACCGTGGTGGGAGCCGGACAGGTGATACTCGGCACTGCATTGTCGCCCACCGTCACTATTTTGGAACAACTGCTGGTGCAGCCGTTCGCGTCCGTCACCATCACCATCGCTGTAAAAGTGCCCGGCACGCCAGCCGTCACAGTCACCGAAGAACCCACGCTGGAACTTACCATCGTGCCGTTGCCACTCACAGTCCAACTGTACGCGCTCATTCCGGCAGGGGCCGAATACACGTTGCCAGCCGAGTTGGAACATGCCTCGTCAGCGCCTGTTACAGAACAAGATGGCGGTGTATTGACCTGTATCGTTTGGGCGGCAGCTGCGGTGCAGCCGTTCGCGTCCGTTACCGTCACTGTCGCCGTAATAGAGCCCGGCGCGCCAGCCGTCACGGTCACTGAAGAACCCGTGCTGGAACTCACCATCGTGCCGTTGCCACTCACGGACCAACTGTACGCGCTCATCCCCGACGGGGCGGAGTACACGTTTCCAACCGAGTTGGGGCACACTATGCCTGACCCCGTTATGGAGCAGGAGGGTACTGGGTTGACCGTGATGGTTTGGGAGGCAGTCGCTGTGCAGCCGTCCACAGCAGTCACGGTCACTGTGTAGGTAGTGCTGGTACTTGGAAACACTGTGATAGCAGCCGTCGTCACACCAGTGCTCCATGCGTAAGTGCCGCCGCCCGATGCGGTCAGGGTGGCCGATGTTCCGCTACAGACAATCCCGTCATTGGGAGCGCCAGAGTTTTCTGAGACCGTGATGCCCACATTGGACGAAGCGTTGACCATCACGGTTTTGGAACAACTACTGGTGCAGCCGTTCGCGTCCGTCACCGTCACCATCGCCGCAAACGTGCCAGGCGCGCCAGCCGTCACGGTCACTGAAGAACCCGTGCTGGAACTCACCATCGTGCCGTTGCCACTCACGGACCAAGAGTACGCGCTCATGCCCGCAGGGGCCGAATACACGTTGCCCGTTGAGTTGGGGCAAACGGGATCAGGACCAGAAATGGAACAGGACGTTTGGCCGTTCAACGATGGCTGCTGGTGCTCGTGCGCGCCCAGGTCTATCGCCTCCCCGCCCGGGATTGCTTGGAACAAGCGCTCATTGCCGTCCAAATCAGTGCTCGGCGCGTTGGCATCGCTGCCCGCGTCAATGGCCGGAGAGCAGGTGCCGAGGTGAAAATCGGTCGGAGAAACGAAAACCGGGTCAGAATTGAACACCAAACCCGCACCGCAAACGGTGTTCGGCGGGCAGCCCGTGTCCTGTACGAGCGCATGCTCGAGACTCGCTGCGCCGCCGTTTCCGTTGTAAATGGTAGGCCCGTCAGGGGCCGAGTTATTCCAAAAAATGGTGTTTTTGGCCGTCGCCGCGCCCGTGTTGTTGTAAATGCTGATGGCACCGCCCTTCGTGGCCGACTCACTGCCGACGATGGTGGAATTCAGGAAACCGACCGCGCCGCCGTAAACCATGACCGCGCCGCCGCCGTCGTCCGCCGTGCCGAGTGCTTTGTTGCCGTCGAGCAGGCAATTGACGAAGTTGGCTTCAACGATGCCGGTGCCAAAATCAAGGGTTTGCAGCGCGCCGCCGGTGCCGATGTTGCTGCCGTTGTGGCAGGTATTGTTTTTGAAAACGCAGCGGTCGAACGTGGTTTCCGCGTTGGTGCAATTCGAGGTGTTTTTGAGCGGCGCGAACAGGGAGATTTTGCCGCAGGCATTGGCGTTGAAGGAGGCAAGGTTGAAGATGCCAAAATCGCCCGTGCTGACCGTTTGACCGATGGTGATGCCGCCTGTGTTGCTGAACGTGCCGAGTGAATTCAACAGCCCAAAGTTTTTCCAGCGGTCAATCGTGATTTGCCCGCCGGGATTGTTTTGGAAGGTGGCAAGGTTGCCGAGGCCGGAAAATCCCACGGTGGCCGTTTCGCCGATGCTGATGCCGCCAGCGTTGCTGAACGTGCCGGTTTGATTGAAAACCCCATAGCCCGCCGAACGGTCAATTGTGATTTGTCCGCCGGGGTTGTTGCTGAAATCGGCAAAGTTGTGAATGCCATAATATCCATTGCTTGCCGATGCGCCAATGACGATGCTGCCCGAGTTGCTGAAAATGCTGGCGGTTACATTGGTAAGCCCGGCACCAAGCGAACGGTCAATCGTGATTTGCCCGCCCGGGTTGTTGCTGAAATTGCCGGAGTTGAAAAGACCATGATTTCCCGTGCTTGCCGTGCCGCCGATGACAAGGCTTGCGTCATTGATAAAGGTGCCGTTGTAGTTCCAGATTCCGGTGGTGGCGCAATTGTCAATTTGCAACAACCCGCCGGGTTTGTTGTGGAAAGTGCCGATGTTGATAATGCCGATGTTCAACCCAGATGCCACGCCGATGGCGATGGTGCCGAAATTTTCCACAGTCCCTTCATTTTCAATGCCCTTGCTGGCAGGGCCGGAAATTTCCAGCGTCCCGGCGGCGGCGACGGTCAGCACGGCCCCGGTTTGCACGTTGATGGATTTGGCGGTGGCCGCCAAAGCGATTTGCGGGTCGTTCGCCACGTCGGGGATGGTCACCCGGTCGTCGGCGGTGGGCACGCAGGAGGGCACCCAATTGCAGGGCGTGTACCAGTCGGTGCTGACCGATCCCGTCCAGGTGCGCAGGCCGGGCGTTCCGCAGAATAGAAAATTGTCCACGGTGCCGTCGCAGTCGTCGTCGAGGCCGTTGCAGGTTTCGGTGGCGTTGGGATGGACGGCGGGGTCGTTGTCGTCGCAGTCGTTTTGGCAGCTGGTGAAGCCGTCGTTGTCCTGATCGAAACCGTCGTCCACGATTCCGTCGCAGTCGTCGTCAAGGCCGTTGCAGGTTTCAGTGGGACAGTTGACGGTGTTGATGGTCAGCATCAGATTAATTCCGTTGCTGCTCAAAGTGCCCGTAAGCCCGGGGGGCAAAACCAGCGTTGGCAGGGTACCGAAAATGAGGTTGGCCGTGGCGATGGTGAACTGCTGCCCGACTGTCGGGATGAAGTCGTTGAGCAAAAAGATACGCACCGTGCCGCCCGTTGTGTTGAGCGTTGCGGTGGCATCATCGTTGAAAATGCGAATCTTGTCCCTTTGGCTGCATTCCGTCGTACCACCGATTTCGATGACGAGGGTCGTGAATTGGAGTTCTACCGCGCCATCGAAATTCATGCACCCCGCTCCCGATGCCTCGGGACCCGGCGAAACGATGCCTCCGGCGGGGCGGAACGTGAAATTCCATTGCCCGGAGCCGTTGTAAACCCCGCCGATATTGTCAAAAGGAAGGCCGGGTATCAGGTTGTTCACCGTGCCGTTGTTGGTAAATGTGCCGCTGTTGTCCAATGTGCCGGAAAGGTTGAGCGTGCTGCCGCTGAGGGTGAATTGGCCGAAATTGTTCAGCACGCCCGCGAGCGTCAGGCCGCCGTTCGGGGTAAGCGAAGCGCCGGGGAGCACTTCCAAAATGCTGCCCGAAGCCACATTGAGGTTTGTCGGCGAAAACGTGCGGGTTTCGGCGACCGTGACTTTGCCGCCCGAATTCCAATTGAATGTTCCACTGCAAATGCTCGATGCGTTGTGGTTCAGGATGAGGTTGCCCCCGGAATTCAGGGTTACAGTGCCCGAATTGTTGGTCAGGGCAACATTGGCCGTAAGCGTGCCGATGATGCCCAGCCGACCGGACACGGGG
>JBJXEZ010000257.1:0-10784 GCA_046153695.1 Saprospiraceae bacterium
TATTCACCGGGTGACTACAGTCACCCGGTGAATAACCGGCGAAGCTCGCTGTACCACAAAATACCACATTTGCTTATCAGGCAAATGTGGTACAAAACAACAAAGTAGAGCTAGGCCGTTGTCGAAACCGGACGCGATTTGTGTACGTACTTGATGACGACTTTTTGTACAAGTGTCGGATCGTCCACATGCAAATTTGCGCCCAGTATGAACGTGTACGTGCCGCTTTGAGTAAACACCTGCTGATTTTCGTACACGCCGTATTCATACGGATCGGCCTTAAGCGAGCCGGTGCGGATGGTCAGGGCGTTCATGGGCACGAATGAACGGCTGTCGACCAGAGGCTTAAGTTGGCCCTCCGAAGCCTCGGCGGGAAATACGATGTAAAAAAAGTGGCCCGACGGGTCTACTACGCCGAGATAGGGCGCGTTCGGGGCTGCGAAACGGAGATCGAACGTTTCGTTTTTATACAGGGTGGTGGTGGAGGCCCACATCTTTGCACCTTTTTTCGGGGCGGGCAATTCGACGCTTGTGGGCGGGGAAATTTTGATTGGGTTGGAAGATGTTGGTTTCGTGGGGGTGTTCGTGCTCCAGGTGCTGGCTGCAACAAGGGCGACAAGGGGGAGGCTGACGCTGATTAGTGCCTTCATGATCGTGAGTTTGGTGATGTAACCGGATAGTCGTGGATTAAAAATTCATGCCAACTTGTTTCTAACACGAACGGGTTAACAGAAAATTTTGGAAAATGCCCATATTGGCCCATTGATTTACCTTGCGGGCGATCTTTTTAGAAAACGGCGATGGACAATTTGGCTTTTTTTCGGCAAAACCTGCTGGCTTGGCATACCAGTTACCAGCGCCCGATGCCCTGGAAAGGCGAACGCGACCCCTACAAAGTCTGGTTATCGGAGGTCATTTTGCAACAGACACGGGTGGAACAAGGGCTGCCGTACTACGAACGTTTCACCTCCACTTACCCTACGGTGCAGCAACTCGCCGAAGCCCCGGAGGACGAGGTACTCAAACTCTGGGAAGGATTGGGCTATTACTCCCGCGCCCGCAACCTGCACGCTGCCGCCAAACACATCGCTAGTGAACACAAGGGCGTTTTCCCCAACACCTATGCGGACATTCGGGTGCTGCCCGGCGTGGGCGACTACACGGCTGCGGCTATCGCCTCCTTTGCTTTCGGAATGCCGTATGCTGTACTTGACGGCAATGTATACCGGGTGCTGGCGCGGTTTTTTGGCATCGAAACGCCTGTGGGCACCCCGGCTGCCAAGCAGGCGTTTGATGCACTGGCACAGCAACTGCTGGATACTGGCCAACCTGGCGCCTACAACCAGGCGATTATGGACTTCGGGGCCGGGCAATGCACCCCACGGCAGCCCGCTTGTGCCGCGTGCCCGTTGGCCGATCGCTGTTCGGCGCATTTGTCGGGGGCGGTGCATCGGTTGCCGGTGAAAAAAAAGGCGGCCGCTAAACAGCACCGCTTTTTTGTGTACGCCGTTTTCAGGCAAGGCGGGCATGTGTGGGTTCGTCAGCGCGAAGCTGCTGATATTTGGGCAAATCTGTACGAGTTTCCCCTGCTCGAACTTGCTTCAGAGCCAGCAGACACCAGCAACCTGGCAGAACTGCTGCTGCACCATTTTTTCCCCCAAGGGGGGCCTCGAGGAGTGGCTCCGCGTGGCGTTTCCAAAGCCTATCGGCAAACACTTTCGCACCGAATTGTAACCGCTTTTTTTGTCGAATTTGAAGTTGAGGAAAAAACAGAAGCCCTTGTTTTTCAAAAAGGTGCTTTAAAAAAATGCCGCACGGTGGAACAAGTTAGTTTAAAAAAAATACTTGCGATGCCTCGAATCATCGAGTGGTACTGGCGGGAAAGGCCGTAACTTTCGGGTCAATTATTGAATCGTTCATTTTTTAAAACATTGGAATCATGATCAACAAAGTAACCCTCATCGGGAATCTTGGCGGGGACCCGGAAGTCCGCCGACTTGAAGGCGGTACACCCGTCGCCCGCTTTTCGTTGGCTACAAACGAATCGTACAAAGACAAAGACGGCAACTTCCAGACGAATACCGAATGGCACAACGTGGTGGTATGGCGCGACTTGGCCGAACGCGCCGAAAAGTCCCTTAAAAAAGGCGTGCTCGTATACGTCGAAGGCAAAATAACCTACCGCAAATACACTACTCAAGAAGGCCAGGAACGCTATGTTACCGACATCGTGGCCAACAACTTCCGGATGCTCGAACGCCGGGAATCTGGCCAGGAAAATCGCTTTCCGCCCGCAGAAAACGCCCCGCCCTCGCGCAACAATGCCGAAATGCCCGCTACAGTCCCGGCCGAACCGGTGCCTGCAGGTGGCGATGATTTGCCGTTTTAAAGTTTTGGGTTGCGAGTTTTGAGTTTTGAGTTTCTTTGTCCGGCATTTTTTTGTTTATGCCAACTCAAAACTCAAAACTCGTGTTGGGCACCCTCGACCGCTACTTGATCCGCAAGTACCTTTCCACCTTCTTTTTTGCCGTGCTGATCTTCTCGATCATCTCTATGGCTATTGATTTCAGCGAGAAGGTCAAAAGTTTTATTGAAAAACCCTGCACGCTGAGTGAAATCCTGTTCGATTACTACACGGGTTTCATCCTGTACATGGGCGGGTTGCTGCTGCCACTGTATGTACTGGTGGCTGTGGTGTTTTTTACCTCGCGCATGGCCTTCAACGCCGAAATCTTGTCCATCCTGAATGCGGGTGTGAGTTTCGGGCGGTTGATGCGCCCATACCTCGTGGCGGCAGGGGCAGTAGCGGCGCTGCACCTGGCGCTCAACCACGCCCTGATCCCGATGGCCAACAAATCCCGACTCAAATTCGAGCGTGCGTATGTGTGGACGGATCAGGAAAAAGGCAAAAAATCATACGTCCACCTGCTGGTGGGAGCCGACCGCAAGGTGTATGTGCAGGGCTACGACAAAAACAGCAAGACAGCCACCGGACTTCGCCTAGAGCAGTTTAAAAACAATCGATTGGTCAGCCTGCTCGATGCTCAACAGGCCGTTTGGAAAGAAAAAACCAAACGCTGGGAATTGAATAATTACTCGGTGCGAACTTTTGACGGCTTGCGAGAAACCTTTCGCCGTTATGCTACTCCGCTCGACTCGGCCATCAACCTGTCTCCTGGCGATTTTATTTGGTACCACACTCAAAACGAAGAAATGACCTCCTCGGAGCTCAGGCAGGCCATCGCCCGTGACCGGAGCCGCGGGCTGCTTACCTCTCGCAATTACGAGATCGAGCTGTATCGCCGTACCGCCGATGCGTTTACCATCATCATCCTGACTATCATCGGACTCGCAGTGGCTGGCCGCAAGGTGCGCGGCGGCATGGGACTGCACCTTGCCATCGGTATCGGCCTGGGTGCCGGGTACATCCTGTTGTCCAAATTCGCCGTGTCATTCGCAGCCAGCGGTTCCGTGCCGATCTTGTTCGGCATGTGGATACCAAACCTCATTTTTGGCGCAGTAGCGCTGTGGTTGGTCGGTAGAGCACAGAAGTAAGGAACAATCCTGGAACTTAGCTCGACTTTAGCCATTTTAAACGCTCAAAAAAGTGTCTATGGGAGCCCAGGAAATGAGTTTTTGACTCGCAACTACCCTGGTACCCACCTTGGGAACAATGGGGTTGCACCGGCGGAACTCGATCTACCCAAAAATACCGCATGCTTTTCAGGCTAAACAGTTACTTTGGATTTATGAATGTCCCCGTTTTACAGCGATGTTCAAAAATTATTTCAGTCGCCATATCTCACTGACTTGAAACGGCATTATCAATTTCCCAAATGGCTAAAGTCGAACTTAGAGCGTGTTTAAATTTCAGTGCCGAGGCGAAAGCGGCATAAGTCATTGTTCAAAAAATTAAAAACTTTGTAAAAATAATTGGTTTATAAAACAAACTAGTCTACATTTGTGGGCGATTTAAAATTTGAACTAAACATTTTTGCAATGAAACAAGAAGAAAAAGTGCTCAACCCGCAAGAAAGCCTGCGCGTGATTCGGGAGACCATAGACCTCGCCAAACGCGGAGTGGGGGAAAGCGGGTTTCAATTTTTGCTGTGGGGCTGGTTGGTGGTAGCGGCCAGTTTGGCCGAATACTGGATGCTCGTAAACGGGTACGGGGCGAAAGCGCACCTCGCCTGGGCGATCATGCCAGCGGTTGGTGTGCCGGTATCGATGCTGTACGAATGGCGGCGCGACCGGCTTACCAAAGAGCGCAACCTCGTACGCGAATGGTATGGTTACCTATGGTTAGGGTTCGGGGTTTCGTTGATGCTGGCGTTGGTGACAACTATTATGCGGCAAACGCCTCCGGCACCAATGGTGCTAATTCTGGCCGGTTTTGCCACGTTTATGTCTGGCATCCTGATTCGATTCAGGCCGTTGGTTTTTGGCGGCATCGTTTTGTGGGCGGGCGCGTTGCTTTGTTTGGCAGTACAAGTGCAGGAGCATTCGTTGGTGGAGGCCGGTGCAGTTGTATTGGGCTACCTCGTACCGGGTTACATGCTGAACCGCAAAAAAGCGTCAGGCCATGTTTAAGGAACTGAACCCCCTTCTGTTGTCGCAATTGCGGCTGGCCATCATGTCGTACCTGATAGTGGCGCGGGAGGCCGAATTCAACGCGCTACTGGAGCAGACGGGTGCCACAGCAGGAAACCTCAGCGCCCAGATCAGTAAGTTGCAGGAAGCGGGCTATATAACGGTGGAGAAAACGTTTCGGAACAACTACCCGCTCACGCTCTGCCGCATCACCGAACCGGGCGTAGCGGCTTTCGAGGCGTTTTATTCGGATTTAAAAACGTACTTCTAAAGAACGCGGGCGAAATAAAGTACCCACTTTTTTCCAACAATCAATCTTCTCTGACATGAAAAACATTCTTTTTCAGGTTGTAGCGCTCTGCTGCTGCCTGAGCAACCTATTCTCTCAAGCCAATGTCGTACCCAGCGCCGAAACCAAGACTGCTATTGAAAAAATTCGTTTTATGGCGGGCAACTGGAAAGGCACCGGCTGGATACGCATGGGACCGCAGCGGCACGAATTTGTCCAGACCGAAAGTGTGGTCGAGCACGCCAATGGCACCGTGCTGACGATTGACGGCTTAGGTCGTGACGCCACTAACCCGGACAAAATTATTCACCAGGCGTTTGCTGTCATTTCATACAACCAAGCTGCCGACAAGTACCTCATGCGGGCTATTCGTGCTGATGGCAACCATGTGGATGCCGATTTCGCTGTAAACACCGATGGCAGCATCACGTGGGGCTTCACCCATCCTATGGCTGGTCAGGTTCGCTACACAATTCGCCAGGAGGCGGGCAAATGGGTAGAAAATGGCGAAATGAGTCGAGACGGGACGAACTGGGTACCGTTTTTCGAAATGCGGTTAGAGCGGGAGTAGCTTACTACGTGCAAATGGTCGTGGGCGTGTCGCAGCGGTTGTTTTTGTTTTTTGGCTGTCGGTTTTGAAAAATACGGCCAGACAAGCCCTACTTTTCGGCCCGAAAGTGAAAAGAGTTTGAACAACACCACTATGCCCGATACCGCCGCACCGCACTGGCTCCAACGCACCGAACTGCTCGTGGGCGCTGGCTCATTGGAAAAACTACGCAACCTCCACGTGCTGGTCATAGGCCTTGGCGGTGTAGGCAGCTATGCAGCGGAATTTCTCGCCCGGGCTGGAGTAGGTAAAATGACGATCGTGGACGGCGACACGGTGGACCTGACCAACACCAACCGCCAATTGCCCGCCCTGCACAGCACCGTCGGCCAATCCAAGGCGGGTATTATGGCCGCCCGCATGCGCGACATCAACCCGGGGCTCGACCTGACCGTTCTGGACACGTTCCTCAGCCCGGAAGTGGTGAAGGTCACCTCGTTTCGCCAGTACGATTATGTGTTCGATTGCATTGATTCGGTGCAGCCCAAGCAGTACGTCATTGTGGCATGTAAACAACAGGACGTTCGCGTGGTGAGTAGCATGGGTGCCGGCGGGCGGCTCGATCCGTCCAAGGTACAGGTAGGCGATATTTCCGAAACCTACAACTGCCCGTTCGCTCAACAGGTGCGCAAGGGCCTGAAACGCAAAGGCGTACGGCGCGGGGTCACGGTCGTTTTTTCCTCGGAAATCGTGGACCGCGACACCTGCATGATGACCGACGGCAGCAAGTTTAAAAAATCGTTTTACGGCACCATCTCGTACATCCCCGCGCTTTTTGGCCTGTACATGGCCAGCGTGGTGGTGCGGGACATTGCTGGCAAATAAATACACTATGCAAGTATCCGTTTTTGACACGTACATCCGCAAGCCGGACGGTTTTACGGCTCATTTCGACATCATCGTGCCGGAGGGAACTGCATCCGAACAGGTGTTGGCCTACGGCAAAACACACCTCTCAGCAGCGGGTGTTGCAGGCAATATTTCCGCTAAAGAGTGTCAGTTTTGCCACATCGAAGAACCAACAGCCGATATGATCGCCGATATCAATCGGCAGGGGTTTCATATTTTGGCCTTCGATGACATCCCGGCCGAGTTGCCGGAAACGCCCACCCGCCGCCAGCTCATTGAGCACCTGCGTTCCCGCAGTGAAGCGCATCGGTTCGCTAATTTTCGCGGGGTAGGGGAAGAAGAAATACGAGGAATTTTGACCAGCCTGGGGTGATTAACGGCTGCTGACTTTTGTGCAGCCTTCCTCCGACGGGGCGAAGGCTGCGTGCGTTTTTACAAAATATGTTGCCTTGTCCACAACGCATTTGGCCTACCTTTGCAGCCCGGCGCGCACCAACAATATTTCCGCGCCGGAAAGAAAAACATGGAAACCATACGCCAAAAACAAGTAGCCGAGCTGCTGCGGCGCTTTTTCGGTATGATCCTGACCGAAGAGGGCAGCCTGATCTACGGGCGCGACAAGCTCGTAACCGTCACCGGGGTGAAAATGTCGCCCGATCTGTTGATCGCCAAAGTGTACATCAGCGTGTACGGCACCGAAAACAAACAGGAAGTCATTCTCCAACTGGAGGAGCATTATCCGCGTCTGCGCCAGGCTTTGGGCAACAAAGCGGGCAAAAATATGCGCCGCGTGCCACACATGGAGTTTTTCCTCGACGATACCGTGGACGAAATGTACCGCGTGGATGCTCTGCTCAATCGGGTACACGACGAGGACGAAAACATGAAAAAGTAGCCGCAAGCCATGAAAATCGGCCTGTTCTTCGGTTCGTTCAATCCCGTACATATCGGGCACCTGATCATTGCCAACTACATGGCCACCCAAACGGACCTCGATCGGGTGTGGCTCGTCGTCAGTCCGCATAACCCCCTGAAACCCAAAAAAACACTGGCCCGCGACCACGACCGACTGCACCTCGTTCGGCTCGGCATCGGCGACAACCCGCTGCTCCAGGCTTCCAATGTCGAGTTTGCCCTGCCCAAGCCATCGTACACCGTGGACACCCTCGCCCACCTCCGGGAAAAACACCCGGACCGCACCTTTGCCCTCATCATGGGCGGCGATAACCTCGCCACGCTGCATTTGTGGAAAAACTACGAATCCCTGCTCGCCAACCACGACATTTATGTGTACCAGCGACCTGGCGCCGACCTGAGTGCTTACACCGGGCATCCCCGTGTGCGTATTTGCCAAGCACCCATGCTCGACATTTCAGCCACGTACATTCGCGAGTGCCTCCAAACAGGCAAGTCGGTGCGCTACTTAGTGCCCGACCCCGTATTCGAGTACCTGGAAGGCAGCAACTTGTACCGGTAGAGGCAACCCGGCACTCCCCTCCCGCGCCATTAGCCTCGTTAGATGAAACAACAACCGCTTCCCATGCTCAATCGCACGCACGCAGCCCTGGCCCTACTTTTACTGGCCGTTTTCGGCAAATCCTTCGCACAAAATGTGGGTTTCCCATCCGTCGCCATCGGCCAGTGGCGGCAACACCTGCCTTGGCAGCGTGCTACCTCAGTTTCGCAAAGCAGCAGTAAAGTGTACTATGCCACCGAGTGGGCCGTGGTCGAAATTGACAAAGCCGACCGTTCGCCGCGTTACTTGACCAAGGTGGAGGGTTTGAGTGATGTGGGCATGAACTTCGTGCGTTTCAATTCGGCCGCCAACACACTGCTCATCGCCTACACCAACAGCAACCTCGACATCTGGCGCGCTGCCGACGGATCCGTGGTGAACCTTCCGTTTATCACCAAAAACACCAATATCATTGGCGATAAAAAAATATACGCCGCCGCTTTCGAGGGCCGGTACGCTTACCTGGCCTGTGGCTTTGGTATCATCAAATTGAACATCGAAACTGCAGAAGTGGTGTACACCACATTCACTGACCTGCCCGTGCGCTCAGTAGCCATTTACCAAAACAACCTGTACGCCGGTACTGACGAGGGCATTTACCGGCTGCCTACTGACGACCTCAATCCCGCCGACTTCAGTCGATGGCGCCTGCTTGGCGCACCCGAGGGTATGCCGCAGGGCCGAACGGCCACAGCTATGCAGCCATTCGACGGCAAACTGGTCATCGGACTCGAACAAGCGCTTTGCCGGTACGACGGCAACACACTTGATACCGTGACCACCAACCCCGACCGTGACCTCATTTTCCTCAGCGCCGAGGGCAACGGCCTGGTTATCGGCTGGAAACGCAATTTTAGCGGCAGCGTGCAGTACATGGCTTCCAGCACGGCGCAACCCTACGACATCCACTGGGCTTGTGAGAGCTTCGTCCCTGAAGATGCTGTAGAAGAGGGAACCCGTAAATTTTGGATGGCTGACGGAAACGATGACTTCCGTTACTTCGACGACAACCTCGGCAAGTGCGACCGCTTCCGATACAATTCCCCGTACACCGAGGCCGTCTCGGAAATCACCGTAGGCAATGGCAAGGTACTCGTTGGTACTCCCGGCTTCAACAGCCTCCTCCAACCGATATACAACCGCCAAGGCGTTTATGTGTTGGACTCCGACAAGCAGTGGAAACGCTTTGACCAAAACTCAAACCCCGAACTGAAGTCTTCCGACTCTCACGTAGACCACTGGCGCGTGGTCACGCACCCGTATCTCGACAAATTTTACGTCGGCAGTTTTTGGGGGGGCATGATTGAGGCCACTCAGGTAGGTGCGCCCACCAAGGCATACCATCAGCACAATTCCATCCTGCAAAATGCCGGAGAGTCTGGCGCCAACCGGACAGCTATTGGCGGCCTGGCCTTCGACAACGACGGCAACCTGTGGATCAGTAACTACGACGCAAACTCCCCGATCGCCGTGCAAAAAACGGATGGCACGTTCCGTAATTTTTCCAACACACTGGCAAACAACCTGATGCAAGTGGCCGTGGATAAAAACGGCTACAAGTGGTTTGTCGTGGCGTTCAACGGAGGCGTGCTGGTGTACGACAGTGGCACCAACCTCGATGATCCTGGCGACGACCGATACCGCCTGCTCACCACCGCCAACAGTTTGCTGCCGACGAACACGGTCAACTGCCTGACCGTGGACCTCGACGGCGACGTTTGGATCGGCACCCAACAGGGTACGGTCAGTTTTCAGTGCGGCAGCAATGTGTTTGATGGAAGTTGCCGGGGCACGCGCCGAATCGTCACCGTGGACGGTTTCAATGGCTACCTGCTGGAAAACGAGGAAATCCGCACTATCGCCGTGGACGGAGCCAACCGCAAGTGGTTTGGTACCACCAACGGCATTTTTGTGCAATCATCAAGCGGCGACGTGCAGGATGCCCGTTTTACCAGTACCAACAGCCCCCTGCTGGACAATACCGTTCTCGACATCGCTATTGATCCCATCACCGGTGAAGCGTGGATTGGTACCGGCAAGGGCCTGTGTTCCTACCGGGCAGAGGCCACTGTGGGCGGCGTGCTCAACTCGACCAGCCCATTCGCCTACCCCAATCCCGTGCGCCCCGACTACGACGGGCCAATCGCCATCTACGGTTTGGCCAGCGATGCCAATGTGAAAATCACCGATGTAGCTGGTCACCTCATTTTTGAAGGCAAAGCCTATGGCGGTCAGGCAGTATGGAACGGCCGCGACTACCTCGGTCGCCGGGCTGCCAGCGGGGTGTATCTCGTGTTTGCCACCAGTTCCAAACTGTTCGAGGAGCCGGATGCGGTGATCGCGAAGGTGGTGATTTTGAATTGAGGTGTGGTTATGCTTGCGATGAACCAGCCACACGATTTTTAATGTGCTCAAAATATATTCGCCGCTGCCCTTCGGCCCCCTGACTTATTTTGATGCATTTTTTTTGCAGATTTAGCATCCAGTTTTTGGTATAATTGAAGAAGTGCGTATCCCCCACGAACATAAAATTGGGGTCGTCAAAGACCACAAATACACCACTAAGCGCGCTGCTCTCCGCCATTAAGGTTATACCGACAGGTGCCATGCTGTTGTAGTAAAGATCAAAGCTTCCATCGCACAGTTCAAGCGGTCTCCTCCTTTTCGTATATATCCATTTTCGGCCCTCTTTGGCCATTTCATATTGGTGCTCGCGTAGCATCTCCAATTGCTCGTACAGCAAATTGGTGATATGCTTGCCCGCAATTTGGCCAGTCGAGCCAAAATAGTTGATTTGTTTGGTCAATGGTTCGTGAAGAATCACGCCGCGATAGCGGCATAACTACTTGAGAATAAAAGTTCTTTGATTTTAGGGTTGTTTTTTGTTTTGGTTGGGTTTAAGCCCAAGGCGAGCGAAAATCGTTCGACCA
>JBJXEZ010000066.1:0-5423 GCA_046153695.1 Saprospiraceae bacterium
GCGTTCAACATCAATGAGGTGCAGCTGACGAACATTTCGGGCGGAACGATGTCGCCCACCGTATTCCCCATTTCGCCCGCCATTTCGTACCAACAAACATCCGGCGTGCTGACGACGAGCATCAACGGCCCGCTGCCGGGTCAGCAAATTTGTTTTACACTGACGGTGCATGAAAAGGATCAGAACGGAAACGAATTGTTCTGCTGTACACACTCGCAGACGTACTGTTTTACCATGCCTGATTGGCCAGTGGCGTGCGACTGTGGCCCCGACCCCTTCACGCTTCTCTACGGCGTTGGTCACGGCCCATTGCTGCCCAGAAATTGTGGCGACACGCTGATTGTGCCGGACATTCCGAATCTGCCCATTCAGTTTTACCCCTCCTTCCAGTGCATCGGTCTCAATTGCCCTCCTGCGACGGTGACATACACGCTCACCGGGCCAGCGGGTTTCGTCCCGATCGGCCCCATCACAGTGGCGGCCACGCCGGGTTTTTCGACTGGGCTTACCAATGCTACGTTTACCCTTCCGGGCACTTATATGCTGAACATGCTTGGGCATTGCGGGCAAAAAGAGTGCCCGTGCAAGTTGACTTTTATCGTTCCGAAAAAGGACACGTGCTGCGTGAGCTACGAGCAGTTTTGCCAAAATGTGGAAAATGTGGTATCGCTTTCGGTTGATCACGACAACTGCAAGGCGAAGCTGAACATCGGCAACCTGCTCGCGTGCGACGAAATCAGGAGCATCAACTGGGGCGACGGCGCCACTGCGCAGGGGCCTTTCACGGCGGGCGCCATGCCCATGCACACGTACGCCGGGAGCGGGACCTACGCCATTTCCTACTCGGCTGTCGAGTACGACTACTCGACGACTCCGCCGAAGTTGTGTTTTGAGAAAGTGCTGCGGGATACGATCCGGTTGGATTGTGACACACCGCAAGTATCCGATTGCTGTGCATACGAGCTCAATTTTATCAATTTACACACCGACGGGCGCATCAAAAAAGTGCGGGTCTCGCCGCTTTGCGATACCAAAATCTGCTGCGCCGACCCGGACGATTGGGCACAAAATTTCGATTCGCAAACCTATGTGGAGTGGTTTCCGGCGGACGGCTCGGCAGTGCCAACCGGGGCGGCCATTGACAATGACTTCATCCTTTTCCTGGATAAAAACGTAGCGCAGCATGATTTCCAAGTAGAATGGTTTGATCAGTCGGGCATCGTCGTTTGCCGGCACAATCTTTCGCTGAATTGCAACGGCATGTATTCGGACGATGAGGATTGGCTGATATACACCCATACCACCCCGCTGAACGACCCGAATTTGCTCGTTTTTGCCGTGCGCGAACCGGATGCGGACGAGGAAATCACCGATTGCGATGAAGACCAGGAGGAACGCGCCGGCTGCCCCGAAATCGTGTACCAAGTGCTTTGCAACGGCGGCAGCTCGTATTTCGTGCAACTATTCGGCAGCCCGATATTCAATGAATTTACCTGGAAGCAGGAGTCTGGCCCCTTTGTCACGCTTAGTAATCCGAGTGCGCTGGGTCCCTATTTCACGGCTACGCAAAGCGGCAGTTATGTCTTTTCGCTAACGGAGAAATTGGAGAATGTTGGGACTTGCAGCCTTGATGTGGAAATCATCATTCCGGACATCGTCCCGGATTTCGTCGCGCAGCAACTTCCCTGCGGTACCAACGTGCAGTTCACGCCAACTGGTTGGGGCGATCCGAGCGATATCAAACAAATCACATGGATTTGTACGGAGTGTATTGGCGGTACACTTTGTTTTACCCCCGTGACCACTCCCGGGGCCACTGGTTTCGTCCATACGTTCCCGGTGCCGCAGTCTCCAAATCAGCCTGATTGTTACAAAATCAAAATGGTCATGGAAGACAAGTTTGGTTGTTTCCACGAAAAAGAACAAACCGTCATAGTGGATATAACGTGCAAGCCTTCGTTTAAGATCAGCTATGCGCTGTGCGCCTGCCCGCTCAACAGCACCGCTATGCCGGTTGTAACGTTTACGAACACGTCGACAGGCGGCGTCTGCCCGGGTACGACGTGGACGTGGAACTTCGGCGACGGTTCGCCAACCCAGACGACCGATGAAACGCAGTTGACGATCACACACAAATATAACGTCAACTGCCCGTCGCAAACGTACACGGTCACCCTGAAGATGAATTCTCCGGCGCCCGTACTGTGTTCGGTAACAGCCACACAACCCGTAACATTTACGGCCTGCAACGTAGCGATAAACTCCATACAGGTCTGCCCCGACGGCAAGCACATCTTCGAGGCCAACGTACCGGGCGAATGGGACTTCCCGGGCGCGCTCGAGATTGGCCCGTGGCCGTACTCGGACAAGCCGGACATCAACGGTAGGCGGAGAAAAGTGGCGGTGATCTACCCTGCCGGCAACTTTTTGGTCACGTTCAAAGGCTACTGCGGCGACAACGGCCCCTGTGTCATCAACAGAGAGCTTCTCGTGAAGGTGGACTGCTACACCAAAAACGAGAAGGTTAAAGCAAAGGACAAAGACACGGCAAATAACCCACCGGAGTGGAAAATCAAGTACCAGCTGAAGCAACGACAAGCGGGCGGGCACAAAATAAAGTCGCGCACGGTGTTCAAGGCACGGAAGCACAAGAGCGGGTATAGCTATCTAAAACGCGCCCTCGCTGCTCAAATCGAGACCTACTTCAGCGGGCAAGTGTACAAAAGTAACTGTACGGTTGGCTGCAACTACGACACTCCCGACAACACGAGCGGCAACTCGGGCATCGTGTATAACGCGAAAAAAGCCAAGGCGCAAGATGCCCTGAATGACAAGTACCGCTCTTGGATGAACAGCATCAAATCCACACACCGGGTTTTGATAAACGCCAGCGACACGCCTCCGGGCTACGAGTACTACCTGTGGCTCGGAAGCAAATGCAAGAAGCCAAAGTGGCATTGCCCGGCGCATTGATTTGCTGGGCATGGTGGGGAAATGCCGAAGCATTTCCCCACCCCGCTGTGCTGTCATTTTTTCAACTTTAAAAAATTGTTCGATATGAAATTTTCAACACTGGCAGGGTTGGTTTTGGTCCTGCTGTCCATACGCCCAGCAAGCATCTTTGCCCAATGCACCGTTCGATTTGACCGCTGTCCGAAGGATACTGTTATCGTGGATTGCGATTTCTCCGGCACTGAAATATTCCATTACCAGCCTATCATTGCTAACCACAACGGGCTTTGCAACAGCATTCAGGTAGTTCATTCCACTGGACCACAGCCGGGGTCGACAGTGCCCGTTGGCATTTACTCCGTTCAATTTTCAGTATTCGGTTTTGATGCCAACCAGCAAATAGTTTCTACTGCCGCTTGCTCTTTTTCGGTGAGTATTATTAAGGATGTACAGGCGCCTGTGCTTACCAATTGTCCGCCCAATATGGTAATCTTTGGCACGGACGATGGTACGGGCAATTGTACTTCGACCGCTTATTGGACCCCTCCAACGAGCAGCGATTTTTGCGGAGCAACTTCCAATGCCGTCAGTGGCGGCTCCTGTGGCTCCCCGTTCTCAAACGGCACAACTACCGTCACGTACACCAATACGGACGCTTCGAATAATTCCACCACGTGCTCGTTCACCGTCACGGTTATCTGTGTTAGCGAAAGTTCTGAACCCGGAAAATATCCGAACGCCTTCCGCATCTTCCCCAATCCCAACCCCGGTGCGTTCACCGTCGAACTGTCCCAGCCTGCCGCAGCAGGTATACGGTTCCGCGTCACCGATGTCGCCGGACGTTTGGTCATGGAGCAGTCGGCCGAGACGGGCAGCGCCCAGCAGACCGTGCGCTGCGAGGCACTGCCGAGCGGCCTGTACTTCCTGCAAGCTGTTGCGGAAGGTAGGGTATTGGCGGCGGAGCGGTTTGTGAAGGAGTAAAGTCAAACTGGGGTTACCACCACCATCGCGCGCTCCATTCATCCATCTGCCGTTTGTGTTCAGGCTCCTCTTTGGCGCATACTTTTGACCTGGAGCGACCGGCGAATCAGCGTTCCAGCAACTCGCTTAGCGCCAGCGTAAACCCCGGCATCACCTCCTCCCCGGAGAGCGTGGCACCGAAATCGGGCACTTCCTCTACCGGCGTGCCGGTGCGGTAAACCCACGCCTTGCGGTTGAGCGGATCAATCAGCCAGGCGAGGCGCACGGCGTTGGCCATTCATGCCTCGGTTATCTTTTTTTCAATTGCGACAGCGAGCCCGGCTTGGAACGTACTTCTATCACAATGTCGGGCACGATGAGGCGATGCTTTCCTGCTCGTCGGGGCTGGGGCGGTCATTTTTTGTTGGAAATTCACGCTCCATCGGCTTCTTACGTGGAACCGTCGGGCAAGTCGAAAGAAGCGGAAGGGCTTAAGAACTTGCCTAACTTGTTGGTTTTGGACCAATACCAGAGGAAGCCGAAGGTGTTGCCTTCGTTTTTGGCAGATTTGAATGTCATAGTCGGGGGAAATAATGATAAAACCGTGCTTGCCACGCTCGGTCCTGACATCGCTATTGCGCAAAATGAATCGGTGAAAACACTCCTTCCCATCTGGCTTTTGAACTGCAAAGGGCGCTCCTGCGCCAGTGTCAAGAGCGGATTATCGAGCAGTAGGCATCCGTGGTGAGGTTTTGGTCGTCGAACATGGTGCAATTCTTTTTCTATTGGCCGAAGCCCATTCAAATATCGCTTTGTCGCTCGTGTTATTTCAAAGTTTGTTTCCCCGCGGCAACCGACGTAGCTTGAAATAAACTTTACTTTCCGACACATCCGCGTATTTTTGTGTCTCCCTAAAACCGCCTGAATGCATTCTTGCTGGCTGTTTAATGCGCCAGCAGATGACGAACAAACCGATTTTTTAGCCAAACCCACCCACCCATCATGGCAAGATTAACCTCTTTTTCTAAACTCCTCATCGCAGTACTCGTCGTCGCCGGTGTCTATTTTGGCGGCAAACTTATTTTCAACAACACAGAAGCCGGAAAGAAATTTGTCGAAGAAAATGCCCAAAACGGCACGGACGATTCCGATCCCGGCACCGTCAAAGTAGGTGTCGTCACCTGGGGCGGCTATGCAGGCGGGCAGTATTTCAACGAAGGCTTCAAGGCAAATACCGAGTCCCGGTTTTACAAGGACTACGGTTTCAAGGTAGATTTCAAAGTGCTCGACGACTTCGAGGCCAGCCGCGCCGCCTTCAAAAACGGTGACGTACACCTGCTTTGGTGTACCGTGGATGCCCTGCCGACGGAAATGTCGGCGCTAGAGGCGTTCGATCCCCGCATCGTGTTCCAGGCCGACTGGTCGCGGGGCGGCGTTGCGGTGGTGGTGCGCAGGGGCATCACCTCCGTCAGCGACCTGAAAGGCAAAAAAGTAGCCGTGGCCGAACTCAC
>JBJXEZ010000268.1:0-6894 GCA_046153695.1 Saprospiraceae bacterium
TTTTCGAGCAAGACGACCTTCAACCGGGCCTTCCGAAAAAAGACGGGTTGCACGCCAGGGGAGTTTTTGACGGCTGCAAGGGGTGCCTCGTAAGTCAAAATACCAAAAATGTGAAGAAGTTTAAAGGACACAAACCTTTATTCCAGCGCCGTTCCTTATAAAAAACCTAACCAACCGCACCCACTATTTCCCGCAACGCTGGCACCACCTCCTCCTCAAACCACGGATTTTTGGCCAGCCACAGTCGGTTTCGGGGCGACGGATGGGGCAAGGGCAGGTAGGCTGGCAAAAAACTGCGCCAGACGCGTACGGTCTCCGTCAGGTTTTTTCCGGCAATATTTTTCAGGTAGCGCTGTTGCGCGTATTGCCCAATCAGCAAAGTCAAGCGGATGCCGGGCATTTGCGCCAGCAGTTTTTCGTGCCACAGCGGGGCGCACTCCGGGCGGGGCGGCAGGTCGCCGGATGCGCCAGTACCGGGGTAGCAAAAGCCCATCGGCATCAGCGCGATGCGGCGGTGGTCGTAAAAAACGGCCTTGTCAACACCAAGCCAGGCGCGAAGCGTATCACCGCTGGCATCATCCCACGGGGTGCCGCTGGCATGTACTTTTCGGCCTGGCGCCTGACCCACGATCAGGATGCGGCTGGTCGGGCTGGCCCGTACCACAGGCCGACAACCGTGCGGCAAGTGTGTCTGGCACACCGTACAGGCGCGAATCTCAGTGAGCAGTTTTTCCATACGTTCAAAAAAATTTGGCGTAGACAAAACGTGTTTTGAAGTGAAACAAAGTCCGACATACCGGCGTCTTGCCAGTCTATGAAACAAACCAGCACTCCTTTTCGCGCATTTTTCAGCCTGTTTCTGGTCTTCAGTTTTTTTTCAAAAAAACACCCGCCGATGCCTGTCAGGTTCGGGTGTACGATTTGATCGGCGCCTTGATTTTTATCAAAATCTTCGGGCCGGGTCGCACCGATTCAGTGTTGAGTGCGGAAACCAGGCTGCCTGCGGGCCAGTATATTGTGGTCGTACGGGAGGGCGGTTTACAGCCGACAGCACTGCGGTGGGCAGTGGGCAAGAGAAGCAAAAGCCGGGCTATGTACCTGCTGTCGGGTGGTGGCTGGGTGTACGGTTTTGGCCAGTAAGCGCCGTTTATCCCTCCACCTTCAAACTCATGTCCAGCGGCATTGCAGAGTGGGTAAGCGCTCCGGCGGACACGAAATTCACGCCGGTGAGGGCGTATTTGCGCACGTTGAACAGGGTGATGCCGCCCGAAGCCTCGGTCTCGAAACGCCCCTCTACCGTGGCTACTGCTTCCGCGAGGATGGGGACTTCAAAATTGTCGAACATAAGGCGATGGATACCGCCTGTTTCCAGGGCTTCGTGCACCTCCACGAGGTTGCGCACCTCAAGTGTAATGGGCAAGTCGAGGTTTTTCTCCTTCAAATACGCCAGCGCACGACCGACGGCGGGCCTTACGCCGCCACAGGCATCCACATGGTTATCTTTGATCATGATGCGGTCGTACAGACCCCAGCGGTAGTTTTCGCAGCCACCGATGTGGACGGCCCATTTTTCCAAAAAACGGATGAGCGGGGTGGTCTTGCGGGTGTCCAGCACCTTCACCGGCAAATCGCCCACCTCGAAGGCAAAGCGGCTGGCCAGTGTGGCGATACCGCTCATACGCTGCATGGTGTTGAGCACGAGCCGCTCGGCCTGGAGCAGGGCGCGGGTATTGCCTTCTACGTCAAAAGCCTTTTCGCCATAAAAAACATCCGACCCATCGGACTTGTGTACGGTAAAATGCGCCGTAGGATCTACATGCCGGATGATGCGTTCGGCGATTTCCACGCCAGCCAGCACGCCGTAGTCCTTCACTTTCAGTACCGCCCGGCTGCGGTGCTCGGCCGAGATGGTAGCGAGGGATGTGTGGTCGCCGTCGCGGATGTCTTCGAAGAGGCCGGCGGCGATGAAATCATGGATTTGCTGGTCGGTGATCTGTTCTGGTCGCATGGAAAGTGGATGTTCAAGTG
This sequence comes from Saprospiraceae bacterium, assembly GCA_046153695.1. Classification (GTDB taxonomy): domain Bacteria; phylum Bacteroidota; class Bacteroidia; order Chitinophagales; family Saprospiraceae; genus M3007. The sequence goes on from JBJXEZ010000268.1 coordinate 2,029, forward strand.
AAAAGCGGGCAGCAAAGGTATGCCGCTAACGGCTTTTCGCGCACTTCCGGGCATTTTCAAATTTAAAAACGAAACGGGGCGTACCCGGTCCTGTATGACCGGCCACGCCCCGAATGTTGAAATGCCCCGCGACGGGCATGGAGAAAATGCTTTACCCGATATCAATGATATCAATGATGATGTAGCCGTTTTTGACGATCGTGAATTTGTACGTATTCCCAGAAACCAAACCACTGATAACAGCGGAGTTATTCGGAGTGGAAAAAACGGAATGCGTTTGGTTGGTAGTCAGGTTTACGATGCCTACCATATAATTACCTGAGCCGGCGATGACATCCCAGGTAGCGAGGTGGTGGCCTTGGATCACCAGATCAAGAATAAGCCCAGATGGGCTTACTGCACTTGGGTTTTGAGCGATCAGGTGGTTGTTCAGAGAAGTGTTGGACGGGCTAGCCACGAGGAGGCTCTGGGCCGTCAGGAGCGCAAGGATAAGGATTTGTTTCATGATGACATTGTTTGACTTAGGTGAAAAAATATGCCGAAGAAACATCGGATACGTCGTGGGGCATGGGTGGAATAATCTTTCTCGGCAGGACAAAAGTGCCCGTGTTGCCTTGTCAAAAAGTAGAACACTTTTCGCGTGTTTTTCCAGCGCACCCCTGCCACGCTACCGGGCATTTTCAAATTCGATGCTGAAACGCAGCGTTCGTTATTATTTGAAAAAAACGCCGTGCCTCCGCGTCCCTGCAGTGAATTCGAAATCGCAGCGCTATCTTCGCGACACGAAAAATGCGTTTCACTATGAAATTATTCCTGCCTGTTTTACTCCGCACTGCGATCGTTTTTGTGGCTTTTTTGGGACTGCAGTATATCATTCCCTACTACTTTTTGGTTGGCGGCGGCCTGCTCGCCGGTGCCTTCATGCTCAAGACCAGCGACGACCGGCCGCTGGCCCTGGCCTTGCTTATCGGCAGTGTTGTTTTTGGAGTTTTTGCACATTTGTACGGGACGGTTTGAGGAGCGGGCAAATAAATGTCTCCGGCTTATTGACCGGGTGACTTGAAGTCACCCGGTCAATAGGCTTTTGACTTTCAATACCTTCTGATTTCAACCCCTAATTCGTGTTGATATACTAAAATTATGGAAAATACTACGAATACAACCGGTACTACCCCGGCCCATGAAAAGCCACTTCTGGAGCAGATGTTTGCGGAAGGGAAAATGGATGCTGCAGCCGAACAACTGCTCGAATTATTTACTTTTTTCGAAGATAAACGGGAAGAGTTGGCCATCCTGTGTAGCCAGTTGAAACGTGTCGAAAACGAATATCAGGTCGCGGGCACCATTTCGCACAGCGAAGAAGCCTTGGCACAAAACCGGGTAACCCGAGGTATTTACCGTTGTTTTCTTGATGTCAAAAAGGAAATCAGGAAAAAAATGACAGACTTGCCGATCCTGAGTGAGCATGAAATTACGGAACAGTCGGTACTGCTGCAAATCGTGCTGACCGAAAAACTGGCAAACCGCTACTGCAAGATCAAGTTCTTGAAATACGGCAATACAGGTTTTTTCTTTCAAGGGAACGATGCCAACACGCGCATGCCGGTAATAATCAAGGTGCTGAAGATCATGGACATCAAGCAGGACCTGCCTGATCTGGACGAGTTTTACTATCTCCAACAACTGAAACACCGAAATATCATCCGGGTGCTCGATTTTGCCCTGGAACGGTTGCCCGCTATAATTGTGATCGAGCGTATCAACGGCACCAAACTGTCCGATGCCATCAAAATGACCGGCGGCCTGCCGCTCGAAATTGCCCTCCGGATCGCCCGGCGCCTGTCCGATGCGCTCGGCTACCTGCGCAAGCGTGACATCCGACACTCCAACATGCGGCCTTCCAAAATCTACATTGACGATGAGGAAGAGCCAATGATTTCTTCGTTGGACATTATCAGGCACCACTCCAAAGACGAGTTGCGCTCGCTGGCCCGTTTCAAAGAAGAATGTCGCTATTACAGCCCCGAGGTGTTACACAACGATGCTCACTCGGAGTTAGACACCATGAGCGATAACGAACGGTCCGATCAATTTTCAGTGGCTGTTATTTTGCTGGAAATGCTGACGGGCAAGCCGCTATTTCAGGGCGTGCGCGATACTGTCGAGGCCATTTTTCAGGCCCGAAGGATTTTTTTTAAACATCCGGGTGCTGCCTTGGAAAAGGCTTTGAGCCAGTTCTGGCGTGAAGAATCCATGCTCAAAGAAGGCTCGATCGAAAATGATCGTGCAGCCATGCTGGAGATATTGACGACCATGCTCGCAGAAGACCCGGAAGCGCGGTATTCCAGTTTGGAAATTGCACTGACCAAACTGAAGGAACTAATGCCCAAAAGCCTGCCCCGTTGCCCGGCAAAGGCAAGTTTTCAACTGGCACGAAACCAGCATTTCAACTTGATGCCGCAGTTTTACGAGCGTTTTTTTAATAAAATGCCAAACCGGGAGGCTGTGGAAAAGGCGTTCGTGAACAAAGAAAAACAAAACCTGATGTTGCGCCTGGCGGTCCATGTGGTACTCGACATTGAAACCAAAAAGGAAGAATTTAAACAAATGATTGCGTCCCCTGCTCACAAAAACTTTCAGGACCCGGAAGATTATGCCACGTTTCTGCATACCCTGCGCGACACGGTGCTGGATGCGCTACCCCCGGATTTTGCAGACAAAGCCAACGCCGAGCGGATTTGGAACGAAAAAATCAAGCGCTGCGATGAACTTATACATGCGCAGTTGGGGAAGGGTGGTAGTGGGAAAAAAGCCTGATTCTCCCCGCAAACCCATTCCATTCCGGCGCCTACTAAAAATCACCTGCAAAAACTCCGGCTTTTGCGATCTTCGTGCCTCGAATACAACTTCCGAGCCTCGCCACAAGGGACTTTACCAGGACAGTACACTGGCCATGTTATCAAGCAACCACACTCCGCTCTCTCTTGCCCTGATTTTCTCCATTTGCCTTTCTGCTGCCGCTGTAGCCCAGCCTGTCGTTTGGGCCGACATCCCGGAGGTGGCCATCACTTCCAGTCCGAACGACCGCCAGATCGTGCCGGAACGCTACCGGACGCTTCGGCTTGATTTTGAGCAACTGCGAAACCACCTGCTGACCGCCCCCGCCGAGGCCGACTACTTGCAGGGCCAGCCGGGTTTGTCGGTGGATTTTCCCCTGCCCGACGGCGGCATGGCCAGTTTCGAGGTTTGGGACGCACCCGTATTACACCCCGACCTCGGCAAGGCATTTCCAAAAATCCGCTCTTTTGCTGGCAAAAGCCGCAGCAAGGCCGGCATGACCGCCCGGTTCGATATTTCCCCCAAGGGCCTGTGTGCCATGCTCTTCATCCCGGGCGGTAGCACGATTTTTATAGACCCGTACGCTCGCGGAAACAACACCGACTACATCTGTTATTACCGAAAAAACTTTGCGCAACGCACGGGCGACAGGCACGTTTGCGATGTCAACGACGGCCCCGAAAAGGTCGAACTGCCACCCTACACACCCGTCAGCGACCGCGCAGGCGATTGCGGCAACCGCCGCCAGTACCGCCTCGCACTCGCCTGCACCGGCGAGTACGCCAACTACCACGGCTCGTTCGGCACCGACAAGGCCCCTGCTCTGGCAGCCATGAACACCTCCATGACGCGCGTCAACGGCGTGTTCGAACGCGACTGTGGCCTTACCATGATCATCGTGCCCAACGATACGGCCATTATCTTCACCAACCCCTCCACCGACCCGTACACAAACAACAACGGGAGCACTATGCTTGGTCAAAACCAGACCACTTGCGATGCCGTGATCGGCTCGAGCAATTACGACATCGGTCATGTGTTCAGCACCGGTGGCGGCGGTATCGCTTCGCTGAATAGTCCCTGCAACAATTCTTTTAAAGCCCAGGGCGTGACCGGTTCGCCCAACCCCGTCGGCGACCCGTTTGATATTGACTATGTGGCGCACGAAATGGGCCACCAATGGGGTGCCTACCACACCCAGTACAACGACTGCAACCGAACCAATTCCTCGGCAATGGAGCCGGGAAGCGCCTCCACCATCATGGGCTACGCCGGCATCTGCGATCCCGACGTGCAGAACAACAGCGATGACTACTTCCACGCTCGTAGCCTCCAGCAGATTGGTGGTTTTGTGACCGGTTCCGGCAACAGCTGCGCCGTGCTGGTACCCACCGGCAACTCGGCTCCGGTGGTGTCCGCCCTTGTGAACCGGAATATTCCCAAATCTACGCCGTTCATCCTGACTGGAAGCGCCACCGACGCTAACAACGACCCGATGACCTTTTGCTGGGAGCAAATGAACGCCTATTCCAACCCGGCACAACCAATGCCGCCTGCTTCCACGAACACGACCGGCCCGGTTTTTCGCTCCCTGCAACCGGTAGGTAGTGGCAGCAGATATTTCCCGGAATACGCCGCCGTAATCGCCAACACCACCCCGACCTGGGAAGTGCTGCCTTCCATTGGGCGCTCCATGAGTTTCCGTTTAACCGTGCGCGACAACAATACCAATGCTGGTTGCACCGCTGAGCAAAATATGACCGTTACCACCTCAGGCTCGGCGGGACCGTTTGCTGTCACGGTGCCGAATGGCGGCGAATCGTACCCGAGCGGCTCCATCCAAACGGTGACCTGGAGCGTATCGGGCAGCAGCGGAGCACCGATAAACTGCTCCAACGTGGACATTCTGATCTCCACCGACGGCGGCGGCACGTACGCCACGCTGTTCGCCAATGCCGTGAACGACGGCTCCCAGCAGGTAACCTACAATGTGCCCCCCACTACGTCGGCTCGTATCGCTCTGCTGGC
>JBJXEZ010000278.1:0-6860 GCA_046153695.1 Saprospiraceae bacterium
AATTATTTCAGTCGCCATATCGCACTGACTTGAAACGGCATTATCAATTTCCCAAATGGCTAAAGTCGAACTAACACGCTATTTAAAAAACGGTTACGGGTTGGGTATCGCAGGCCAATCCACAGAAGGCCTGCTGCCGAAAATTTCGTCGCGGATACGGTAAGGCACCTTGTGCAGCAGGGCTGCCAGGCGGTCGCGCTCTACCACGAAGGCCTCCAGCAGTTCGCCCTTGATCGGTTCGGGCTGGGGCAGGTTGAGGCGGAGGTGATCCACCTGCCGGCCGTTTTTCCAGAAACGGAAACAGACGTGTGGGCCGGTGGCCAAGCCTGTGGAACCAACATAACCGATGGTTTGGCCCTGAGCCACGCGGGCACCCGGGCGCATGCCGCGAGCAAAACTGCTCATGTGCAAGTACTGGGTTTCGTAGCTGCCAGTGTGGCGGATCTTGACAAACTTGCCGTTGCCGCCACGGTGCGCTGCCTCTACTACAGTGCCCTCCGCCACTGCAATAATGGGCGTGCCGTGCGGAGCGGCGTAATCGGTGCCAAAGTGCGGGCGGTTGTAGCCGAGAATCGGGTGCATACGCTTGAGGCTGTACCGGCTCGAAATTCGGCTAAACTTCACCGGGGCTTTCAGGAAAGCCTTACGGGCAGGGCGGCCCTCAAAGTCGTAATAGTCTGTTTTTTCGCCTTCTTTTTGGAAATGAAAAGCGTAAGATTGTTTGCCCTCGCGCTCATACACGGCAGCGAGTATTTTGCCTGTACCCACCGGCTCGCCCTCCACGAGGTGTTGTTCGTACACCACCTTGAAGCGGTCGCCGACCTGCTGGTGGTAAAAGTCCACAGACGAGGAGAGCACATCTATCATGCCATCGGCGAGGTTGTCGTTCAGGCCGTTATCGGTGAGCGCCTGCCAAAAGTTGGTTTCTAAAACACCGGAAGCGGCCCGCACTTCGGTCACAACCTCGCGTTTGACGACCTCCACTTTGTACGGTGCCTCCAATTGGAAGCGTACATACTCATAGGGCGACGGCTCGTAGACCATAGCAACGGGCGCTGTGGCGGTGGCGGGCGTGAGAAAAAATAGTTTTTTGCCCATTCGCATGGACGTGAGGCTGAATACACCTTTGGCGTTTTCAACTAATTTGGCCACCACCGGGTACTCGAGGCCTTTTTGTACAAGCACCTCGCCGAGGATATCGCCCCGGCGCAATTCGGAGTCGGTCAGGTTAAATTTTCCGAGGGAAAAACCCCAGCGAACTTCGGCGGCAACCACAGGGGCTGCCGGTTCGGGTTTTTCAAAAAAGGCCGTTATTGCCTGACGAACTTGAGTATGGTTCAAGTTGAGGATGATTACGGCAGCACTGGAGACAACTATTCCGGCAAGAAACCAGTTTCGGTAGGGGGACTGCCAAAACAGGCGCAGCAAACGCTGCGGCTTTAGATCTTCAATTTGCACGATTAGAAACAGGTTTAGCGATTGTCAGATTATGGCGGGGAGAGGGCAAATGTAGATTGGCATTTTGGTTTTGTGCTACTTTTGGTCGCCGCTTTAACGTACCTGATTTTTACTTGCCACTTTTTTGCGCACTATTCCAGACACAAACCAAACAAACTGCTCATTTCTTGCACATTGCCAATGATCAAAAATATTCTCCTTCTGCTGCTCCTTTCCTCACTCCTCCGTGCCCAAACCAGCACCTTCGATACCAACAACGAAGACTGGGGAGCATCGGGCGACCCACAAAGTAGCATCGCCGCCTGGCTCCCAACCGGCGGCATGCCCGGCGGCAACATCCGTGTAACCGATGCCGCCACGGGCGGAACATGGTACTTCGAGGCGCCTCTTAAATTTCGCGGAAACAAGTGCGATGCCTATGGGCGCTACCTCCGCTGGGACCAGTACACCAGCGACACCACCAACTCCCAGCCGTACGGCGGCCGCCCCGATGTAGTGATCGAGGGCGCAGGCATGACGCTCATTTTCGATAACGCCCAGAACCCGCAACTTGCCTGGACACACTACGACCTGCTCTTGCGCGAAGATGCAGGCTGGCACCTCAACGACCTCACTGGTCCTACGCCCTCGCAGGCCCAGTTTCGCACTGTGCTGGCCAACGTGACTGCTTTCCGAATTCGGGGTGAGTACCGATCGCAGGCAGACTACGGCGGGCTGGACAACGTCGTGATCGAAAGCAATTTCCGTTTTGACCTCGATGACGACAACAGCTCGCTCGTGTTCGACGACGGTTTTGCCACCGACACCCTCTGCATCGGGTACAGCCCTGTTGCTGACCTCGATGTGGTTTTGTTTTCTGAAAAAAAAGTGGACTCGGTCGTGTTTCGACTCCTGCTCACGCCCGATGCGCCCAACGAATCCCTCGATATTGTTGGACCGCTTCCGTCCACACTTTCCGTTATCCGGCACAGTCCAGTTTGGCTCGTCCTGAAAAACAATGGCTCGGCTACACTCGCCGACATTGTAGCCGGAATACAAGCCGTGCGCTACGCCAACTTGACCGTCAGCCCAACGCGCGGCGAACGCTTCGTGACCGTGCGTATTTGGGATGAATGTGGCGAAATGGCCCTCCGGTACGCTTACCTGCGCGTGTTTCCGGCTGGCGATGCGGGCTTGCCTGCCGACACCACGCTGTGCGCCAATGCGCCGAGTGTCAACCTGTTTGCTGTCCTTGGCGGCATGCCTGACCCCGGCGGGTATTGGCAGCCCAACTTGCCAGGCGGTGTGTTTGCTCCGGCAGCCAGCACGCCAGGCATTTATTCGTATATATTGCCTGCGGCAGGTAATTGCCCGGGCGATACAGCCACCGTTTCTGTGGCCGTGGAGCAGCCGCCGGGCTTGCAGTCCGATACCGTTGTTTGCCGGGGTGAGCCGTTGGATCTGTCCGTGCCGTCCGGCCTCATCGACTGGCAGTGGGGCGATGGCAGCCGCAGTGCGTTTTTGCGCGTCATGGAATCGGGAAGGTATACCCTGACCGGACACACGGCCACTTGCATGGTTTCGGATACGGTGGCTGTTTCTTACATCAATTGCGCGGAATGCCAGTATTACATCCCGAATGTGTTTTCTCCCAACGACGACGGCCGGAACGACGTTTGGCAGGTTTTTTTGCCCTGTATATGGCAACGCTTTCGCCTGGAAGTATTCGACCGCTGGGGCAATCTCGTTTTCGTATCAGCCGATCCGGAACAGGTTTGGAACGGAAAAGCCGGGGGGATGTCAGCGCCACCGGGAGTCTACGTTTGGCAGTTGGAATGGACTGGCGAGCTGTTGGGAGAAGAAAAAAACTACCTGGAAAGGGGTGGTGTAACGCTCGTTCGATGAACGTTGCACGTTTTTTACTGCACTAAGGGTGTAAACTGCCTGCTTCCAAAATCTCAAACCTCCCCCATTTCCCGCAAGGCCTGTTCCAGCCAGTGTTGGCTTGTATCGCGGTACATTTTCATCTCACTCAGCTCCACGCTGTAATCAAAGTCGAAATACCGGTTTTCGTAGTGGTTGGAGCGGGTGGGCAGGATGCCGAGGAAGTCTTCGCGCCAGCGGATGCGGCCGTGGCCGGAGAGTTCGAGGATAGGCAATTCGAGAAAAACCGCATCGGGGCAGTAGCGAAACAGCCCTTTGAGTTTTCGGATAATGTCAATGGCTATGCGGCGTTCCACCTGGCGGTTTTCGAACGGGTACTCACTGATTTCGCGGAAATAACGGGCCTTCAGATCGGCGTGGCGCTTGTTCGCGATACGTTGTCGGGCCGCAAGGGGGCGGAAGCGTTCGGGCAGGGCTGCCGTTATTTGACTCAAAATATCGGGCGGGTTGATGGGCATCGGCGGGTTGCAGGGCCAGGGCACCGGAACGCCATCGTCGGACACGTCTACCCAACGCAATTTGGACTCGTTGGTGATTTCTTCAAAAACAAAATCGAGGTATTCCGGCGCTGGGTACAGGTCGCGGTACAGATGCAGGGCCTGAAGCAACAGGCCGGATACTTCGGCGCGGCGTGCCTCGTCGTTGGCAGGAATTTTTTGAAAAACCGGACGCACGTATCTGTGAAACAGGTTGTGGGCCAGTATTTTAAATGCCTGATCCTGTTCCATCCCGCATGGCAGGGCCAATACCTCGCGCATAGTTGCTACCGCATCGTAACCCAATCCGAGGCTTTCGGGCAAAGTCACCAAACGGGTCGGTGAAAAACGCATCCACAGCAGCGCCCGCTCGCCTACAAGTTCCAGCAGGATACGCTGGAGGTACGGTTCGCCGCGCTCCGGGAAGGCGAGGTAGGCGCTTTTCCAGTCGTTCAGGCATTGCACTACGGTGTTCCGGGCCTCTGTTTCATTTGGGCGGCGAATGTCCGTCCACTGGAGTTCGTTGCGGATGTGTTGGTAGCGCAGGTCGGCATCGTCGGCAAATTGCCGGTATACTTCTTCCTTGATGTTGGGCTGTACCTGTAGCCAGCCGGTGCGCCCGGCGTGGTCGTGGACAATTTTTTCAACAATAGCCAGCGCGTCGTACCGGAAGCGGGTGCAATCGGGGTGTGTGCGCACATTTCCCTGCGCATCGAGGTCGAACCAGCGCAAATGCCCCACAGCCTGAGTAGGTGCAGCCGAAGCAGTAGGCAGGAGTAGTCCGGGCAGCAACTGTTCCACAGCCAGGCGCAGGAACGACTCCTCGTCCGGGTAGTCTGTTTCGCCGAAAATTTTGTAACCCAGCAAGGTGGCATCCACCAATTCGATAACGGAGTCACGCAGGTCTGTGAACCGAACATAGCGACGTTGCTCCTCTGCAATTTGCGCTTGCAGGCGGAAGCGTTTCGCCCGAAGGTTGAAGAACAGGTTTTCGCGCAACTGGCGGTTCATCAGGGCGTCGTCATCGTCGTTCGACACAGCCTCCAGCATACCGATAACCTCGCGGATCTCGCTCTCGATGCCGAAATCTTCGTGCGAGGCAAACCGGAACTCGTCGTGTACGATCTCCACCCGGCGGATGTAGTCGTACTTTGCCCCGTTGCACAATTCGTTGACCGCCAGTTCCAAAAATCCTCGATACGGGTGGATGGTGCGGTAGATTGTCATGGCCACCTGCACGCAATTGGACACCGCTGTGCGGTTGTCCGGCACCTCGGCGCTGTATCGGCCAGTATGCAAGATGTAGTCGTTTTCGTAGGTGCTATACAGGCGAAGCAGTGCATCGGAAAGTGCTTGGGCGGCGGCTTTCAGGTTGTAGGTTTTCGCTTCAGAAGTGCATTTACCACTGTGCTGGTATTCGGCGAATCGGCCCGCATACACCACAACATGGTTCAGTTTGGAGCCGCTCCCGTACACGGCATCGTGTACAATGCGGTCAGGCGTTTCTTTTTTCAGGTAGGTGATCAGGAGCAGCTCGTACAGTTGTGCCGATTGTGGGTCCACCTGTGTGCGGACGTGCTCACACAGGGCGTGGGCGCGTGCGTAATTGCCGATGCCGAGGGCATCTTGCGCGAGCAGGAGGTGGCGGCGAAATTCCTGCTGTTGCTGGAGGGAAAGTGTGCCCACGCCCTCCCACACCTCGTCGTTTCGCACTTGTTTGGGCAGGTTGAGCGTATCGGGGATATGGATATCGCCTGTCGGCAAAAAAAGGCCGGCGAGTTGGTCGGCAGGGGGGGGCACGGGCGACCAGGCGTAGTAGGTGTCGGCAAAAATACCTGGCCAGTTTTTTCGGAAACGACTCTCTTCCAACCGCCCGATCAGGTGGCCAAGGTCGAGCCGGATGGCGGCCATTGTTTTATCAAAAACCTCGAATTGCAGCTTGTTCCGCTGGCCCTGCTGGCGCCATTCGGCAAAGGCATCCTCGAGTTGGAACAGGTCGTCGGGTGTGCGTTCAGGGTGCAGCAGGCGTTTGAGAAAAAGAAAAAGCGGTGCCAGATCGCAGTGCTCCAGCCACACCTGCAAGCGCTCGCGCACGTCCTCGAACGTGAGAACAAATGCCGGCCCCTCGGGCACCGGGTACAGATCGGTATCGTGCTCAATGTGTAACAGTAAGTCTCGGGCACGCTGGGCTGCGCGCTGAAGTTGGACTTCCCGGCTGAGGCCGTAGCCTTCCACAGGCTGTTCGGAAGCCGGCGCCAGGGGGAACCCGGTCAAAGCGGCAGGCACGAACGCTGCCTTGGCCAACACAACAAGGATTTGAAATTCTGATCGGCGCTTTTGTTCGCTCAGGGCTTTTTCCAGGGCCCAGCGCACATTGGGTGCATCCAGCAAATGCGCCGAAACACAGGCGATGAACAGGTCGGTTTGCTCCAAAAATACAGTAGCCTTGACGCGGTAATCTTCCTCCGGAGTGTTGCCTGGGTTCCAAAACTCAAGTTGCTCGCCTTCCATTGCATGGGAGAGGTAGCGTTGCAGGCCTTCCGCTGTTTGGGTGTCGGAAGGGTCGAAGGCGAGGTAGATGCGGAAAGCCATTGGTTAACAATAATTCTCAACGTGGATACGAGCGAGCATGAATCCAGTAAATTTTTGACAAAACTAGGGCAAATGTAACTATTCTGCCGATGGCCTTGCCGCAGGCTCAATCTGCTGCCTCGCCACCACCTGCTCCATTCGCCCACGCCACCAAAGCCGCTTTTTGTTCGTCACTTAACCGCGCACTCGAATGTATCCACGTGTAACTGCCAAGCGGCATTTCGCCTAATTCCACTGTCTCGGCGATTTCTTCCAGTGCGTGAGCGCGGTCTTCTGCCGTTAGTGCGGCAAACGTGTTAAAATTCAGGTGTTCGCGGCCTCCTTTGACGTGTCCGGACAGCCACCACGACACCGGGGCGATCTGGGCGTACCACGGGTAGCGGGTTTCATAGGAATGGCAATCGTAACAGG
>JBJXEZ010000284.1:0-11168 GCA_046153695.1 Saprospiraceae bacterium
TTGGCGGGCACCCCAGGCGGAAAGCCGCAAAACTGCTGGCCCGCTCAGACCCCAGTGTGTAACGAGCAATGGCCCCGTAGTTGTCAATTTGGTCCCCGCCGCTCGTACAGCAGCTTTGGGTACTGACACTCCCGCCAGTTCACGCAGGCGCACATCTTTGCAGTTGAACGTGAACAACGAAGGCACCGGCGGCACAATAGAATGCCCAAGGTCTGCCAATACACCCCACATTGCCTCGCTACTGCCGCTGGCCACAAAAACCTTGTCTGCCAGCACCGTGGCGTTTTTTCCGATATGCACCGCCCACCCGGTAGTGGTTTTTTCCAATCGCTCCACGCGCATGCCCATGCGCACCTGCACGCCCGCTTCCCTGGCGGTGTCCCACAGGCACTCGACGATTGTCTGCGAATCGTCTGTGTCGGGAAACATGCGCCCGTCGGCCTCGGCTTTTAGCCGAACGCCCCGCCGGGCAAACCACTCCACGGTGTCGGCGGGGCCGAATTGCAGGAATGGCCCCAACAGTTCACGACTTCCGCGGGGGTAGTACAGTGTGAGGGCGCGGGCATCAAAGCAGGCGTGGGTGACATTGCAGCGTCCGCCACCGCTCACGCGTACTTTTTGGAGCACGGCGTTGCCGCGTTCCAGGATGGTGACATGGGCCTTAGGATCAGCCTCCGCTGCCGTGATTGCTGCAAAAAAGCCCGCCGCGCCGCCGCCAATAATGACGATGTTCATGCGGCAAAGGTAGTTGTGGGAATCCTAGAACGCACTATTCGCTTTGGGGTCGCAACAGAGGAAGAGGAGCCGGTTCGTATAGTTTCAACCGGCTCAAAAAAAATCGCACCCTCCGAATCAATCGAACCAATATCTTTGCCAGCCTATGAAACCCAATTCGCTGCGCACACTACTACTCGCCTGGCCGCTGCTTTTACTTGCTCAGGTATGCACGAGCGTTGCCTCGCAAGAGAACAACGTACACCGTCACTTGTCAACATCGCCGGCACCAGCCCTGCGAAACCCACACCTGCAGGCGCTGATTGCCGAGTACGACCGGTATTTTTCCGATACCCTTGCCCTGTCTTACACGCCAGGCGCAGCTTTGGTCATCGTGCAAGACAGTGTGGTGCTTTTCCAACGTGGTTACGGGAGGCGGGTAAGTAACCGCAGCGACTCGGTGGACGCGAACACGGTTTTTCGTATCGGCTCCTTGTCCAAAGGCTTCGCAGGCGTGCTCACGGGTATGCTCGTGCGCGAAGGCGTTTTGCATTGGGATGACCGTATTGTACACTATGTGCCCGAGTTTGCCTTGTCCAAGCCCAACAACACGGGCCGCGTACAGCTCACACACCTGCTGGCACATACGACCGGGCTGCCGTACCACGCCTACACCAACCTGATCGAGGCGGGCCACGACTTGCGCAGTATTGCCGCCCGTTTTTCCCGATTGCCGCTACGCGGCGAGCCAGGCACAGTTTTTAGCTACCAAAATGCCGCGTTCAGCCTCGTCGGCGAGGCCATGCAGACAGCTACAGGTAAAACGTACGCCGACCTGCTGACCGAAAAAATATTCCGGCCCATAGGTATGGCTAATGCTTCCGCCGATTGGCTGAGCATACAGCGGAACCCCAATACGGCTCTGCCACACGCCTATAGCCGCCGCCGTGGCCTGTACCCGGCCGCTATCTCCAAGCGGTTTTATAACGCCGCGCCGGCCGGAGGAGTGAATGCCAGCGCCGCCGACATGGGCCAGTGGCTCATCGCCCTGCTCGGCCACCGCCAGAATGTTCTGCCTGGTTCCGTGCTCGACGAAGTGTTTCGGCCCACTGTGAAAACCGATGGCGAGCGCCGGTATAACCGCCGCTGGGGAAAGCCCATGGAACCCCACTACGCCATGGGCTGGCGTATCCTAACCAACCCGACCGATACCATCGTTTACCACGGAGGGTCCGTCAATGATTTTCGCAGCGAAATCGCTTTCGACCGGCGCGACGGCATCGGGATTTGCGTCCTGTTCAACTCGAATTCGTCGCTCGCCAGCTCCTGCATCCCTGTTTTTTGGGAAAAATACCAGATGCACCGCCAGGCAATCAAGTCATGGCACGAGTAACGATTCGTAAATTGAGCGCAACCGCTCGGCACTGACTCGTACATCAAACTCCTGCTCGACATGTCGGCGAGCATGTTGACCGAGCTCCTGAAATGCCTGGTCTTCCATCCAGTACATCGTTCGAATAGCATCAGCGAGGGCGTATGCATCGCCTTCGTTCACTAACAACCCGGTGTGCCCGTGCAGCACCTGATCTGGAAAATCGCCGTGGCGGGTGGCCAGCACCGGCAGCCCAATAGCGTGGGCCTCCAGCAGGGCAACGCACACAGCTTCATGGTCGCCCTCCGCCGTGTGCTGGCTGGGGTGAATGCAGGCATCGAACCCGGACAAAAAATCGGGCATTTGCCCGTGGGCAATCGGGCCAAGCCAGGTGACACAGGAGGCAAGCCCGTGCCGGGCGATGTATGCGCTCACTCGCCCGGTTACGACAGGATCGTATCGCTCGCCAGCCAGGGTGAGGTGCAGGTTCGGGCAGTCGACCAAGGCAAGACGCACCGCTTCGAGAGCGACGAGATGGCCTTTTTTGGGTGTGAAAGTGGCCGCTTGAACCAGATTCAACCGCCCTGCCGGTTTGCCGCTCCGAACGAACGGAAACCTGGTGAGGTCGAGACTGGGTCGAACGAGGGCTATTTTTTCCTTCGGGCAGCCCATGCGCTCCAGTTCCGCCTGCCAGAGCGGGCTTGCCGACACCACACACGCAGCATCAGCGAACAGCCGCCGATATTTTTCTCGAAAAACAGGCCGTTGGCGCAGCAGTTTTTGGTAATCAAACCCGTAAAACGTGACCACGAGGGGGCGATCCAGTTTTTTTGCCAGCGGCAAGTACAAACAGCCGGTTGGGCCGAAATGAGCGTGCAACACATCGGGCGGGCGGTGACGCAATTGCCGCGAAAGCCAAAACGGGTATGACGGCAAAAATCGCTGCGAACGGGTCAGCATCCGCTGCCAAAACGGGTGCTGACCGTCGGTCTTGGAATCAAGTAAGCCGTGAACCTGCAACGGGAATCGGTAGTATCGAAAATCGGGGTATTGAAACTGGTTGTCCACCATCCATGGAGCAGCGACCTCCACTTCCACATCGGACAGGTGCCGTAGCAGGCGACTTACCCAACTGAGCGTGTCGGGCAGATAAAAATCGAATAGGTGGAGGACACGCATGGTTTTTTTCTATAAATAAAAATGCCCTTTTTCGGGTAACAACCGTGGCATCTCATGTATTTGTTGGTATCGTTTCTATAAATACGACAGTAACAAATGTAATCCGCCTACTGTCATGTCACTAAATTCTGTTTCTTATGAAAAACTCAATTGTTTTAAAACTGGCTGTACTGGCCTTGATGCTGGTCTGGCAAGCCGCCACTGGTTGCTACACCGTTCGGATCAAGGTCTCGAACGGTATCCCGCAGGATATGCCCAATAACCGAACCGATGTTTACCGAGATTTACATGTCCACGTCAAAGACACGACCGTGTGCATCACCGCTTTGAACAAAGACTTTGGTTTGAACATCACGGACTGCCAATCGGGCGGCCTGGCCATAGTCGAGTACCGAAACACGTTTTTGGGTGTACTGCTCAGCGCGGTCACTTTTGGCCGTGTCCGACAGGTGCGCTTTAAATACGTTTGCACGAAACCTTCAAATTGACAAATCATGGCAAAGACAACCATTTTTGAAAAAGAATCATGGGAAACGTTTCACGGGAACGGCCCTTTTCCGCTAAAAAAATTTTTTATTACCGAACTAGAGGGCGAGTCGAATATGCCGGACAAATTCGACCGCTACAATGACACGACACGCGAAATCCAGCGCCTGCTACAAGAAGCGGCGGCGGCAGGGGAGGGGTTCAGGGCCATTGGCTCCAGGTGGTCGTTGTCGCATATAGCCCATCAAAAACACCGGATGCACTACAACAAGGGCCTGAACCTGCACCTGCCGCTGACCGACGGCGATATGCACGCTCAGGCTACCTATGACCGCAAGAACCTGTTTTTCTTTCAGTGCGGAAATACGATGAAGGAAATTTCCAGGACCCTGAGAATGCATGGAAAATCCCTGAAAACATCCGGAGCCAGCAATGGCCAAACCATAGCTGGCTGTATCTCCACAGGCGTACACGGGTCTGGCATTGACGTAGGCTCTGTTCAGGATTTTGTCGTGGGGTTGAGCCTCATCATTGGCCCGAATGCCGAGGACGTTATGTATTTGGAGCGCCACACCAAGCCGGCACTGAACGATGCCTTTGCTCAACAAATAGGATCGAGGGTAATACGCAATGACGGGCTGTTCAATGCAGCGCTGGTCGGGCTTGGCAGTTTTGGGTTCGTGCATGGGGTAACGATTGAAGCAGAGGATATTTTTCTGCTGAAACGCTACATTAAAAAGGTAAACAAGGCGCTTGCACTCGAATTGGCCGATACGATGGACTTTGCCAACTCGGCTTTTGTGATCGAAGGTGAAACAGACGCGCAAGGCAGGGGATTGCGGCCCTTCCACTACAAAATTTACATGAACCCGTACAGCGACGAGGCAAATTACACCGTGGAGGCCATCTATAAAAAGCCCTACGCGGTTCCGTACCCCGATCCGATCCCTGCCATTGAAACCTCCGTGTACAAAGACTTGATCAGTGTGCTCATCAAACTGTCTGAGAAATATCCCAAAAAAATCCCCTTTTTCATCAAACAACTGAGCAAACAGGCCTTGCCCGCAGAGAACAAAATCGTAACCGGTACGCTCGCGGAGACATTTTGGGATGCCCCATACAAAGGCAAAGCGTTCGCCATATCGTTTGGTGTGGACCACACGGACACGTCCCGGGTGCTGGAGCTGTTCGGCAAACTGGCCAAGACGGAAGGCCCTATTCCGGGCCTGTTCGGCCTACGATTTGTTAAAAAATCCGAAGCCACGTTGTCATTCGCCCGGTTTCCGATAACCAGTATGATCGAGATAGACGGTATCTGGTGGGAAAAAAGCAAAAAACTGATGAGCGTGGTGGAGTTTTCCCGGCGGATGATCGAGGTGCTGCGGGCAAATGGCATCCCGTTTACGATTCATTGGGGAAAAAACTGCGATTGGACGTTCCCGAACTTAGTGGCTGATATGTATGGCCCGGATGCTGTTACATGGCGGGCATACCGCACAGCCTTGCTATCCCCCGAAATGGCTCGCGTGTTCTCGAACGATTTTTTGAACGACGCGGGGCTGTCTGTTCCTGTGGACGATGCTGAACCCGGTTTAATCGCCTCGCAGTAGGTCGGCTGCTCAGATGGGGCGGGCTGCTTAAAATAGGATTAAAATTGCAAGGTGTGGCTGCTTGACAGAGGCGTTATGTCGGCCTGCCGCCATTTTTTTGGCAGGCATGGTGCAGTTCTTGTTTGTTGACCAGAGTGTGCTCGTTGGCTCGCCCGATGTGTGACACATATACCGACAAACATCGTTAACCAGCCTTTGCTTCTTTGCTATGCGCAAAATTTACGTTCTCTCGGCCATCGTCGCCGTAATCCTTCTTGCTTGTAAACACGATCCGCTTTGGAACCCGTTGGATTTGGAATTGAATGCGGCCATCTCCGAAAATTCTAAAAGCGGGAATACCGACTATTTTGTCCTGCCAGAGAGTAGCGACCTGGATCGTATCCCACAGTCGGCTGCCAATCCGCTGACCGCTGCCAAAGTGGAACTGGGAAAGATGCTATTCTTTGAGTCGGCTTTCGGCGTGGAGGCCAAGCACAACGCAGGCATGGCCACGTTTTCCTGCGGTTCCTGCCACGTCCCGGCAGCAGGCTTCCGGCCGAACCGCCTGCAGGGTATTGCCGACGGAGCGGTTGGTTTCGGTATCAACGGCGAGGCTCGCCATAAACTTCCTCTGTATGCTGACCAGGAAATTGATGCCCAGGGTGCCCGGCCACTTACTGTTCTGAACGTAGCCTTTGTCACCAATACCATGTGGAACGGCTCCTTTGGTGCCGACGGCGTAAATGTCGGAACCGAGTCTATGTGGGGCGTCTTCGACCCCGGTACAGCCATCAACCACCTGCGCCTCGGTACCCTTGAGGGGCAAAACATCGAAGGCCTGAAAACCCACCGGCTCCAGTTCACGCCGCACCTCGTAGAATTTTATGGCTACAAACCGTATTTCGACGAGGCCTTCGGCGATTTACCCGTTGAACAACGTTACACGCGTACCACGGCCAGTTTTGCTATTTCGGCTTACCTGCGCCAATTGCTTTGCAATGAGGCGCCGTTCCAGCGCTGGCTCAAAGGCGAGGAAAATGCCATGAACGAGGAGCAAAAACGCGGGGCCCTGCTCTTTTTCGGCAAGGCCGGTTGCGTACGCTGCCACAATGAACCCAACCTCGGTTCCATCACGTTTCACGCCGTAGGTGTGGAAGACCTGTTCGAAAACGGCGGACTCAAAACGGACATCAATGACCGCCGCAACCTCGGCCGCGGCGGGTTCACCGGCAAGACGGAAGATATGTTCCGGTTCCGGGTGCCCCAGTTGTACAATCTCGGCGACAGTGGACCGTATTTCCACGGCAGTAGCAAACAAACCTTGCGCGAGGTGTTGGAGTATTTTAATGCTGGCGCAAAGGAAAACCCGCGTGTGCCGCAGTCTCAAATTTCAGCCTTTTTCCACCCGCTGAACTTGTCGCCTACCGAATTGAACGACCTCGAGGCTTTTATCCGCGACGGCCTGCACGACCCCAACCTCCAGCGCTATGTACCGGCCAAGGTGCTTTCGGGGTTCTGCTTCCCGAACAACGATGCGCAGTCGCGCCGTGATCTGGGGTGCGAGTAAGAGCATGATGGGTTTACAAAACCAGCACCAAGCCTTCTTCGGCAATCGAAAAGCCCGCCGCATGCACCTCGCGGCGGGCTTTTTTGTCCCAAATCAAGGGGTTGGTGTGGTTCAGGTGGATGAACGTCACCTTGCGTTTTTCCGTCGCCGGCTGTTCAGCAAAGCGCTGCATGGTTTCGGCCACGAATGGGTGGGGCACCTCCTGCATGGTGCGCCCGACGAGTTCGCCGTCGCGAAAAAACGTGGCATCAAGCAGGGCGAAATCCACGTTTCCAACTTCTTGAACAATGTCGCGGGGCCACTTTTCCCACTTGTCAATGTCGGGAATGAACAGCAGTTTTTTGCGCGGCGACTCGATACGGTAACCCACCGTTTCGGAAAACTCGTCACGGTGCGGCACCGTGAACGGGGTGATGCGCAGGTCGGGCGTGAGTTGCACGGTACTGTCGGCTCGGAGCGGTTGCAGGGAAATGTTATTCAGGCCGACGAGTTGGCTCCAGGGGCCGTTTTCCCGCAGGAATTTTTCCATACGCGGCATGGCCCACACGGGTGTGTTTTTCGCGCCCATGATCTCTCGACCCAATTGCATCAATCCGGCGTAGTGGCCCACATGCGCATGGGTGAGGAAAATACCGTCAGGTGTGCGTTTATCGCGGCAGTTCGCCAGGTCTTGCAGCTGCCGCCACTGCCCGGCAAATGCCGGCGTTGCCTCCAGCAGAAAAACCTTTTTTGCCCGTTCGTCCACCAAGCCGAGGCACACGGGCGCGCGAGCGGACTGGTGCCCGTTGGCTACCCGCTGGCAGCAGTCGCGCTGGCAGCCCGCGTGCGGGTAACCGCCGTCCTGTGCGATGCCGAGCACGACGAGGTATACGCCGCCGCGTGCAGAGTCAGGGATGTTAAAATCGGAGCTCCGGCGCGGCCCGCCAAAGCAGGCGGCGAGGAGAAACAAAAGCAGGATAGCGTGCCTGGGCATGGGTTGGGTTTAAAAAAATCTGTCACGGCATTTGCTGTAATTCCCGTTTGTTTTTCAGGTAAGCCATCCACAAAAAAATGGCCAGGACAGCGAGCGCAGCAGCCATTGTCAACGGTAGCAGGTACATTTCCTCCAGCGAAAAAAAGACGCCCAGTGCCATCGCCCCAACCGAAATGATACCGGCCATGATGGCATACGGTGCCGACTTGTAGTACCAGGCATAAGGGAAAAAGTGCGCTCCGGTTATGATGGCGTAGGTCATTACAAAGAACTCAGGCTGGGAGAGCAGGATGAAAATCAAAAACGGGAAGTAGAACATTTGGGCAAAATTCAGCCATAGTCCCAGCGGCTCCAGCGGGTTATCGGGTGTTTTCCAGTGGGTTTTGTACACCTTGGACAGGGCAAATGCCAGCGGTATGGTGATAGTGCCTGCCATAAAGGTAAAAATACTACGGTCGTAGGCCGAGTAGGGGAGGGTCCAGATGTAGGCAATGATCAGCCAGACGACAGTGGCGGACGTGATGAAATCAATGCCGTTTTTTGCCCGAACGGACAGCTCGAGACGCAGGCGGTCGAAAGTTGATTTTTCCATAGAAAATAGGATTGAGCAGAATTGGGCGACTCCGAACAAGGAATCTTGAGGTGCAAGGTTTATGAAAAAATGCCAATACAACGTATCCCGGCATTTTTTTTCACTTTTGCCCTAAAAAAACGTGACATCCATCCACAGCAAGTACGCGTCCCTGCTCACCAATTACTGCCTGCGCGTGAAGCCGGGCGACAAGATTTTCATCGCCACCACCACCCTCGCAGAACCACTCGTACGCGAGGTGTACCGCGAAGCGCTGGCCGCCGGTGCTGCACTCGTAGAGGTCGACCTCGCCTTCCGCGAACGCGAGCGCATCCTGCTGGAGCATGGCTCCAACGACGCCCTGCGAACCCCGCCAGTACTGAACAAACTGGCCATGGAAACCTTTGATTGCTACCTGAATATTCGCGCACCGTTCAACCTGCGCGAGATGCAAAGCGCACCTGCTGACCGATCCGGCATCCGTCAGGAAACGCTGAAACCAATCAACAAGGCCTATTTCGAGCGCATCGCCGACAAAAGCCTGCGCCGAAACCTGTGCCAGTACCCAACTGACGCGGCCGCTCAGGAAGCCGGTATGAGCCTTACCGAGTACGAACAGTTTGTGTACGGCGCTTGCAAACTGTTCGACGACGACCCCGTTCAAGCCTGGCTGCGTGTACGCGCCGACCAACAGCGCATCGTAGACCACCTCAACGGCTGCTCGGCCATGCGCTATGTCACCGAGGGCACCGACATTTCCTTTTCCACCCAGGGGCGCACATGGATCAACTCCGATGGCCAAAACAATATGCCTTCCGGTGAGGTGTTCACCAGCCCAATCGAGGACAGCGTCAATGGAGTCGTGCGGTTTTCGTATCCGGCCCTGTATCAGGGACACGAAGTGGAGGATGCGACGCTGTGGGTCAAGAATGGCCTCATCGAAAAATGGGAGGCCCGCCGCGGACAGGATTTCCTTGACCGCATTTTCCAGATGCCGGGCACACGGCGTTTCGGCGAAGCCGCCATTGGCACCAACTACGATATCACGCGCATCACCAAAAACATCCTGTTCGATGAAAAAATCGGAGGAAGCGTCCACATGGCCATCGGCCAGAGCTACCTGCAGTGTGGCGGCAAAAATGAATCGTCGGTTCACTGGGACATGATTACCGACATGACCAAAGGCGGTGAAGTGTGGGCTGACGGCGCGCTGATCTACCGCGACGGGAAGTTTTTGATTTGAAAACGCGCGGGCTGCCGCTGCCGACAGCACTGCCCCGATTGCGCAGCCTGTACACCGAACATAGCCACCTTTTCCATGGCTTTCCAAATACATTTTGCTCCAAAAGCCACCAGTTTTGCCCTCGGATGGGCCAAAGAGATCGACGAAAAAGGTGGGGCCCACCCCAAAAACTAACCCAATTCATCAATCGCAATGGGCATGAAAAAATTCAAAAACAAATATCGCATCCCATCCGCACGGGCCTGGTGGTGGGATTATGCCAATGCTGGTGCCTATTTCATTACCATCTGTACGGCAGATCGTGTGCATTTTTTTGGAGAAATCGCCGCGCCGCCCGCCACGCCGCCCGCCCGATTGAACCCCACCCCAGTAGGCGAATTGGCAGCATCCATCTGGCATGAAATCCCAAATCAGTTTTCATTCATCCAGATGGGCGAATTTGTGGTGATGCCAAATCATGTACACGGGGTTTTGATTATTGACCCGGTATCGGACAACCGTGATGATCCCGACGTAGAGACGCGATTAATCGCGTCTCTACCGCCACCACCGCCTGCCCAATCCCGTACAGGCGGTTTCGCGGGCGATAAAAACCTGATGTTACACGACAACATCTCTCGCGTAGTCCGGTGGTACAAAGGCCGATGCACCTTTGAAATGCGGAAAATTCATCCTGATTTTGCGTGGCAATCCCGTTTCCATGACCACATCATCCGCAATGACGTTGAATACAGGCGCATCAGTCACTATATCATTGTCAATCCACAACAATGGGCGGCGGACAGATTTTTCAACCCATGACCGACTGAGGCTGTTGCCCCAACGGCTCACGGAGGACACTACTGGACATTTTTGGTTTTCGGGTATCCTGATCTTCGAGGTTTGCCAAACCTGAAAGGTCTCGTTCCGAAAATATTCAGTAGTATGTTCTCGGAGTGGTTCGGCAAGTAGTTTTCGGTGAAAAACCTTGAGCGGCTGGCACTGAGCCACCTCGCAGCACCAAGCTGGTCGGGAGGAAATTGCATGCCTCGCACCGAAGGGTGTGAAGCCGCTTTTGTCATACTGAGCGCTGCTAAGTACCGATGAAATAATAATGGAAGAGCTAATTGGGCGGCATTCTGCGTTGCTCGTCAGTTGCGTAGCCCTACTATGCGCCTTCCTCGCGCCTTGCCTGCCACCAAATTATCCTCCTCCAAATCGGGTGGTTATTCTTTCATCGGTACATACTCAACTACCGCTACTATGAAGTCCATTTTTGTGCCTATTGATTTTTCCAAATGCGCGGACAACGCTTTACAATTTGCTTTGCGATTGGCCGGAAGTACTGGTGCCGAAGTAACAGTTCTACATGTTATTTTTCCAAACGAAGGCGTTGACAACAACGTGTACAACGTCTTTTGGACGGATGAGTACCTTACTGAACGGACGAAAAACCTGAGCGCATGGGTAAACAAGTCTCAGCGCAAAACCGGGA
>JBJXEZ010000285.1:0-10331 GCA_046153695.1 Saprospiraceae bacterium
CGGCCAACAAGAGGAAGGCGTAGCGCAACAATTTTGGAATCTGGTTACTGAATTTTGTTAGCATAGCATAACTTGTTTGATGAAACGAAGAGGCAAAGGTGAAATATGTTTTTCTTTTTTACAAATAAAATTTATTGATAAACGAAAAATATTTTCTTTAAATCAAATTTTGGCTGCTTTCGGGCTGTTCGTGAAAGCCTTCACACCGCTCGCTAGGGTTTCCTATTCGAAGTGGTTTCCCTTCGAGACGGCGACTATTTACTCCACATTAGCCATTGTAGTTTTCTTGATGCGGTGTTTCCTACCTTTGCGCCCGGAATGGGTATTTTCAGAAAAATCTGGGCGGTTTACGCGGTGTTGCTTTTTTTACTGCTGCTGTTTGTGGCGGGCTTCCCGGTGTTGTTGGTCAACATGGCGCTGGCACCCGCCGAACGGGCGCTGCGGCGCAATATCTTTTTCCTGCACCACATTTTCACACCGGTGTTTCTCACGCTCGTGGGCATTCGCGTCCGTGTGAACGGGGCCGACCGGCTGGACAAAACACGGTCCTACCTGATCGTAGGCAACCACAGTTCGGCACTGGATTTTATTGTTAATGCCGAAGCCTTCCCCGGCGTATTTCAGTTTTTGGCCAAACAGGAACTGCACAAAGTGCCGGTTTTCGGCTGGGTGGTGAAAAAAATGTGTCTCACGGTGGATCGAACCAGCGCCATGAGCCGCGCGCGCAGTGTGGTTTTGCTCAAACAACAACTCGCCGCTGGCTGGAGCATTTTCATTTACCCGGAAGGCGGCCGCAACCGCACCGACGAACCCCTCGCTCCGTTTTATGACGGCGCTTTCCGTATTGCCATCCAGACGCAGGCGCCCATCGCCGTGCAGACCATCGTGAACATGAAACAAATCTCCGCCACAGCCAAGTCTATTGATTTGCGCCCCGGCACCGTGCGCATCATTTGGGACGGCCCCATCGAAACAACCGGTATGAAACAGGAAGATATTCCGGCATTGAAAGAACAGGTTCAACAACTAATGCTGAGCCGGCTGTCGGAGTCAAGCAGATAATTGCACATCCAAAATCGTAAATCAAACGATGCAGTATAAAAACAACATTCTCGAAACCATCGGCAATACGCCGATGGTCAAACTGAACCGGGTTGTAGCCGACGTGCCCGCCCTCGTGCTGGCAAAAGTGGAAACCTTCAACCCTGGCCACTCCATCAAAGACCGCATGGCCCTTAAAATGGTGAATGATGCCGAGGCCCGCGGCGACCTGAAGCCCGGCGGCACCATCATCGAGTGTACCAGCGGCAACACGGGCATGGGTCTGGCGCTGGTGGCTTGCGTGCGCGGCTACCGATCCATTTTCACCACTACCGACAAGCAGAGCAAGGAAAAAATGGACATCCTCAAGGCGATGGGCGCCGAGGTTATCGTGTGTCCCACCAATGTAGAACCGGAAGACCCTCGTTCGTACTATTCCGTGGCCCGCCGCCTGAGTACTGAAATACCCAACTCATTCTGGTGCAACCAGTACGACAACTTATCCAACCGCCAGGCGCACTACGAAAGTACCGGCCCCGAAATCTGGGAGCAGACCGACGGCAAGGTCACGCACATCGTGGTGGGCGTGGGCACGGGCGGTACCGTTTCAGGCGTGGCCAGGTACCTGAAGGAGAAAAATCCGAACGTTCAGATTTGGGGCGCCGACACCTACGGCTCCGTGTTCAAAAAATACCACGAGACCGGTGTGTTCGACCCCAAGGAAATTTATCCATACATCACCGAAGGTATCGGTGAGGATATTTTGCCCGCCAACGTGGATTTTTCCTGTATTGACCTGTTCGAAAAAGTGAGCGACAAGGAGGCTGCGCTTTGGGCGCGGCGCTTGGCCAAGGAAGAAGGGCTGCTGCTGGGTTATTCGGCGGGAAGTGCCATCGGTGCCCTCTGGCAACTGCGCGGGCGCCTGAAAAAGGACGACGTGGTGGTTGTTATTTTCCATGACCACGGTAGCCGTTATGTAGGTAAAATCTACAACGACGACTGGATGCGCCAGCGTGGCTTCCTGGACGACGAGCTCAAGGTGGCTGACATCCTCGCACGCAAAAAAGATCGCAGATTCGTCACTGTTCGCAAAAATGACAACGTGCGCACGGCGTTTGGCCTGATGAAAGAGCACGACATCAGCCAGATGCCTGTGGTGGACGGCGATGCTATCGTGGGGTCGCTCACCGAAAAACAGGTGCTACACCTCCTGCTGGAAAATCCGTTGAATAATTCCGAAAAAGAGGTCGGTACCATTATGGATGAACCGTTCCCGACGGTGCAGGACGACCTGCCGATCAGTCAACTGAACCGGTATTTGGGCAAAAACATGCCCGCTGTTTTGGTAAAAGATCGCACAGGTGGGCTACACATCGTCACGCCCTACGATTTGGTACAGTATATTTGAACGACGTAGTTACGGGGGCCTTCGAGGCACCCCGTAACGTATGCAGTTAAAGTAGTTGCTGGCGGGCCGGTCAATACCGCATACCCCAAAACCAGGGTTCTTCCGCCTTGCGCTTTTCCGCAAGGTGCTGGCGTATGATGTCAAAATACCCGGCTTCGTTCACTTTTTTGCCTTTTTGTTTTTTTGGCAGGGCCAGTTCCTTATCGAGTTTCCTGAGGGTGATCCGGTCGGCGGTGATTACTTGTGCGCCGTCGTTGTAGTCCGCTTCGAGGATAATTCCCGGCAGGCCGCAGAGTCGTTCCGGGCCAGCAGGTATGGGCATATCGAGGGCGAACCACACCGTAATGGTTTGTTTTTTCAGGGTATCCTGCCAAATGGCGTTCATACAGATATGGCCAGCCACCTCTTTCATGTCGTTCAGAATTTTCCAACTCGGCGCGTTCAGTGTGTCCTCCACAATGTAGGTACGGCTGAGTAGCGTGACCACGTCGTGTACCCGGTTTTGCTCGAAATTCCGCTTGAGGTAAAAAGCATCTTTTTTCCAGGAATACCCATCGTCGTCTGGTTCGGCACGCTCTTCGGATTCTACATATTTGCTTTCGGTTGGCGAAAAATAAAGCGTTGCGTACTCTTTCCATTCGGATCGATTGCCCCACATGTAGGCGATACGCTCGCGTTGCTGCTTGCTGATATAATCCAGCGCACTCATTTTTTTGGACCAGTTATGGGTCAATAAATAGCGAATTTCGCCCTCAAGCGCCTGGCTGTTGGCGGTTTGGGGTAAAAGAAAAGATGCTGCGATCACAAGGCTCAGCAACAGGGTAGGGTAGTTTTGCTTTTGCATAAGTTGGTAACGTGCGAATGTGCGAATGTGCGAAAGGGACGTAAACGTGGTATTGTGGCTGCATCGTTTACAGGATTTATTTTTTCGGCAAAGCGGATGCGGTCAAAAAGTCACAAGATAAGGGTGATAACCCCTCTGATTGATGACAGCACAGACTGCTTTGCTTCCTACACCTTACTTTTGCCACTTCTGCCAGGCCAGTCGAACAGAACACCGCTATTGACCCAACCACGTTCAACAAAACAACATCCAGGTCGCCATGCAACACCCAATCCGATTGCTCCTCCTGTGCTTGCCGGTATTGCTGGCGGGCTGCATGAAGTCCACCACTCTGACTGTGCTACAACCAGCCCAGTTCAAAGTACCTGACCACATCACCAAGGTCGCTGTGATAGACCGCAGCAAGCCGTCCAACGGGTGGCTGAACGTATTGGAAGGTCTGTTCTCCGGCGAGGCAATTGGCCAAGACCGCGAAAGCCGGGCAGAGGCGGTACGCGGGCTTACCGATGCTCTGCAACGCACCCCCCGCTTTCGGGTCATCAGCACGGGCATCGAAATGGAAGGCACCGAGGCTGGGGGCAGTTTGCCCACGCCGCTGCCCTGGGCCGAGGTGGAGCGCATTTGTGCCGATAATTCCGCGGATGCCCTTGTCGCCATCGAATCATTTGATACCGACAACAGTTCCAATGCACGGCGGCGCGAGACCAGGGAAAAAAACAAAGACGGTTCCACGACGGTCAAGGTTGATTATGTGTCTGATATGCGTACTGGTGTGCGTATGGGTTGGCGGTTTTATGACCCAAATGGAAAAATCATTTTCGACGAGATTGTTACAGACGAATACCTGCAAAATTCCGCCACAGGCTCCACCGAACGCTCGGCACTTGCCAACCTGCCCGCGCAGGTGTCGGTCACACGCAAGGTTGCCTTTCTTGTGGGGCAGGAGTACGGCATGCGCATCGCCCCGGTGTACATCAAAGTGACTCGACAGTATTACCACAAGGCCAAAGGTTTCAATCCGCAAATGCAGGAAGCACACCGGTTTGCCGAAGGCGGAAATTGGGAGCGTGCTGCCGAAATCTGGAAAAAAATTGAGGCCACTGCAGGCGATAATACCAAAGCCGCCGGGCGCGCCGCTTACAATATGGCCGTGATGGCCGAAATAAAAGGCAACCTCGACGTCGCCCTCGAATGGGCAGAAACGGCCTGGTCGAAGTACGCCAACAAGCAGGCACGAAGCTATATTGAAACCCTTCGGCAGCGGCAAAACGATGCCCGAAAGGTGGAGTACCAGATGAACAAAAAAGTGTAAATGCAGACCGAAGACGACATAAAACGGGCCTTTCTGCCCTACCTCAAAGAGTTTTACCGGTACCGATATGAGTACCGCCCGGACTCTGTGCATACTGAATTGGACAACGTCAGCGCAGGCGGGTTGGTAGCCGACGGCATGCTGTCGTTCCGAAAAGATGACGGCAGCCCGTTCGTGTGTACCTACGAGGCTACATCGGTGGACAAATCCGAGGAGGTCAAATTTAGCCTGAACGTGGTGTATTTTACATGGGACTGCCTTGCTTTCGGGGCTGTAGTGGCAGCCGTGGCATACGGAGCCGCATTCGCCCTGCGCCTGCCATGGCTCCTCGGCCTGCAATGGGCGGGCAACCTCGGTTTCGTGCTGGGGATGGGCCTGATCGGTTTTTTTGCCTGGTATTTTTCCATGCGCGGCTGGCGCAAGTACCGCTATATCTACGCTATCGAGCAGTTTAAGCGCTATTTCGCCGATGAACAGTGGATCGCCTTGGCGGAAGACGTTTTCCCGGTGCCAACAGACCAGTACCTGCTGGAACTGAAAAACCAGTGTGTGTACAACGGCTTCGGGCTGGTACTGATTTCGTACAAAGGCAGCGTCCGGGCGTTGGTAACGCCTTCCAGACTCGGTATTTACGGCAAAGACCGCCGTATGGTGCAATGGGTCACCCAACGCGACTGGTACCAGGCTATGTCGGGCAACGTCGGTGCCCTGACTCGTTACCGATCTGCATTGCCCGACGACCTGACGCAAGCCTGGAACAAACTGATTCGCCCCGTACGCTACCTGTTTTTTGACCCGCTCAAAAAGGCACTCTGGAACGCTTTTACCCGGCCATTGGGCAGCGCCGACTCGACTTTCGACCGCTATATGACGGGCCAAAGTGTACAAAAATGGGTATTTGCCTTGGCTTTGACCGCCATTATCCCGCTCGGTTATCGCGTGCTTACAATCCGGGCAGACGACGTGCGCGACGTGGTGGAACGCCCCGATGACAATCCGGAAGACCGATATGGCTACCTGTACGAGGGAGATCGCCCTCCTGCTGACCCGCGCGGTATTCCCAAACAATACCCGGAACCGGTTCAGGTCAAGCCACCTGAAAACGTGCAAGAAGAAATTCAAACGATCAACCTGTCGGGCGACGACGAGCCGGAGCCAGCCACTTCCGCCGAAGACCCTTGCGCACCATACCGAAACAAAAAGGGCTGGTTCCTCGAAGACAATGCATTCGTAAACAAAGGCTTGGCCGACGAGCGTGTGTCAGCACTGCTGCGTATGGGCATCGAGAGCGCCGTGCTGCCAAAAAAATGTATTGGCGACGGTGCTGGGTACATCGTGCGTGTGGGGGATTTGTACGCGAAAGAGTCGGAAGCGGCCAGGCAGGCCGCGGCTTTTGGTAAAGAAATGGAACGCAATGGACTGTATCAGGGCGACTTGGCAGTACGGCGTTTGGATTAACGGGGAAAATTGGTTCGGTGTGCGCTACTTACACCGCCCACGCGGCAAATCGTTGTACTTTCGCTGCTTCAAAACCTGACCCTCGATCATGCCCGATCAACAACCCGCCCTGCTTTGGCAACCCGATGCCCGCACCCGTGAGCACGCCAACCTGCAACCATACCTGCGTTGGATGGCTGAAGAAAAAAACCTGACGTTCGCCGACTACCCGGCCTTGTGGGGCTGGTCTGTCGAGCGACCAGACCTGTTTTGGGAAACGGTGTGGCAGTACTTCCGAGTGATCGGCCATACGCCCTACCGGCAGGTTCTATCCGGGCTGCAAATGCCTGGCGCACGTTGGTTCGAAGGAGCCACCCTGAACTACGCCGAGCATATTTTTCGAATGAAAAATGCCGAACGCCCGGCATTGCTTTTCCAAACCGAACGCTGTGGCCTGAGCGAAATGTCGTGGGCTGAACTTGAAAGTCAAACAGCAGCGATGGCCCGGTTCTTGCGACAGAGTGGCGTTGGTCCCGGCGACCGAGTGGCTGCTTTCCTGCCCAATACGCCGCACGCTGTGGTAGCCGTGCTGGCGACCATGAGTATCGGGGCTGTGTGGTCGAGCTGCTCTCCCGATTTTGGGGCCAACAGTGTGGCCGACCGATTTGTGCAGATCAACCCCAAAGTGTTCATCACGGTGGACGGCTATACCTACGGCGGCAAGGCTTTTGACAAAACCGACACGGTCCGTGAAATTTGCAACCTCCTGCCTTCACTCGAAAGAGTGGTCTTTATTTCATACCTCGACGAAAACGCCCGCCCCGATGGCCTACCCAACGCCATGACCTGGGACGATGTGCTGCGCACAAACACCGGTCACGATCTGGCATTCGAGCCACTCCCGTTCGACCATCCGATCTGGGTGCTGTACTCGTCGGGCACCACGGGCGTGCCCAAGGCCATCACCCATTCCCATGGCGGCAACCTGCTGGAGCACCTCAAGTACCTGCATTTTCACAACGACGTACACCCCGGCGAGCGTTTTTTTTGGTTTTCCACCACCGGCTGGATGATGTGGAATTTCACTGTGGCCTCCCTGCTCACCGGTGCCACGGCGGTGCTGTACGACGGCAGCCCCGGCTATCCCGGGCTGAACGTGCTGTGGGAAATGGCCGAAAAAGCCCGCATCACGCACTTCGGCACCAGCGCGCCGTTTCTCGTGAGCTGCATGAAAGCCGGGCTGTCGCCGAAAAACGATTTTGACCTGTCTGCCCTGCGCAGCGTCGGGTCCACCGGCTCGCCACTGCCGCCAGAGGCCTTTGGCTGGGTATACGAAAACCTGAAAGCCGACGTGTGGCTGTCGTCCATGGCTGGCGGCACCGACGTATGCACGGCTTGGGTTGGCGGCAACCCGCTGCTTCCCGTGTACCAGGGCGAAATTCAGTGCCGTTGCCTCGGTTGCGCCATGGAAAGTTGGGACGAGGAGGGCCGCCCCGTGCCGCCCGGCGAGGTGGGCGAAATGGTGGTGACCAAGCCCATGCCCTGTATGCCCGTGTTTTTCTGGAACGACCCCGACGGGGCCAAGTACCAATCCAGTTATTTCGAAAATTACCCCGGCGTGTGGCGGCACGGCGACTGGCTCAGCATCACGCCCCGCGAATCGCTCGTCATCCTCGGCCGCTCCGACGCGACGCTCAACCGGCAGGGCGTACGGATCGGCACAGCGGAAATCTACCGGGCAGTGGATAAAATCCCCGAAATCCGCGATGCGCTCATCGTCAACATCGAACGGACCGACGGCTCCGACTGGATGCCACTGTTCGTGGCTCTTGCACCCAGTGCCGTGCTGAACGACGACGTGAAAAACCGCGTCCGCCAAATTTTACGCTCCGAATACAGTCCCCGCCACGTGCCCGACGAGATCATCGAGGTGCCCGACATTCCGTACACCATTTCCGGAAAAAAGATGGAGACGCCGGTCAAGAAAATCCTCCAGCGCAAGCCGTTGGACAAGGCCTACAACGCCGATTCGATGAAAAACCCGGAGTCGATGCGGTTTTTTCTGGATTTTGCCCGTTGATCCTTACCCCACCCTCGGCACCAGCAATTTGTACTGCACCGGTGTCACGATCCGCCACGTCAGGTTTTCCAAAAACGACAATAATCCGCCTAAACATGATTATTTTCTACCTTTTTGTGGCCATTACTGCCATTTATGTACCATTAAGATTTCTGTATTTTTTGTTTGTAAACAGGCATGACCACAGGGTTGCGACCGTACTAGCATTTGTTGAAGTTTGGATAGTACTAATCTCTCCAATATTTTTTTTGGGCAATACGGATGTTGGTCATAAAAACGACTGTTGTGGGCTTAGTGCCGTGTTTTCGCCGGATCACAGCCTGGGTATTTACCTGTTGATTGGACTATGCCAAACGGCGTATGTGGTAGCGATGTTCCGAACGAAACTATTTCCACCGGTACCCGAATTGCTGCTAAACCTGCTGCTACTGCTCGGTCTTGCGATCAATGTGCTGCTGTGTTTTCATCTATCCCCTAATTCACACGAAACTGGAGCGGCTCTTTGGATTTTTGGAAATATTCCGATCATTCTGCTAATCCTGATGAGATTGATGAAGCATCAGGCGATGATGGAAAGCCAAATATTTGATGAGGAGCCTTCCCGCAGCAGTGCTTTGAGCAAATTGGCCATGTATATTCTGAATCTGAAGCCTGTACTAAAGTTTCCCCTTCTCGCTGTGCTGCTTGTTCCGTTGACGGTGTTGATTAGCCTGTTTTTGATGCTGTTCGGGCAAAAACCCGATTCCCTCATTCGAGCATTTACGGAAACCTACAAGCATGGTTTATCGGCGTTGGATTATCAGTGCAATAATGTTGATTGTGGAGGCCATTTTTTATGTTCCGTTGGCGCCAACGGCCACAGGACAATTGTACGACCAATCCGATACGGCGTAAGAAATGGCAAACGAATACTCTGTAACCGGCAACTACTTATTTCAAACGCATTTGAAGAATTGCTGCAGGAAAAACTTCCCGCTACGCATGCTTTTGTCCGAAAAAACTACAACCGAGTCGGCCTTGTGGTCCATCGGCACTACGGTGTTTTCAAGGTGCAATTCGTTTCAGATGCCGTGTACTTGCTAATGAAGCCTTTGGAGTGGTTTTTTTTGTTCGTGCTTTACACGTTCGACGACAAACCGGAGAACAGAATTGCCATGCAGTATGTGGACAAAGGGACTGAAAAGCAGTAACGGTGCCGGCTCCATACGCTTCGGTATCCGCTACGTGAAACACCGTACATAGAAACACTTTTTGGGGAATACGAAGTGTCCTCCGCCATAGCCATACCATGTGTGAGCACCTGCATGCTATGACGGAGGACATCGTTCGGCAGTACTCACCTGACTTCCCTTCCGCGCACCATACCGGGGCAAGTTAATGTCGCTTTCGCCTCGGTACTGAAATTTAAAAAACGCTCTAAGGAGCCTTTGGTACGAAGCCGTTACTTTGGGAGGCCTAAAACAAGTTTAACCTAACGACTCCTTGATATGACTGACCACTAAACCGTGTCCTCCAGGTTTTGAAGACACTGCCGCACGGCTTCCCTTCATCGGAAAAATTTCCTGGATGCCGAAAGTGCGTGGTTACGCCACAAACTTCGATTGTTTACCGCCAAAAAGGAGAACAAATCGAGATCGTGGCCATACTTGACAACCGGCAGGAATAACCGAGATGCGGCATCAGCAACTTGTACGTCATCATTCATCATTCCTCATTATTAATTACCCCACCCTCGGCGCCAACAACTTGTACAGCACCGGCGTCACGATCCGCGACAGCAATGTGGACGAAATTAACCCCCCGATCAGCACATAAGCCAATGGCGAATACAGCGGGTTTTCCTCGATTGCCAACGGCATCAAGCCGCCAATGGCCGTGAGCGACGTGAGCAGGATGGGTACGAAACGCACCTCACCAGCCTCTTGAATGGCCTCGTCAATAGGTCGCCCTTCAAGCCGCAACTGGTTGGTGAAATCCACCAGCAGGATCGAGTTTTTCACTTCGATGCCCATGAGCGCGATGAGGCCCACCACTACCGTGAACGAAAACGGATAACCCGTAATCAACAGCGCCAGCACGGCACCGATAATGCCCAGGGGTATGACCGACAGCACGATGATCGTACTGCGGAAGGTCTTGAACTCCAGGATCAACACGGCCAGCAGGCCAAAAATGGTGATCAGGATGATGGTGCCCATGCCCCCGAACG
>JBJXEZ010000302.1:0-4287 GCA_046153695.1 Saprospiraceae bacterium
ACTCCCAGGCAGAGCGATAATTTTGGCCAACAAGGCTGGAATCGCCCGAAAAGACAGGCGAGGAGTCGTTGCCAAAGACGAGCGAATTGCGTAGCCATGTTTCGGACTCACGTGAATGATCACCCAACGGGAAGTAGAGGTTTTCTCGATTGAATTTTTCCCAAAAAACGGCTACATCTGCCATTTTTTCCAACGGGATGAGCAATTCCCCTTCATCGTACATCGGCGTGTTCTGCTGTGCGCAGCGTTGGTTGATATATTTTTGCATCGGGTGCGTCACTCTCGGCCCGAAATATTCTTGAAAACGCCCCCAGTTGACCACTGGAAAAAGTGTGCCCTCGCCAATGACCATGCGGAACCCGGCAGCAAATAACCTGGCAGTCAAAGGGTACTTGCTATGGTCGAATTTGTCGGTAAAAATTTCCCTGCCATCATCGGAGGTAAATGTGTGTTTTTCAGTCAGTGTATAAAATTCGCCTTCGGTTTTCATGCGTTCGAGAAACCGTTCGAGTAGAATGAATGCTGCATCAAGTAACGTCTGAGAAGCATCGGCAAGATCGTTTTCCACAAAGTGCCAGGCCTTACTGCCGCTTTCGAGTTCCTTGGGATTCAAGGTATTGAGATACTGGGCGAACTGTTCTACCCGGGCCGCGTCGGGGCTGCCACTTCGCGCCCCGGCGTACACACAGGTTAGCGCACCGCCAAAAACCCAGCCCATCGGTTTATTCCCGGTCAGCGCTGTAGCCTGGTAAAACGGTGCGCGACGAGAAATACCGCGCAGTTCAATTTTTTCTTGGTTGGTGGATTCGTTGCCCGAGCTTTCGAGCACTGTGCCCTCTTTGAGTTGGGCGATCACCTCGGAGGATTGGTTTGGTTTTTCGCGCAAACGCAGGTTGTCCACGTTGGTAACGTAGAGAAACAGTTCCGGCTTGGCGTATGGCCCAGCAGCGGGCGCACTTTTTTCGGCATTCGGGCCGCAACCGAACGTTGGCACGAGTACCGCTATGGCAAAAAGGAGGAGGATCAGCTTGTTCATTGTTACTATGTTTTGGGGCAAAAATAGGATGGGCAATCCGTTGGTTGTTCGTTTATTTGGGACGAGTTTTAAAGCTCCGGAAAGTGTCACAAAACAAAACACCGTGAATAAAACGTTGACCCTGATCCTCTTTTTGCTGCCGCTGGCAGCGGAGGCCCAGTCTAAAGCAGATCAAAATATCCTCGCCACGGAGGAAAGACGATTCGAAGCAATGGTGCGCCGCGACACGATTCTGCTACGCCGATTATTGGCCGACGACCTGATTTACTTGCACTCCAACGCATTACAAGAGGACAAAACTGCACACATCGTCGCTATAGTCAGCGGGAAATTGATTTATGAAAAAATGGTACGTGAGCAAGCCAACGTACGGCAATATGGACGAACAGCACTCGTGAACGGAACCGTTGTCGTAACAGGAAAACTCAATGATGCACCGTTTCAGGCCCGCTTGCTCTACTCGGCAGTTTATCGAAAAAAATGCGGGAAATGGCAGTTAGTGAGCTGGCAAAGCACACGAAAGGGTTGAAAAAAAACCCGTGCGTTTTGCAACGAACGGGTTAACATCCTTCTATATAAAACCTTCTTGCTGTAATTTTTTTTGGAAACACAAAGGAGGTCATGTACTCCCGCTTTTGTGCTTGCCACCTTCTTTTTATACCCTACGGAAGGTGGCTTGTATCTCTATCGGATCAGCGACGAGTTAACTTCCCTTAATCTTGCTGGCTTTTATCGGGGAATTGGGTGGCAGTGACTCGCAATGCACAAAATCGGCCTCACCCACTTTGTAGCGCTCGTGAAAACCGTTGAGCAGCACTTTAATGTTCTTGGCAGAAGCCTTGACCGCTACAAATTCATTGATCACCTCCAGTACATCGTGGTCAATATAGGCTGTGTCCGTAGCATCAAGAATCACTTCCGAATCGGCTGGAAGGTGGTCAAGAGTCATTTTTATACTTGCTTTGTTGAGAAATGAAACCTCTTGTGCCAGTTTCACCCGAATGATGTCACCCTTGTGGTATTCTTCCTTATGAAAGACGTACGCATTTTTCATGTTGCTGCGCAAAATGGAGAAAATGCTAATGCAAAGGCCGATCGCAACACCGGTTAGGAGGTCGGTCAGCACTACTGCTGCCACCGTGGCAATGAACGGCCACCACTGATACTTGCCACTGGCCCACACCTCTTTGAAAATGGAAACCTTCGCCAGTTTGTATCCTACCTGAAGTAAGACCGCTGCCAAAGCGGCCAGCGGGATCAGGTTCAGCACCTTAGGAATTGCCAGTACACAGACAAACAGGAAGATACCGTGCAAAATAGCCGACAGTTTAGTGCGTGCTCCGGCATTCACGTTGGCCGAGCTGCGCACAACGACTGAGGTGACAGGTAAACCACCGATAAACCCCGACACCATATTCCCGATGCCCTGTGCCCTCAACTCTGTGCTGGGGTTGGTTGTGCGTTTTTCGGGGTCAACTTTGTCTATTGCCTCCACGCAGAGTAATGTCTCGATCGTAGCTACAGCAGCCAACGTCAACGCGATTCGGTAAACATCCGGGTTGTTCCATTGGGAAAAATCGGGCAACGTAAACTGTCCCAAAAAACCATTAATGTCTGCAGCAACAGGTATTGAAACCAAATGCTCGGGCAGAATAGCCAGTTGAGTGCCGCTCGCCTTGAACAGTTCGTTGAGCAAAATACTAATCGTCACGGCCACTAATGCAGCTGGCACCGGGCCGAGCAGTTTTTTGGCTTTCGGTCGTTCGAACAAAACCAGGATAGCCAAAGCGGCCAAGGCTACGAGTGTTGCACCGGGTTGGATGTACAACATAATGGTGTCCCACAGGGTGGTAAACGTGTTGCTCCCGCCAGCTTCAAAAAAAGTCATGTCGCCTTCCGCATCCTTATCGTAACCAAGCGCGTGCGGGATTTGCTTGAGAATGATGATGATGCCGATGCCGGACAGCATTCCTTTGATTACACTGGACGGAAAGAAGTTGGCCAGGCTACCTGCTTTAGCCATACCGAGTAGCAGTTGCAAAAGACCGGCTACCACAACCGCCAAAAGGAATGTCTGGAAACTGCCAAGCTGTTGGATGGAAACCAATACAACAGCTGTAAGACCGGCCGCAGGGCCACTCACGCTGGTATGTGAATTGCTCAACCAGCCGATAACGACACCGCCGACGATACCGGCGATCATGCCGGAAAATAGCGGTGCGCCAGAAGCCAGGGCTATACCGAGACAAAGCGGTAGGGCGATTAAAAAAACGACAATAGACGCTGGCAAGTCGTGTTTTACGCTTGCCAAGATGTTTTTGTTCGACATGGAGTCAAGTTGGATTTGTTAATCAGAAAAATAAGGAATCCGTACCAGCATGAACCGGGTGGACGAAAAGGATGGAAACAGAATCGGAGATCAAGCCAGCTCGGGCGGCGGAGAGAAAATAGTGATAAAGGCAAACACCGAAACATCATCGTCCTGAATCAAATGGGCAGCCGACGGGTCGGTCTCTTCACTTAAATCACCTGTGTAATCGATCCAGTGGTTGGATTCGTGGTGTTTGGCTTGTTCTTCCAGCAGGTTCGAGTTGGGGGAAGGGATGCTTTCCTCTTCACATTCCTGGTCGTTTACGAGAGCAAAAACCAGTTGTTGCAAGCACGGAAAAGCCGTCACGGCTGCGTCATTGAGTACGAGGCAGCCAGCGGCAATAAATAGTGCAATCCGCAAACCTTTTTGGAACGTGTTCATAAATCGAATTCCGAACGCAAACCTCGTACTTTTGTTCGGCTTCTCCACATAGTTTTTTTCAAAAAACAGTTCCCGCCATGAAAGCCCTTGTGCTGCATGAACTCAACAAACCACTTGTTTTTCAGGATATTGAATTGCCAAACGCTGAAGGCGAATTGGCATTGGTACACCTGAAGGCTGCGGCACTGAACCGCCGCGACTGGTGGATTACACAGGGGCAGTACAGCAAAATTCAGCTGCCAGTCGTCCTCGGTAGCGATGGGGCAGGCACTGACTCGAACGGGCGAGCGGTGGTATTGTATCCGGCGTTGGACTGGGGCAACAACCCGACAGCACAGGGAAAAAATTTCCGAGTACTCGGCCTGCCTGAAAACGGCACATTGGCTGAGTGCATCGCCATCCCTGGAGCCAACCTGGCTCCCATGCCCGAAAACCTGACCTGGGAACAGGCAGCAGCGCTGCCGCTCGCCGGGCTTACTGCCTACCGGATGCTCTTCAC
>JBJXEZ010000304.1:0-3735 GCA_046153695.1 Saprospiraceae bacterium
GGCGTTTTCAGTTACCACCTCGTGGACGGGCTGTTTGGCCTGGCCGACCGGAACGCGGACGGCACAGTTTCCGTCGGCGAGATTGACCGCTACCTCGAAGACCACGTGACCGCCGAGGCCGCGCCGCAAAGCGAGGTCCCAATGCTTTTGGGCAACAAAACCGAGCGGCTGGCGACGGTACACGCTGCGATTTTGGCCGCTTTGCAAAAATCGAAGGCGGGCGGGATGCCCGTTTTTGCCGCGACCGAGGGGCGCGGTTTTGAGGAGAAAATTTTGGCAAAAGCGGATTCCAGCATCCGGCAGATGTATTTGGCTTTCAAAAAAGCCGTCCGGGAAAAGCGGTTTTTTCGGGAAACAGAAAACGTCGGAAGGGTTTCAAACCCTTCCGACGTTGGGCCGCCCGCCGATGAACTTTTCGCCCAACTCGCTGAAAACGAGACCCTTGCCCCCCTGCGCGGCATGATGAAACGCAACTACGCCGCCGCCCTGCAGGACGATGCACAGCAAGCGATGAACATCTTTCTAAAAGCAGATGCCATGCAACTGGAATGTATGGGTCAAAAGTTGTCGCTTGGGTCTATTCCCCGCCAGTTGGAGAGTGCGGCGGCTTTGCTGGGCAAGGGGCACTATATGCAACATTCGCTTCTTTCCCGGAAAATGTTGTTTGAAGGCATGATGTTGGAACCGCATAATAATAACCCCAACGAACGTCTTGCCCGCCAACGCTTGGCGCTGTATCGGGCGGCACTGGAACTAGAGCCCCAGTCGCCTTTGACCTGGTTACAAATGAGCGTGGCTTACTTGAATAACCTGCGCATTACAGGAATTGGGCAAATACGAGGAGGCGGAAAATGAATTTCTCGAAAGCATTGCAATGGATTCGGTGTATGGCATTCCCTTGATTAACCTCGGGATGGTGTACATGAACACAGACCGTATTGCCAAAGCAGAGTTGGTTTGGAAAAAATCGATTTCCCTCGATTCGACGTCCGTAGATGCCTTAAACAATCTCGGTAATTTATACGTTGCCACAGGTCGGTACGTCGAAGCGGAGCCATTTTTGAAAAAAGCCGTTATGCTGGATTCGACGGTCGCCCCCGCTTGGAACGGTCTTGGGATTGTTTACAGAAATACAGATCGCTACGCCGAAGTAGAGCCGGCCTTAAAGAAGGCGCTTTCTTTAGATACGACACATGTAATGATTTTGAATAGTCTTGGGGCTTGGTACAACGAAACCCGTCGGTACGTCGAAGCGGAGCCGCTTTTGAAAAAATCCATTTCGCTCGATTCGACTTTTGCCAACCCCCGCAAGCACCTCGGCATGGTCTTCCTCAAAACAAACCGACCCGATGAGGCACAGCAGAGTTTCCAAAAAGCGATAGCACTAAACCCCAACTATGCCGCTGCGATGCTCGGGATGGCTTGTCTGCTCGCCTCCGAAGGCAAAACCGACGAGGCGCTTGCCTACGTGGAGCAAGTCATCGGTAAAGGCAGCACCTCCGAGCAACGGGAAGGCGACAAAGACGCAAAAAGCAGGCGCCCAAAAACGACGAGTGAACGGGGCAGCACCTTCGAGCAATTAGAAAGCGACGAAAACCTCGCCCCGCTGCGGGCCACGCCGGAGTGGAAGGCGCTGATGAAAAAGTATTTTCCGGATAAGGTGAAGGATTAAAACAAGGCAACAGAAACCGGCTCAGGCCGGGTTGGCCTCGATCCAGGCTTTGATGGTAGAGATGAAGAGTTTCATGTCGGCGAACATGACTTCCAATTCTTCGGCGGATGGAGGCAGAGCGGTTTTGTAGTCAGCGATTGTTCGGGTATCAAAAGCCCTGTTGACCAATCGGATAAAATGTTTTGGGAAAATATCTGTGTGGACAAAATTTTTATTGAACCAACCAATCATCTGCTGATGCTTAGAGGTTTCAAATTGGCGCAACAAGCCGAGGGCCAACATGGCATAAAACATTCCATAATAGAGGCGATTGGCTGCGTTTCTGTACCGGGCGTTTGCCATGGAAATCTCCACGTCAACGATGCACTCTTCGGCCTGTTCAAGGCGGGTTGCGATAAGTTGGTTGCGTTGTTCCGGCGTAATCATGCGTAGATTCCTTGCGAAAGGGCTTTTACAAAAACGGGTTCGTATCCCTGCGACGTGTTTTTTAACTCATTCTCGGATACCACAAGTGCCTGAATGTAAACAGAGTAATCCAGGTCTATGTCAGTCATGACATCTGAAACATCGTGCCTAAAACGCCAATCATAATCACCCCGAACAACCACTACCATGTCATAGTCCGACCAACGGGTCGGCTTGCCCCAGGCCCGGGAACCGAACAGGATGACATCCTTGATCTTGTCGCCAAACGCAGCCGTGAGGCGTTGCTTGGCGGCTTGCAGGATTTTATCGCGTTTTTTCATAAAAAATGAGCCGTAGTTTTCGCAAAATTACTGAAACTGTACTGCCATGAAAAATTTCTTTTTCGCTTTCCTCTTTTTGAATGGCATCTCCCTTTTTTCTCAAACCGAGAAAGGTGCCACCCCCATCCCCACTCAAAACTCAAAACCCAAAACTCAAAACTCCACAAGAGCCGTCGTCATCGGCATCTCCGACTACCAGGACAAGGACATCCCCGACCTGCGCTTCGCCGACCGCGACGCGCTGGCCTTCGCCAATTTCCTCCGCTCGCCGGGCGGCGGCTCCCTACCGGATGACAATTTGCGCTTGCTGACCAACCAACAAGCCACTGCCGGCCAGGTCATCGCCGCCCTTTATTGGCTCGTCGAGGAAAGCAAGCCGGGCGACCAGGCCATCATCTACTTCAGCGGCCACGGCGACGTGGAGGCCAAACTCCTCAACCAGCTCGGCTTCCTCTTGCTCTGGGACTCGCCCGCCCACGCCTACCTCGCGGGCGCGCTGCCGGTAGATATGTTGCGGCAAGTGGTATCAACGCTTTCCATTGAGATGAAAACCCGAGTTTTCGTCGTAGTGGACGCTTGCCGGGCAGGCAAACTGGCGGGCAACACCGTCATCGGCACCCAACTGACGAGCAGCCAACTGGCCCAGCAGTTCAGCCAAGAGCAGAAGGTTTTGAGCTGCCAGCCCAACGAGTTCAGCATCGAGGGCGAACAGTGGGGCGGCGGGCGCGGCGTTTTCAGTTACCACCTCTGCAACGGCCTGTACGGCTTGGCCGACGGCGACCACGACGGGCAGGTGTCGCTTTTCGAAATCGGCCGCTACCTCGAAGACCGGGTGCCGAAGGAGGTTTCCCCGCTTTCCCAACTGCCGCTCACGGTGGGCGACAAATCGGGCGCCCTGTTTTTGGTGGACGGCCCGACGCTGGCCGCGCTCGAAAAACTCGGCACGCCGCCCGCGAGCATTGCCAAAGTGGAACAGCGGGGTATGTTGCAGGAGGTATTGGCAAAGGCCGATACGAGTGTCCGGTTTTGGTACGCAGGCTTCGAGCGGACGCTGCTAGCCGGGCATTTTTTTCAACCCGACGAGGACTGCGCGGAATTCTATTTCCAAAAATTATCGGAAAAGGAAAGCGTCGCGGCCCTGCACCCTGCACTGCGGCGCAACTATGCCGCTGCCCTGCAAGACGATGCCCAGCAGACCCTGAACGGGTGGCTGAAACCCCGCCAGGAAATATCCCTTGACGCAACTGCTAACGCCCGCCTGCCGAAAAAGGTGTTCACCGAAAAGGTCAGGGCATTTCCCCGCTGCCTCGACCGGGC
>JBJXEZ010000308.1:0-5673 GCA_046153695.1 Saprospiraceae bacterium
TGCGTTGGCTGGCGGAAAACACGCTACTGGCCGAAATTCGTTCCGATGTGCCCGTGGATACAGAGCGGCTGACGCGACACCTGTTCACCTCGTCCAGCTGCGGAGTATGCGGAAAGGCATCGCTGGATGCTGTGAACACGGTCAGTTGCTACTACCCTACCCCGCGATTTCCGGTTTTTCAGGCACATTTGATCTACCGGCTGCCCGAAACATTGCGCCAGGCACAAGCCACTTTTGATGCAACTGGCGGGCTGCACGCTGCTGGCCTTTTTGACCAGGAAGGGCGGCTGCTTCTCTTGCGTGAGGATGTTGGTCGGCACAACGCCGTGGACAAGGTAATAGGCGCGGCCCTTCGCAGTGAGCGGGATTTCCCCTTGCGTGAAAACCTGCTGCTCGTAAGCGGGCGTGCAGGTTTCGAATTAGTACAAAAAGCCGCTATGGCTGGCATACCCTGCCTCGCAGCAGTGGGCGCACCATCCAGCCTCGCACTAGAACTGGCCGAAGGATCTGGAATGACGCTCATCGGATTTTTGCGCGGCGAGCGCTTCAATGTATACACGGGGGCTGAGCGGGTTGAATGATTCGATTGCGGTTGTGACAAATTTGGCAAACCGTCGGTGCCGCGTTTTTGCATGTAATACCGTCCTTTGTAAAAAATACTGCTCGATATGCGATTTTGCTGTACTGCTCTTTTTGCCGCCGCGCCCTTTTTGTTGCTGGCGCAAAATTTCAATGTGACCCACCGCTCCACGATGACATTTAACAACCAGAACCTCGCCAACATCTGGGGCTACACATCCGGAAGCACCGAATACGCACTTGTGGGAGCCAAAAACGGGTTGATCATCGTAGACGTGACAGACCCGGACGATCCGCAGCAAATCGTACAAATTCCTGGCCCTGCCTCCACCTGGCGAGAAATAAAAACCTACCAGAACTATGCGTATGTTGTTACAGAACACGGTGCCATCGGCATCCAGGTCGTCAACCTGACCAACCTGCCCTCGACTAACCTGACCCACCACAACGTCCAACCCGGCGGAATTACCAAAGGACATGCCCTGCATGTGGACGAAACCAAGGGCTACCTATACGTATACGGCAGCAACCTCAACGGCGGACGTGCGCAGGTGTACAACCTGAACAATGACCCGTACAACCCGGCCTACGTTGGCTTTGTCAACTTTGTCGGGTATG
The DNA here is from genome assembly GCA_046153695.1 of Saprospiraceae bacterium. Lineage (GTDB taxonomy): Bacteria > Bacteroidota > Bacteroidia > Chitinophagales > Saprospiraceae > M3007. The sequence goes on from JBJXEZ010000308.1 coordinate 1,198, forward strand.
TACACGACGGGTATGTAGATAATGACCTGTTCTACCCTGCCCACATCTTCGCAGGCAATTTCGGGATTATCAATATGGCGAACAAATCCAACCCTGTCCTGCTCGGAACCAAAACAACACCCGGCAACTTCACCCACAATACCTGGAAATCAGGCAATGCGCTGTTTACCACCGACGAGGTCAGCAATTCCTACCTGACCAGTTATGACATCAGCGACCCAACTGACATAAAAGAACTTGATCGCATCCGCATTACCCCCGGGTCCGGGTCCATTGTTCACAATACGCACGTCACCGATGATTATGCAGTCACCTCTTGGTACAAAGACGGTTTTTCCATTATTGACGTGAACCGACCCGCCAACATCGTAGAAGCAGGCCGATATGATACCTACCCGAACGGTTCCGGCAACGGTTTCGAGGGCTGCTGGGGTGTGTATCCATACTTCCCTTCTGGCACCATTGTGGCCTCCAATATAGTCGCCCAAAATACCACCAACGGCGAGATGTGGGTGCTTTCACCAACGTACATTCGCGGCTGCTATCTCGAGGGTACCGTTACCGACTCCGTTACAGGAAACCCGATTAGCGGAGCAACCGTCGTCATTTTGCAGAGCGGGCTCTCGGAATCCACGGACAACGTCGGTCAATACCGAATGGCACAGATGCCGGACGGCACGGTAGACGTGAGCGTGTCCAAACCCGGCTACACGGGAAAAGTAATAAGCGCCACCCTTGCCAGCGGCGTGCTCACTGTGCTGGATGTAGCGCTGGCACCCCCACCAACTAACCCAGGTGGGGGCACCGGCCTGCCCGTCGACTTTGTCCGTTTTGAGGCCAATCGAAATGACCGCGATGCCGTATTGGTTTGGGAAACAGCCTCCGAAATCAACAACAAAGGCTTCGAAATCCAGCAAAGTCGCAACAATGGCCACGACTGGACAGCCCTCGGCTTTGTACCAGCAAAGGGCGACGGAAAATCGCTTGCCTCGTATTTGTTCCGTATAAACGCTCTCGCTCCCGGCGAGCACTTGTTTCGCCTGCGGCAAACAGACCGCGATGGAAAATCTACATTCTCCCAGTGGCGTACCCTGAGTATGCCTTCGGAAAAACTAGAGGTTTTCGCCTGGCCTAACCCCGCTACGGTGTACTGCCGACTGCGCATCCGAACGCCGCATCCACAAACCGTTTTGGTAGAATTGCTGACTTCCGATCTGAGGAGTACCGGTATGTTTCAGCAGGTGGAGGTGACAGAAGAAGGGATTGTCACGCTCGACGTGAGCGGTTTGCCGTCCGGAAATTACCAGGCAGTGGTGACGAGCGGGAAGGAGCGCGTGGTGGTAGCGCTGGTGAAATATTAGCGCTCCAAGGAACATGCATCACTTTTTTGTGTGCTTTTTGTTCGAAAACTGAACATCCGGGTTGATGCTCTTCGACAAACCGAGATAGAGCTCCCGCCACGCAGGGTGGGCCGTAAGCCAGTCCAAATGCCGCTGCATGGAGTCAAGGTCGCCGCGGACGGCTGGCCCGGTCTGCATTTTAGCGGGCGATTCGATCAGCGCTTTAGCTATGGTTTCCTCCATAAGTGGATGGATCAGTTCGAAAGGCAGGTCCTTCTCCTCCAATATTTTTTCGGCTATGGCAAAACAGTGATTGGCGAAATTGTTCGCAAAAACCGCCGCTACATGTAGTACCGAACGCTGCTCGTCATTGACCTGATAAACCAGGTTGCCAATGGTCTTGGCTATTTTTTTCAAAACCAGAACATCCGCCTCCGTACCCGCGTCCACGCAAAACGGCACCTTCGACCATACTGGCGTACGCTCCATAGAAAAGGACTGTAGGGGATAAAACACGCCGTATCGCTCAAAAAAGGGGGCCAAAACGGCACCTGGAGTAGCCCCGGAGGTGTGTGTGACCAACGCTTGCGGCGCGTACGGAGCAAGGGCTTGACCCACACCTGCTATGGCATCGTCGCGTACGGCTACCAGTACCCAGTCAGCATCCCGGTCAATGTCTGCCCAGTCGTCTGACCAATCTGCGCGGAGCTCAGTTGCCAGGGCGCGGGCTGAATCGGCGGATCGGTTAAGGACCTGGGCCACACGCAAACCTTTGGCCCGGAGGCGTTTGCCGAGGTGGGTAGCTATTCGGCCTGCCCCGGCTATAACGATTGTATTCGGCGTGGACATAGCGTTCTGACTTGCATGCTGTTCGCAATTTGACAGCACAAGAATAGCCAGAATCTGTCAATTGCGCCGGAGTGATCTCCCTACTGCAATGCCTTTCGGAAAACCAGTCCGGCGCCTACCGCGTGGCGTTTTTCCGTATACGCCTGTTCGGAGGCGGCCCAGTCGGTCAGGCCAATCCGGCCCATGACCCCGATGCCAGCCGACCAGCCGTTGCCAGCGAACACCCATTCGAGGCGCATCATGCCCGAAATGGTGCCGCCATTGCGGTATGGCCCGTCCTGCAACGGCATATTGGTGTTGCCATCTAGCCCCAAAATAGTGCCGGAATGGTTCGAAAGCACCCCGAATACAGGGCCTGCGGCACATTCGAAACGCCATTTCCCGCCAGCGGGGAGTGACACCCCAGCCAGCAGCGGCAACTCGATGTGGCGGTAGCGGTTGTACGTTTCGGCGGTTGAGGTATGGATGTGGACAATGTCTACCGGACCGTAAATATTCTGAACCGAGCCGTCGGCCTTGATCAGCGAGCCGATGAGGTAGTTGGAATCGCGTACGGTGTAGTTTTCCTGGAAAATGCGCTCGCGCACATCCGTCCACTGCGTGAAATAAAGACCCGTTTGCAGGAAAAAATTGGGTTTGAGGTGGTAGCGAAGGTCCAGGCCAGCCTGAATCATATCCAGAGCCGTCTCCTCTGATTTGCGGTTTTGTGCGTAAACACCGATATCGTCATGCCGGTAAACACTGGAAAGCCCGTAGTACGCGGAAGCGCCTAACCACCAGCGGGCCGTTTTCGGCATGCTTCTCTTTTTTTCTCCAAACAAATAAGTCGCAAATGGTGGGCATTCTGAACTGAATTCGCTGGTGACTACAAACGCTTTATTTTCTAATGGTTGAATGACAACCGATGAATAATTGCTTTCGCTTGGTGTGGTAGTGGGTGCAAAATGGGAGGCTTTTTCAGTGATACTTCCGACGGCAGGTTCCTGCGTAAGCCGGGTATTGTCATCAGATGCTGGTGAATTGTGAAGGCTCGTATTCGTTGAAAGGGGTTGATTTTTTACAATTGCTTGCTGTGCAGCGACTATCTCCGGCTCCGACCGGCCTGCTTTGTTTTCAAAGGCGGTTTTTGGAGAATTTGATGATAAAGACGGGTTGACCACTACAACCATCTCCGGCTCCGACTGGCCTGCTTTGTTTTCAAAGGCGGTTTTTGGAGAATTTGATGATAAAGACGGGTTGACCACTACGGCCGTGGATGGGGCAGTTATTTCTTCAATAATGGGCGCGGCGGTAGCAACGGGCACCGTAGTCTTTTGGCTGCCTGATTGCTGTTGTGCTTTGGGCCAAAGCAGCACAGCGGCTCCGAGCAGAACAAAACCCGCACCGGTAAACCACCAGAATGCTACCCGACGTCGTTTGCGGCCGCGTCGTGCCTGGAGGGCGGACCATGCGGAATCCGTATCGAAATCGCTCGCCTCCGCTGGGTATTTGTCTCGAAGTGTCTGGTCAAACCAATCCTTGTTCATATTGTCGTGTCACTTGTGTTAGTTTTTGTTTCAGCCAGTTTTTAGCGCGTGCCAGTTGGGATCGGGAGCTGCTCTCGCTGATACCGAGCGCCTCGGCAATGTCTCGATGCTGCCATTCCTCGAACACACTGAGGTTGAAAACCTCCCGGTAGCCGTTTGGAAGCAGGCGAATGGCTTCGAGTATTTTTTCAGGTTCAAGGGTTTCCGCTTCTGGTTCCCAAAAATCGCCGTCCGGCAGTTCGAGAGGCAGTTCGACGGTGGCTTGGGCGGATTTGTTTTTTCGGAGTATTTGAAGGATGACATTCACGCAAAGGCGGTGCAACCAAGGTTCGAATTCGCCCCGTTGGGGGTCGTAACGGTCTATTTTTTCAAAAACTATGACGAAGCACTCCTGCACATAATCGTTGGCTTGCGGCTCGTCGGTCGCGTACCGCCGGGCGATGGCGGCGACACGCGGAGCAAAACGCCGAAACAGCGCTTCTTCCGAACGGGCCTTGCCTTGTCGGCAGCCTTCGATGATGTGCAGGAGATGAACTTCGTGCATGGAGAGGGTCTTGGATTATTGTAGGATCGCGGAAAGTATCACGTTGCATTGCCCGAAATGTGTTCCGGACGGGACTTCGTTCAAGATGATGTTGCTTAGTCGGAAAATAACGTGTTCGCCAGTTTGGCTGCCCAAGGCCAACGCCTGTATGGCATTACCAGGTACTTCCAATTCGTAGTACACCGGGGAACCGGTGACTTGGTACGATGTGCTAATG
>JBJXEZ010000319.1:0-3537 GCA_046153695.1 Saprospiraceae bacterium
ATGTCCTTCGAACGAAAGACATACCCCGCGCCTGCTAACCGTTCACATTTTTAAAACATGTTCACACCATGCTAAAAAAAATGAAGTGCCTCGTCCTGCTGGCCCTTTTGGCCGCATTCGCTCCGTCCCTCAGCGGAACGCAACTGATCACCACCGGCTCGGCCCCGGCCACCGACCCGGTGCTTACCGTAACCGTGACCTCGGCCACGTCCGTCCTGCTCACCTGGGATGCCTGGGGCGGGGCGGGCGACTATCAAATCACAGTCACCAACCGCACTACCTCGCAAGTGGAGCAGTCCTTCACCACCTCCTCGCTCAGCGCCGCTGTGGGCAGCCTGAACACCGGGAACACGTACCGCTTTTCGGTGGCGAAAAATGGGTTTGTGATTGCGGAGGATGTGGTCATGTAGGTCAAAGCCTTGGGTATTTGGAGGCAGCAGGGCGGCTTATGCTCTGCTGTCTTTTTTATGATACCTGTTTTAAGAGCCAGTCTTTTTCCAAAAGCGGGTTGGTTTCGAGCACCAGCGCTCGGAATTTCTCCTTTTGGGCCTTGGAGTAGGGATTTAGGTGAATGAGTTTGCGCATGATGCTCAGGAAGTTTTTGTAAAGGGAACGGTGATTCGGGCTGATCGCCTCTTTCCGTTGCAAATAAGTTCGCATTGATTCCAGTAAAGATTCATACGCGCCAAATTCGGACTCTTCGTAGTAAATTTTGAGAAGCATGGTCTTTGCCACCAAGTTTAACACCATGTCGTCGTATTCAAATTTGGTCAACAATTGCTGGGCTTTGCCATAGTCTCCCTTCTCAAAATAAAGCCTAGCAAGGTTGAAGTGCACCATACTTTTTCGCTCTTTCTCCTCCAAAAAGTGCTGGAATTTTTCGATAAACTGTTCTGCCCAACCAAACTCTCTGATACGAAGTGCTGAAACAACTGCATTTCCAAATGTGTACCTAGAAATGGAGTTGGTGTCAAGAAGGATACCTGTTTCTAGGCCTGTCTGATAAAACAGAAATGCGCGGCGGGGGAAGTCTGGCCCACCTTGGTTGATTTTTGCTACGCAATAGTTTATCGCAGCGATATAAAGAACACGGGCCTCAGAATGATCAAATTGTAAGATGTTGCTGTGGAGCAATTTCTCCAATTGATCAAAATAAGACTCTTCTTCCGGGTTGGTTATGGCTAAATACGCGTAGTAAAACGCGGCTATCGCCGGTTGATCGAGCAACCCGTTGTCGCGGATGTACGCCAAAGTTTCGGCCAGCAACCCCGACTCGTAGTTGATCTTTTGGAACACGTTTCGGTGGGCGATCATGGCGCAGGCGATGCGCAGTTTTTCGGCCAGAAACCATTTTTCCAAAGCATCCGCTGACTCCTGCAGGTTCACCGGAGCGTTTTGCGAAATCGGCAGGCGGTGGTTGTATTCCTCCAGATCGAAAAAATAGGCATTCATCAGGTAGTAACCGTTGCGCAAGGGTTGTTTTTCCAAATAGTCGCGCCCCAGGCGATGGGACTGTCGATAGGCTTTGTCCAATTTGCGCACGCGGTAAATTTTCGTCAGCGCACCGAGGTACTTGGACTGATCCTCCATGCTGTCGGTGAAAACCAGATACTCTTCCACCGCTTTCAGCAAAAAATACATGACCTGCCGCATCCGGGCATCATCGTAGACCTCGCCGGGAAACACCGCTTTCCAGGCCCGTTTTTTTTCCATGGCCTCGTCTTGCGTCGCATCGGGCAGGTTTTTGATCAAAAAATCGAACAAGCGCACGACATCCTCGCGCTGGTTGTGTGCTGGGGACTGGAGCCACTTGTTTATTTCGCGGATTTCCTTGCGACTCAGCGAGCGCACAATTTCCGCCAAAACACTTTTTTGCATGAAGGCAAATATTTATCTGTTCAACAAACTCGATGATTAATCGCCAAACAAAAACCCTGCTTGACTTGGCTCAAAAATTGTCTTTCAGTTGTTTATGTCGCCAAGACAACCAAAATTATTTTTTAAACGCCAAAATTAGGTTACAAAAACGAATCAACAAATGCAAAATTTTGTCTTTCTGCTAGTGAAACAGGCCCCGCACTTTTGTACCGTCGTTAAACAGCTACGACCAGCACTAATCCTTGTCCTCATGTTTAGATACCTGCTCACTTTGATTTTTTTGTTGCCCGTCGGCATACTCGCCGGCCAGGGCTGGGAACGCGTATTTGATGGCGGCGGACAAGGACAGATCAATGACATTGACAACACGCCCGACGGCGGCTTGGTGGCTGTGGGCTATTACAACAGCCTGAACCGCGCCCGGCTTTTCAAAACGGATGCCGACGGCAACCAGCAGTGGTCGAAGGATTTTTTCCTCGGCTCCCAAACAACCGGAGAAGGCATCGTCGTCACCCAAGACGGCCACTACGTCATCGCAGGCTATTCCAAATCGTCCAACAGTCCACGGCGGGCGTTCCTGCTCAAGACCGACAAGTCGGGTAACACCGTTTGGACCTACACTTTTCCCAGCGCGTACGATGCCGAGGCCTTAGATGTTGTGGAACTGTACGACGGCGGCCTCGTAGCCTGCGGCCACCGAAAGAATATTTCTTCCAATGAAGATTTTTTACTCTTCAAAGTTTCCCCGGAGGGCAACTTGATCTGGAGCAGCCTGTATGGCGAAAGTTCCGTGGCGGAGAAAGGTACCAGCCTCGCCGTGACGGCCGACGGCCACATCGTGGCTACTGGCAGCAAAAAAACAGTGCCACGCGACATCAGCGTACTGAAAATTGACGGTGCTTCCGGCGATTTGATCTGGGAAAACACCTTCGCGTTTTTTGAGGTACTGTCCGGCTTACCCGCCGACGACGTTGCACGCTCGGTGCTGGAAGATACCGACGGCAATATCGTATTGGCCGGGCGGAGCACTTACGAAGAAAACGGTATCGGCGTTTTGATGAAGGTAGACGGTGCGGGCAACAACCAGATCCTATGGCGCCAGTCGTACTCCAAGTCCGATTTTTACGATGTGGTCAAGTCCACCACCGGCGGTTTTTTTGTCACCGGTACCAAAACGGCTGGCCAGTCGGAAGACGTTTACCTCCTGCGCACCAACGGCCTCGGTACAAAAGTTTGCGAAATCGCTGTAGGTCGCCCAGGTTTTGACCAGGGCATCGGCGTTGTCGCCACTTCGGATGGCGGCGCGGTGGCAGCGGGCGTTGGCGAGTTCTTCATAGCCACCACGTTCACGGAATCGAACCCGTACCTGGTGAAGATGGACAAAAACTGCACCGCCTTCACCAGCTATATCTCTGGAAATGTGTTTCACGACCTGAACGGCGACTGCCTGCGCAACGGGGCTGAATCGGGCCTGGAAAATTGGATCGTCAAGGTCGAAAGCCCCAATTTTACACGCTACGCCGTAGCCAAAACGAACGGTGACTTCCTTCTTTTGGTGGACACGGGCATGTACGAGGTGAAACTGTTCCCGCCCAACGATTCGTGGCAGACCTGCACGCCGAGCGTGCCACTGCACGTCAAGGGTTTTCTCGATACGTT
>JBJXEZ010000325.1:0-3625 GCA_046153695.1 Saprospiraceae bacterium
AACGTACGTCTTTTCAGCCTGGGGCCGCAATGCCGCCCCGGGTTGCGGGCTGCCCGCGCCCCTGTACCATTTCGAGGTAGACGGCTCGCCTATCAATCCGCCAACGAGCTACCCCGACTGCGCCTGGGTACAAACCGCTTCGACTTGGCACTCCGGCAACAAGCAGGGCGATGTGTGGATTGAACTTATCAACGACCAACCTGGCTGCAACGCAAACGATGCGGCCGTCGACGATTTGTTTTTTGGTATTTGTGCCAACGTCGTACTTACTTCCGGTGCTTATTTTTCCTTCTGCAGTAATCGTGCAGGCACGCCGATTACCCTTTCCGGCGCAGCTTCGGGCTTTGATTTGCCTGTATACCAATGGCAAAAATTTAATCCTGTAATGGGTGTCTGGCAGCCGGTGCCAGGAGCCACGGACTCGGCTTTGTTTTTCCCACAACTAACGGCTGCCGATGCAGGCCTGTATCGACTGGCTGCCACCGCTGCCGGAAATTCCTTTGCGTTGTCCTGTTCCGTATTCAGCCCGGTTGCCCAGGTAGAAGTGTTTCCAGCTTATGCCCTTGACCTCACGGTGACTATTTGCCCCGGTGAGTCCTATTTTGGATATACGACTACCGGGGTATTTGTGGACACATTTCAGTCTGTGCATGGCTGCGACAGCGTCCGCCTATTGCGGCTTTTTGTTCAGGAAAACTATGACATGGAAAAACAGGTGGTTATCTGCCCGGGAGAGGTGTACCTGTTCGACGGGAAAAAACTCGCCAGCCCGGGCGTGTACGAGGCGACCTTTTCATCCGTGTATGGTTGCGACAGTACGGTGGTGTTGAACTTGACGGTAGCACCGTACCAGTCCTGGAGCAATAACGCGCCTTTTGTGTTCGTCCCCAACGTATTCAGCCCAGATCAGGACGGGCTGAACGATCTGTTCCTGCCTAATTTTGCCCCGGTTGCGTTCGAGCAATACCGACTCGATGTGTATGACCGGTGGGGTAGCCTCGTTTTTTCCACTACAAACCCCGGCGATGGCTGGGACGGGCGACACCGTGGAATGCTATGCGCTATGGGGGTATACGTGTATCATTTTGAAATGCAGACCGAATTTTGTGCGCACGCCGTTTTTTCGGGAACGATTACACTGGTTCGGTAACAGTTCAATTAATTCCTTTTAACGACTCCTCCAGGATGCCGATCCGGGCCAGTACATCTGCCAGTTTTTTTCGTTCATTCTCCACGACCGCGGCGGGCGCTCCGGCTACGAATCGTTCGTTGGACAACTTGGCTTCGATGGACTTCAGAAAACCGCGCTGGTATTCCAGCTCTTGTTGAATTTTCGCTTGTTCGGCCTCTATATCAATTGTTTGGCTTACCTCGATGTAGTATTTTTCCGTACCGGAAATAAAAGATTTGCTGTTCGCTGGCTCAGCATCACTCAGGTCCAGATTGGACAAAACAGCCAGTTTGACTACCATTTCTAAAAGCCCTTCGCGAGCAAACAAGGCGCGAGCCGAATCGCTGTTTTGAACGGAGGCACTCAGCGCCTCACGTGGCTTGATCTGGTTCTGGTTGCGCAGTTCACGCACTTTCGTGATCACATCCTTGGCCGATTCCACCTGACGGATCAATGCCTCGTCGGCAGCACCTGCCTTTGGATAAGGCTGCTGCATACAGTCCTGCCCGGCAGCCCGATCGCGCAACTGGTGCCAGATTTCCTCGGTAATGAACGGCATAAACGGGTGCAATGCCACCATTAGATCGGTGTACAGGTCCAACGTTGCCTCATAGGTGGTACGGTCAATGGGCTTTTCAAAACCGGGCTTAATCATCTCCAGGTACCAGGAGCAGAAGTCATCCCAAATGAAACCGTAGAGGGCGAGCAGCGCCTCGCTGAGTCGAAATGCTTCGAAATGTGTTTCCACTTCGGAAAGCACCTGGCTGAACTTGTCTCGCATCCAGCGTGCGGCGAGGGCATTCTTCCGGGCTTCGGCCTCGGTTTCGGCGCTATCAATGACTTGCCAGCCTTTTACAAGGCGAAGGGCATTCCAGAGTTTGTTGCAAAAGTTGCGACCGTTCTCGCAGAGTTTGTCATCGAACAGAATGTCGTTGCCCGCAGCGGCGCTGGACATGAGGCCGTACCGAACGCCGTCGGCACCGAAATCGTCCAGTAATTTGAGTGCGTCAGGCGAATTGCCAAGGGATTTGGACATTTTCCGGCGCTGTTTGTCGCGCACCATACCGGTAAAATACACGGCTTTGAATGGCCGTTCACCCCGGTATTCGTAGCCAGCCATAATCATACGGGCCACCCAGAAAAATATGATGTCCCAACCTGTGACCAGCACGGCAGTAGGGTAGTAGTAGGCTACTTCACCCTGCGGCTGGCGGAAACCGTCGAACACGCTGATCGGCCACAACCACGAGGATGCCCAGGTATCAAGCACGTCTTCGTCCTGACGCAAGTCGGCGAGTGAAAGGCTGGCATTTCCAGTTGCTTTGCGGGCCTGGTCTAATGCTGCCTCTGCTGTTTCTGCTACGAAAATGTGGGTTTCTTTGTTCAAGCCTTCCGAAAGCAGGTACCAGGCGGGAGTGCGCTGGCCCCACCACAACTGCCGTGAAATGCACCAGTCGCGCAGGTTTTCCATCCAGTTGCGGTACAGGTTTTGGAAGTTGTCGGGGTAAAACTGTACTTCGCGGTCCAGCACAGCCTTCAGGGCGGGAACGCCGAGATCGCTCATGCGCACAAACCATTGGAGGGAGAGTTTCGGCTCCACTACCGAGTTGGTGCGTTCGGAACGGCCAATCTTGGTTACATAATCCTGCAATTTCACCAGGTTTCCGCTTTCTTCTAAAAGCGGTTTCATGCGCTTGCGAGCCTCAAAACGGTCAAGCCCGACGATGGGCGCAAAGGCGCAATTGTCATTGATACGGCCATCATCATCAATGGTGTCAATGATGGCGAGTTTATGCTTGAGGCCGATTTCGTAGTCGTTAGGGTCGTGGGCGGGGGTGATTTTGAGTGCTCCGGTACCAAACTCGACATCTACATAGTCGTCGGCAATGACGGGTATTAACCGGTCAATAAGCGGAATGCGTACGTTTTTGCCGACGAGATTTTTGTAGCGCTTGTCGTTGGGGTTCACAGCCACAGCCATGTCAGCAAAGATCGTTTCCGGGCGCTGCGTAGCAATGGTGATGCCCTCCGAGTCAGAGCCTTCGAGCAGGTATTTGATGTGAAAAAGTTGTGCCTGTTCCTCGTTGTACAACACTTCTTCGTTCGACAGTACCGTTTTCGCCTCCGGGTCCCAATTCACCATGCGTTGGCCGCGGTACAGTTTCCCTTTTTGGTACAAATCAACGAAAATCCGTAGACAGTCCTCGTAGTAGCTTTTATCCATGGTGAAAGCCGTACGCTGCCAATCGCACGAAGCACCAAGTCGGCGCAACTGTTGAAGAATGATGCCGCCGTACTTGTCCTTCCACTGGTAGGCGAACTCCATAAACTGTTCGCGGGTAAGGTCGGCTTTGCGCAGTTTTTTCTCCTCGCGCAACCAGCGCACTACCTTGGCTTCAGTGGCAATAGAGGCATGGTCGGTGCCGGGCACCCAGCAAGCATTTTTGCCATCAA
>JBJXEZ010000327.1:0-4962 GCA_046153695.1 Saprospiraceae bacterium
GGTCTTGCAGGTACCAAGCCCACCGTGATGTGGACGGATTTTTTCAAAATGACAAAACCGCGTGCGATTCCTTTGATATGACAAAGTTGAATTAACCTCCTAACCCAAAACCAATTTCGCGAATGATTCGGCTTAGACTCGGCTCTGCGGCACGAGCAACAGCAATCACATCCTCAACCGAGGTTTCTTTGATAGCGCTGGGCGGGAACGAAACATTGGTTACCATGGACAGTAAAAGCACGGGCAAATCTTGATGCCGGGCCACAAGCACTTCGGGCACAGAGGACATACCGGTACAGTCACTGCCGAGGTTGCGCAGCATGGCGTACTCGGCTGGCGTTTCGAGGTTGGGGCCTTGCATGGCAGAGTAAACACCCTCAAAAGCCCGGATACCATGTTTTTGGGCAGCAGCCAGCGCCTTTTCTCGCAGCTCAGCATCGTACGGTTTGGACATATCGGGGAAACGCGGGCCGAGGCGTTCGTCATTTAGCCCGCGCAACGGATTTTCGGGCAATAGGTTGATGTGGTCGCGCACCACCACGATGTCGCCGCCGCGTAAGTGCGGATTGATACCGCCCGAGGCATTGGTAATAATGAGCCGCTCGATGCCCAGTGCCTTCAACACCCGTACCGGGAATGTCACCTGCTGCATACTCCAACCCTCGTAGTAGTGCAGCCGTCCGGCCATGACCACCACAGGATGGGCATAGAGGCGGCCGAAAACTAATTTTCCCTGGTGGCTTTGCACGGTGCTTTGGGCAAAATGCGGCAGGTCGGCGTAGGGAATTTCGGCTGTTTTTTCCACTGTTTCGACCAGATTGCCGAGTCCCGTGCCGAGGATAATACCCGTGCTGGGTTGGAAGTCGGTGCGGGTACGGACGGCGGCCACAGCCTCTTGAATTTGATCGTACAGGTACATTTTTGTTATGTTGAAGGTTTCTGGTTAGGTGGTTAGAAGGTTTCGGATTTACTCAGGCCGAGAGTATGCTTTTGCTACTGGGGGTTGCCGGGTTTCGTTTCCACCAGATCGCGAGGCTGATACCGGTCACCAAATCCCAGATTCCCCACCACGCGGCCACAAGGGCCATGCCGCCGAGGGCATTGAAAAAACGAAAGATAAGCAGAAGCCCAAGGGCCGTATTGTGTACACCGGTCTCAAAGGCCAAGGTGCGGCAGTCGCCCTCCGGGAGCCGGGCCAAACGCCCGACCCAGTAACCTGTACCGAGGCCGAGCGCGTTGTGTACCAAGACAATAGCAAACACGCTGCCGAGGTATTTGGTCAGGTTGTCGCCGTTGCCAAGCAGGGCGAGCACAAGAATGGAAAAAAACAGCACCAATGCCACCCGTTGTACCCATGGCCGAATACGGGCCGTGAATACCGGAAACCGGTTATTGAGCAGCATACCGATCAGCAGTGGAGCCAATATCAGTTGGAGAATTATGCGTGCCATGTCGCCAAGTCCAAGGTCAAAGGACGTGCGCAAGGCTTCCGATTCCGGCACATATTGCGACCAAAACAGAAATCCGGCCGGGGTCAAAATTGTAGCCAGTAGGATGATAATTGCGTTAAACGTGACCGACAGCGCCGTATTTGCGCCGGAGAAATGCACCAAAAAATTTGTCATGTTGCCCGACGGGCACATGCTCACCAACACCATCCCCAAGGCCATACTGGTGGGGGGGCGAAACAACGCAATGATACCCAGTGTCAGCAAAGGGAAAAGCAAGTACTGCGCCACCATGCCCACAACGATGGACTTGGGAAACCGGGCCACCTGGCGGAAATCTGCCGGGCGCACATCCAGTGCCACACTGAACATCAAAAAGGCCATGGCCACGTTCAGCACGGCCAACTGATCGGGATTGAAATTGATACGGAGCAGGTCAACCTGGTGCATGATTGGACAAAAGTAAGTACAATGTGCTAATTGGATAATGTGCTAATTTCCAACGAGGTATCTTCCATTGTAGGATAAAATATCTAATCTGAATTTGTGTCCGCCTGTTGAACCCGCTCACCCCGCTCACCCGCTCACTACGCTCACACTCTCACCCGCTCACACTCTCACCCGCTCTCTCTCTCACCCGCTCACACTCTCACCCGCTTACCCTTTTCTCCGTGCGAAATCGCGCATCAAGTCAACCAGCGCCTGCACGCTGGCTTTGGGCAGGGCATTGTATGTGGAGGCCCGGAACCCGCCCACTGACCTGTGGCCCTTGAGGCCCACCATGCCGTTGGCTTCGGTTTCTTTCAAAAACTCTTTTTCCAGGCCCTCGTGGCCCTTCGCCATTACAAAACAGATGTTCATCAACGAGCGGTCTTCTTTGGCGCATGTGCCGGCAAACAGCGGGTTGGCATCAATCTCGTTGTAAAGCAGAGCAGCCTTGGCCTTGTTTCGGCGGTGCATAGCCTTCAGACCGCCGGTTTTTTTAATCCAGCGCATGGTCAGCATGGACACATAGATCGGGAACACGGGAGGCGTGTTGTACAGCGAATTTTCTGCTATAAACGTGCGGTAGTCGAGCATGGTGGGCAGGTAGCGATTCACCTTGCCGAGCATGTCCTCGCGCACGATAACCACCGTAACACCGGCCGGCCCGAGGTTCTTTTGCGCCCCGGCATAGATCAGACCGAAATTGGCCACATCCACCGGGCGGCTTAAAAAATCCGATGACATATCGCACACCACGGGCACGGGCGACTTGGGGAAGCGCTGGTACTGTGTACCGAAAATGGTATTGTTGCTGGTCAGGTGCAGGTACCTGACATCTTTCGGGATTTTGTAACCCTTGGGGATGAACGCATAATTCTGCTCTTTGGACGAGGCCAGCACAGCCGTTTTGCCAAACGCCTTGGCTTCTTTGATGGCCTTGTTGGCCCAGGTACCGGTGTCCACGTAGGCAGCGGATTCACTGTCGTCGAGCAGGTTCATGGGTACCATAAAAAACTGCGTGCTGGCACCGCCGGTAAGCCAAAGCACTTGGTAACCACTATTGGCCGGGATACCCAATAGCTCAATCATCAGGGCATTAGCCTCATCCATGATGGCGGTGAACTCGGGGCCGCGGTGGCTCATTTCGAGCAGGCTTAGGCCGCTGCCGAGGTAGTTGGCCGCACCTTTTGCGGCTTCTTTGATGACGGGTGCTGGCAACACAGCCGGGCCAGCGGAAAAATTGTGTTTTTTCATGTGAAAGTGCCTGGAGCGTTTGATCGGGCTTGCCCCAAAAGCGCGGCAAAAGTACCGCACTTCTCGTCACATTTCTTTCCAACGTTCCCAATAGTTCTGGTCTTCCACCTCTTCGAGTATTCCGCGGTAATTGGCGTACCGCAACTCGCTGACCGTGCCTTCGGCCACGGCCTTGCGAACAGCGCAGCCGGGTTCGTTGCGGTGCAGGCACGATGCACCAAACCGGCAGCCGTCCGACAATACAAAAAATTCGCGGAAGGCATGGGCCACATTTTGCGGGTCTTTATTGTTGAATGCCAGCGTTTTGATGCCGGGAGTGTCAATTATACGCCCCCCGAAATCAAGTTCAAACATCTCGGCAAATGTGGTTGTATGCTGTCCCTTCCCAGAGTGGCCGCTGATTTCGCCCGTTCGCAGACCCATTTCTGGCTGGATGGCGTTGATCAGGCTGCTCTTTCCCACGCCCGACTGTCCGCTGAGCAACGTGGTTTTATCTTTCAAAACTTCTTTGAGGGCATCCAGACCCTTGCGTTCCGGCACGGAAGTGGCCAACACGGAGTAGCCTATTTTTTCATAGACCGCTTTCATGGCAAAAAACGCCGCCACATCTGCTTCCTCATACAAGTCGCCCTTGTTGAACACAATGGTGGCAGGTATCTCGTGCGGCTCGGTCATCAGCAAAAACCGGTCAATGAACCCCGGTTTAAGGTTCGGATAAGCAGCCGTCACTATCAGAACGGCCTGATCAATATTGGCTGCCAGCAGGTGCAGGTCGTGCTTGCGGCGGGGCGACTGGCGCACAACGTGGTTGCGACGCGGCAGTATTTTATTTATCATGCCCTGCCCCGTGCCCTCGGGGAGTAACTCCACTCGGTCGCCCACAGCCACGGGGTTGGTCAGCACCACATCGTCGAGGCGAAATTTGCCCACAATACGGCACTGCAGCACTGTGCCATCCGTTTCGAGGCGCACGCTGTACCAGCTTCCGGTGGATTTTATAACGGTTCCAATCTGTGTCATTCGTTTTTGCCTTCTCGTTGTTTTCGGTGGACGGCCAACGTCTCGCCCACAAAAATGGTTTCCGTAAACCCCGCCCGCTCCAATTCTTTTTTCAAAGCAGGCTCGCAAACCGGGTTGGTCGCAAAGTAACGGGAAGCACCCATGTCTCGGCTGATTTCTACATGTAAAAACCGTTGCAGGTAGGTATGCACATAAAAATTACCCGCCAGTGCCTCGCATGCACCCATCAAACTGCCCTCTGGGATGGTTTTAAGCAGCGCGTCCACGTCGCGCAAAAGCGCCTGCTCGCGGCCCGGCTTACCCGCGATAGTGCCCAAATAAACCGCGAGTCCCACCACTGCCACCACTACGAACTGCCGTACCTGTTGGGCTACCACGATTTTTTTTGCCTGCGGCAAATCAAAAACACGGCGCAGCAACGGCAAGTGAAAATAACTGGCTGCGAGGGCAAACATCGGAAGGCTGGCCGTCAGGTACATCGCCGTTTGGCGGGTACTGGCCAATAGCGGTAATGTGCCGGCTAAACCCAGCAAGGCAAAAAACAAAGCGATGTGCCAATACTCCAACCGTTCCGCCACATCCGGTTTTTTCTTTCGGGCTGCCGCCCAAAACAACACCGACGCGATGAGTATCGGCAGCAATTCCATAAATAGAATTTTGAGCGCGTTTAGCCGCCCCCACCCGGTGTGTAGGCCATCTTCACGCCCGCCGGCAAGCGCCACGGACAACCGCTGTTCCCAATAATTTTGGAAAA
>JBJXEZ010000361.1:0-7548 GCA_046153695.1 Saprospiraceae bacterium
TCGCGCAGCCTTTGGGCGCCGATACCGGCACCGTCCGGTTTGGGCAAGAACTGCCTACGGGCGTGTACCTCGTCGTGCTGCGTGCCGAGGGCAGGCAAAGCGCGGTGGTGAAGGCGGTGAAAAATTAGTTTTGAATTTTAGCGGTACCGTTCCGTACGTTTTCAGGCAAGTTTTGGTTTGAACCCGGCAGTGTCGGGCGGCCACAACTTGCCTGCTTTTTTTAAAAGCGTGTTTAAATTTCAGTCGCCGGGCTGCATGGGCAGCAAACCAACCGGAACAACCGCCATCATTTCATCAGCAAAAAGGGGCACCAGTCTACGAGAGAACTAGTTGTTTGTCTTGCTCTATTTATGGAATGAAGCCATTGGTGAAGGTGAGGCACATGGCCCAAATGGCACCTATGATCTGTCAATTGTGTATACCCTTCATTTATCCTACAACAGGGAACCGTCCGCTCTTCGAGGGAAGCCGTGTATGGCTTTCGCCCGTAGAGCGGACGGATTTCTGCGAAATGACAAAAAAATTCAGGGGCGGCCGGATGCGGCCCCTCACTCCACCAGCACCAACTGTGTCGTTGCCACACCGCTCGCCGATCGCACACGTACGGTGTAAATCCCCGCCGCAGCGCCCGCCTCATGCAGGCTAACCGACAATTTTTGCTCCTCCACCTCCTGTATTCGCCGCTCCCAGATCAACTGCCCAAGGTCGTCAAAAATCGAAACCGTCACGGCCTCGCCAGCAAAGTCGTTCAAGTCAATCCAGACCTGATCGGTGGTCGGGTTGGGTTGCAAATGAACCGTGCGTGGGAGCAACCCTTGCCGTAGTCCAGTTTCCCGTCGCCCACCCTGTGGTCGTCCAACATCCTGCGACCTGTTTTCCGTTTCCTGCGGGCCGTAGTTCGGGCTGTTCACGGTAATCACCTGCTGCGTGGTAATCGAATTTCCACATAAATCAGATGCTCGCCATGTGCGAGTGACGGTGTAGTCGGCGGAGCAGCCGCCGCCGGTGTACACCTGACCCAAGTAAGTCACGGACGCATAGCCACTGCAGGCATCCGAGGCGGTCGGGTTAGTAAGGGGGGGCAGGGGCTGGTTGCACTGAATGGTGACATTGGCCGGAACGAATGTGAACACCGGCACTCCCGTGTCCTTCACTGCGATGAACTGTGTGGCTGCCCTGCTGTTTCCGCACACATCAACAGCACGCCAGGTTCGTATGATATGGTAATTGCCTGGACAGGTGCTGCTGACCGTTGTTTGGCCGAGGTAGGTGATCATCACCGCACCAGCGCAGGCATCGGATGCAGTAGGGGTACCTACGGGGGGGATCGGGTCGGTGCAAGAAATAGTCGCATTGGCTGGCACGGAGGTAAATATTGGCGCGAAGTTGTCACTCACCGTGATGCGCTGTGAAATGCTGCGGGTGTTGCCGCAGTTGTCCATGGCCGTCCAACGACGGGTCAAAATGTAGTTGTTCGCGCAGGTGCCGGGGGTAGAGGTCTGGCCGTTGTAGGTGATGGCCACGGCGGCATCGCAGTTATCGGTGGCTGTGGGCGTGCCCACGGCTGGTATCTCGGAGCAATGGATGAAAATGTTGCCCGGCCAACTGGTAAAGTTGGGCAATTGCGTGTCAACGACCGTGATTCGGTATGTGAAGGTTTTGGTATTTCCACAGGCATCGGTAGCTGTCCATTTTCGGATGAGCGTGTACGCATCCGGACAGGGGCCGGGGGTGGAAGTCTGGCCATTGTAAACAACACCAACCGATCCGTCACACTCATCAAAGGCAGTAAGGCTGCCCGCTGCTGGCACGCTGTTGCACTGCACCGTTATGTTGCTGTACACCGAGGTGAACACTGGTGCCACGTTGTCGAACACTGTGATCACCTGCGAGCAAGTGCTGCTGTTGCCGGATCCGTCGGTGGCGCGGTAGGTGCGTGTCACGGTTTTTCGGTTGGTGCAAGTCTGGTTGGTGGTCATGTCTCCGACATGTGATTTTGTCGGTACGCCGCAGTTATCGGATGCAAAGACGGCAGTAAGATTAACTGCTGGTACAAAGACCGAGCAGGTGACCGTTACCTGATTGGGGCAAATAATGGTGGGTAGGGTATTGTCTACCACGGTCACGGTGGCCTGACAATTGTCGCTGTTTCCGTTGATGTCCGTGATGGTCAGCGTTACGGTTTGCTGGGTGCCTGCGTGGGTACAGTTAAACGTGTTGGGTGATACGCTGATGCTTTGAAGGCCACAACCTGCAGTACTGTTGTCGTTCACATTGGCTACCGTGACGGTAACGGAGTTGCCGACAAGGGCGACGATGGCCGCTTTGCACCTGGCATCGGGAAGTGTGCAACAGTAGGCATTTGGATCGGTGATCGTCACGGTGGCGTTGCACGTACTCGACAGCCCGTTGATGTCGGTGACGGTCAACGTGACCGTGTTGGCTCCAATGTTGGCGCAGGTAAAAACGGTCTTGCTCAGCGAGCGCGTGGCCACGCCGCAGTTGTCGGTGGAGTTGTTGTCCACGTCAGCCACTGTGATGGTGGCTTGATCATTCAATTGAATTTGCGCGGCAGCGGCTTTACACAGGGCAGCCGGCGGGGTCACGTCTTTAAGCGTGACGGTAAACGTGCATGTTTCTGTGTTTCCATGGCTGTCGTCGGCGGTGAGGGTCACGGTTTCCGAGTCGTTGTGGCCGCTGAGCGGGGTGTTTGCCGCAGGCGATTGGCCGACGGTGGGCGTGCCGCAGTTGTCGGTCAGGTTGGTGGCCTGGGCGGTGCGGTTGCCGATGATGCCGGCGCAACTGGCGTTAGCGGCCACGGTGAGGTTTGCGGGGCAGGTGATGGTGGGTTTGGTCACGTCTTTGAGGGTGACGGTGAACGTGCAGGATTCCGTGTTCCCGTGGCTGTCGGCGGCGGTGAGCGTCACGGTTTCGGCATCGTTGTGGCTGCTGAGCGGGGTATTTGCCGCAGGCGATTGGCCGACTACGGTGGGTGTGCCGCAGTTGTCGGTCAGGTTGGTGGCCAAGGCCGTACGGTCGCCGACGGTGCCGGCGCAAGTGCCGTCTGCGGCCACGGTGAGGTTGGCGGGGCAGGTGATGGTGGGTTTGGCCACGTCCTTGAGCGTGACGGTGAACGTGCAGGTTTCTGTATTTCCACGGGTATCATCGGCGGTGAGGGTCACGGTTTCGGCATCGTTGTGGCCGCTGAGCGGGGTGTTTGCAGCAGGCGATTGGCCGACGGTGGGCGTGCCGCAGTTGTCGGTCAGGTTGGTGGCCAGAGCGGTGCGGTTGCCGACGGTGCCCGCGCAACTCCCGTTGGCTGCCACGGTCAGGTTGGCGGGACAGGTGATAGTGGGTTTGGTCACGTCGTCAAGCGTGATTTGAATGGACACTGAGCGCGGGCAGCCGTTCACGTCGTCACTGATAGAGCAGTACAGCGTATGCGTTCCGTCTGCCAGGTTCGTGATTGTGAGTGTGTTGGCCGCCTGGTTGTAGGTGCCTGCTGGGTTGGTCAGGTTTAGGTCGGTGTACCAAGTGCTGCCTACGGTGAAACTGTTTGTGCCGCCGAATTGTAAAGCAGGAGCGATGGTGCATTCTCCGCCCACAGGCTTCACGATGAGGTCGTTGTTCGTCACGTTCGGGATGGGGTTTCCCTGCGGGTATTCGAGGATACCGTTGTTGGTGAGGGCGGAGTTGGTGTGCGCCATGGCGGTGTTTACGGTAAAAAGGCCGCTGTTGGTGAATGTGCTGCTGTTGCTGAGGCGGGCAACGATCGTGAGCACTGCGCAAGGGTTATTTTGGAAGGTGGCCACATTTCGGATGGCCCTTCCGGTGACGCCCGCCGCTGCCCCGATCGTGATTTTTGCAGCGTTGGTGCAGGTTCCGGCCTCGTTGTTCAGGCCGTTGTCGGTGGAGCGGTCAATGTAGATCTCGCCGCCGGTATTGTTGTTGAACGCGGCGTAGTTGTTCAAGCCGTAATCGCCGACGCTCGCCAAAGCGCCGATGGTGATTACGGCGGCATTGGTAAAGGTGCCGCCAAAGTAGTTCCACAAAGCAGAGCCGCTCGTTCCGTCAATGTTGATTTCGCCGCCTGCGTTGTTGTTGAATGCGGCGGTGCTGAAGAGGCCGCGCGGCCCAACGCTGGCCATTGCCCCAATGGTGATTTCTGCCACATTGGTGAATGCGCCCTCGGAATACAGGGCGTTGAACGTGGATTGGTCTATTTTGATCTCGCCGCCAGCGTTGTTGTTGAAAATGTTGCGGCTGTAAAGGCCAAACTGGCCGACGCTTTCTATCGACCCGATGGTAATTTTGGCGGCATTGGTGAAGGTGCCGGAAGGACCGTTTTGCAGGCCGGTGTCGCTGGAGCGGTCAATTTTGATTTCGCCACCAGCGTTGTTGTTGAAGATTCCGTAGGACTGCATACCATACAGGCCGATGCTCGCCGCTGCTCCGATGGTAATTTTGGCGGCATTGGTGAAGGTGCCGAAACTCCAAAGGCCTACAGATGTTGAGCGGTCTATTTTGATCTCGCTGCTGGCGCTGTTGTCGAAGGTGCCCCAGTTTTGGATACCGTACCCGCCGACACTCGCCACCGCCCCGATCGTGATCGTACCGGCATTGTTGAATATGCTGTTGTTCAGCAGGCAGACGTCGTTTGTTCGATCAATGTGTATTTCAGCCCCGGCATTGTTGGTGATCGTGGCGCGGTTGTCAATGCCGTACTGACCGAAGTCCGCCGTTGCTCCTATGATGATGACACCGTTGTTGGTCACAGTACCAAAGTTGAAAATGCGCCTTGTGGCGGTACCGTTGATGGTCAGGCTGTCCGTGGCCGATACGGTGAGTACGCCATTTGTCTGTATCACTACCGATTTTGCGAATGCCGCCGCGCTAATGACGGGATCATTCGGCACATTGGGGATGGTTACATCATCTGCGGCAGTAGGCACTGTGGCGGGGTTCCAGTTCGAGGCCGTGTGCCAGTCGGTGCCGGTCGTGCCCGTCCAGGTTTGGGCGGAAAGCACCTGTGCCGTCAAGAGGGAAAGCAGGGTCAGGTAAATCGCGGCGTTTTGCCGTAGGTAAGGCGGGTGGAAAGCATTCATTGTCAGATGTTGTAAGGCGGGTGAAAAAGATGTCGAAAATAGCCAGCACCTGTCGGCGGGCAAGCACAAGGCCTTCCCGACGGGTGCAGGTGTGGTTTTTTGCCGTATGGTATCGGAGAAAATGTCAGAACAAAAGTACCGGGAAGGATTTCCACCGGCAATCCCATGAAAGGGGGACAAGAGAGCAGGGCGGGCCCTTAATGGTCAGTCATATGGGGCTTTTATTGCCTCAAAGCACATGTCGTTAAAGTCGTGCAGCAATTTTTCGTTCGTGAGGCCGGTGTCGTTCAGCAACCCTGCCCAAATTTGACCTTTGGTAGCCCATACTAAGCGCGACCGGTCTATGTCGGCCCATTCCCAATCGGGGAAGTGCTGTACGGTTTGGTCGGGCAGGTGAACCAGGGAATATTCGCTCCAGGTAGACTGCTTTCCTGTTTTTCCGGATGATCCCTGGTTGACCAGCATTTTTAACAGCCATTTTCGGCCAACAGGTTTTTCGAATACGAAGTGGTTTTTGATATGCCCGGAGGTGAGCGACCAACCGTTCCGCTCCAACCGATAGCAATAAACCCCCAGATCACCGGTCATGGGGTATTTGGACTGTGCGGCCGCCTCTTCTATTGAAATGACCTTCGCTTTGGAGTCAGGTTTTTTCATCACGACCTCCTTCGATTCCCGGAGCGTTTGGAAAAATACTCCCCCGTTCACATAGTAGGTTTTATCGTTGAGGAAAGCGCCGCCGCCGAGCCAGGTTTCTTCGTCGCCGTACAAGGCAATGGCCCGCAGGTACGGCGTGCGTGAGATAGCCGTCCAACACATGGGCCCCTTCCTGGAACGCCGGGCATTTATGGCGAAATAGAGGAAATGCTTCCCGTCCGGCGACAGGTCGCAGCGGTGTTCGTAGATGCGGCCTTTGAGCCATTGGCCCAGCGTGAAGGTGTCGGTTTTTCGGTCCCACAGCAGGGTGCAGTACTGCTTGGAAGGGCCGCGCCGTATGACGATACCCAGGGAGGCCTGAGAAGCGAGGAGGATGTGGAGCCGGGGAGGCTGATTGTCGATCATTGCGGAATCGTTAAAAATGAATATAAGGCTTGAACAGTTGAACTAAAATTCCCCACCCCGGCACCCCAAGGAACACGGCAAAAATGAAATGCGTGGCTGTATCTTGTACAAAATGCCACCCTCCGAGTGAGAAGACTTCGGGATCGTTTTGATCATACCATACGGTCAATTTGTCCCCGGCCTTGAACGCGTCGGAGCCAGTCGGATTGGCATATTCTACTTCCCGTTGTTCGTTCCACGCAGTCTCGAATGCAATTATAGCGCTGTATTCTAACCAGCTCCGGCCTTTCCGCCATCGTTGAGCGGTCTTGATCCCGGTTACCCTGCCCTCGGCGTGCCAGCCTGCGCGAAGCATCCGGGCGTATTGAAAGCAGTGTTTGATGCCGAAAAAAGCGAAATAGGTGCCAAGCAAGGCAAATACAGCGGCCAATAACAGGGCAATGATGTTCATTTTTCAAAATGCTGCCCCACAACGGGGGCTGTTAAGGAACGTGTGAACAACAACTTGTTACTTTTAGGTAGATTGATTTTTGGGCAGGCAACCCTGTTTTTGTGCGAATAGTGGGGCTATTTAATCAAAAAAAGGGGCAGCATGGCCGGAAATCAAGCAGCCAAAAGTGACAAGTTATTGTTCACACGTTCCTAAGTCTGATAAACAGGGGTGTAAATCATCAAGCCCGCGCAAGCCGCTTTGCACACAGACCGGATTGTCGAGCGCCAGGCATTGCTCCATGACGGATACAATGGCCTTGTAATAACCCATTTGTTCTTCCGACATGGAGGTATACTGTTGCTGTATCTGTGCGACCAGCTCTTCGCTCGTCATGCTTTTGGTATTGGATTTCAGGTAATCATCCCGCATACGGGCAAGTGTTTCATTGGAAAGATCGCGGTTATTACCGGACTGGATCATACTTTCAATGTGATGCAACATAAATTCGTCCTTCAGGTAAGCGGGATCAACCCAAGTGGACAAAGGCGTTTTTTCCCAAAACCCTTGACAAACAGCACTGATTTTAGGCAAAACCTCTTGCGTATCTGCCGATCCGGCGGCTGTACAACGCGGGTTGAACACATCACGGAACAGCCCGAAAAGCCCAATCAACGCCTGTTCGCGGCGCTTAATAGGCACATCGGCCCGCTTAAAACCGGTAACCATGCCGGAGCAAAAAACATACTCCAACCCGATGGCCACCTGATCGTCAGTGTATGGCACAAGATCGTTTTTAGCCTGCCGGCACAGCCTTTCGATAAATACAAAGGTCCCGAGTGGATCTTCTCCAAAGACATCCTCTTCCTTGCGGGGGACCCAGAAATGGTACCACGGCGGGTCGGATACCGGTCGGCCGAAGATGTATTCGAGCTGTTGTTGGTACAGGTC
>JBJXEZ010000366.1:0-5618 GCA_046153695.1 Saprospiraceae bacterium
GGGTCGGCGGCCTTTTCGGAGGAAACTCTTTATGCTTTGTCATGTTTCTTTCGGGGGGCTGCCTTTTTTCAAAAGGCCAGATGCTACAGACAATCAATCATTCACTTTTTAAATCTGTTTTTATGAAAAAATGTCTCTATCTGTCATTGGTTTTATTTCTCGCGGGCACAGGAAATATGGCGGCCCAGCCTAACATCGTCGTCAACCCAGACAGTCTGTATGCTTCGACGCCTTCAACCGAGTTCGAGATAGACCTACTTTCGCAAATCACCAACCTTACCAGCGGCACAGTCACGATTCGCTGGACACGAGTTATCGAGCAAAAACCACCAGAGTGGACTGTCAACTTTTGTGATAAAAATTTGTGCTATCTGGAGGTTGTTTCAAGTAGAACATTCGAGTTGAACAATGGGGAAAGTGGTATGCTGAAGCCGATTTTTTACCCGAATGAGGTGCCGGGCACAGGCGTTCTGCGACTCTATTTACAATCTGAAACTCCTGGGGTTACCTGGGCGGATACAATCGTGTACGTGGCTGTCGCTACCGGCGTTTCCGGTACTGTTAATATTGAGCAAGTAACGGATGTAGCGGTATTTCCTAACCCTGTCACTGACATACTGAACGTAGTAACGGCCGATGCAAACCTGCAAGGTCAATGGCGTATCACGGACACGGCGGGAAAAGTTTGGAGGTGTTCGACAGCGGGCGTTTCGGCAATTGCCGGGCAAATCCCGGTGGCTCAACTTCCAGCAGGCTTGTATTTTTTGAATATCGCCACCCCTGACGGCCGCCATGCCACAGCAAAACGCTTCACCGTGCAGCGATGATTTGGTTAACAGTTTTTATCCGGTTTAGTGCAGAGGGCGGTGGCGGAAATTGATGTCGCCCTCTATTGGGGCAATGCTGATTTTTCAGCCAAAATAAAAGCCTTGGAATTAAGCAGGCCAAGGCCGGCAGCCTCTTTGAAGGAAAATCCTTTCTTCGTCATATTCCTTTCGAGAGGCTGCCTTTTTCAGAAATCACTTCCTTTTTCATCAATAAATTCGATGCCATGAAAAAGACAATCAACTTCTTATTGCTGACGATTGCGTTCTGCCAAACCATTCTTGCCCAGGAACCTACCTTGCCGCGAGGTCTTTCCGAAGCCGAACAATCGTGGCTTGTACAGGGAGCACCTGGATTCAACCCACCCCCGCCCTTCGGCATCACCGACCCGCCTGCACTACCTGTTCGGGCGATGGCCGAGTGGGAAGAACTACAAGCGTTGGTAGTGGTTTGGCGTTCCTATAAAGACATTCTGGCCGGTATAATCAATGCAGCGAAGCAGGAATGCAAAGTCGTAGTGGCATGCTCCAATATTCAAACCTGCAAAACCGAACTGACGAGCTACGGCGTGGACTGGTCTCAAAACGTGGACTTCATTCAAGCATCGAGCAACAGTTTCTGGGTTCGGGATTACGGCGGTCAGCCTTGCTACCTCAACGGCGTGGATTCTCTGGCCTGGGTAGATTGGATTTACAACCGCCCGCGTCCGCTCGACGACGTGATGCCGGAACTGTTCGGACAATATTTCAACATGCCGGTCTATACCACTACCGTCGCACCCAATGACCTGGTGAATACCGGGGGCAATTTTATGACCGACGGTATAGGACGGGCTTTTGCCTCCAAGCTCGTACTCGATGAGAACGATTCGACTAATACCTGGGGTCAAAGTAACCATTCCGAAGCGGAGGTCGGGGAAATCATGGATGCCTATTTAGGTATAGATCCGTACATCAAGATGACCATCTTGCCTTACGACGGTATCCACCACATCGACATGCACATGAAACTGCTGGACGAGGTGACGCTGCTCGTGGGGGAGTACCCTTCGGGAATCGCCGACGGACCGCAAATCGAGGCGAATTTGCAGTATGTGTTGAGCAATTTCACGAGCTCCTACGGCACGCCGTTTAAAGTCATTCGTGTACCGATGCCACCCGACAAAAACAACCTTTATCCGCACCAGGGCGGCGACTACCGCACTTACGCTAACGCGGTTTTTGTCAACAAGACGATTATCGTACCGACGTATAAAGAACAATACGAGACCACCGGCTTGCGTATCTGGCGAGAGTCTATGCCGGGCTATAATATCGTGGGTGTGAATTGCGACGAGATGATTTTCCTCGGAGGCGCGGTTCACTGCATTACTAAGGAAGTCGGCGTAACGGACCCCTTAGCGATCAGCCATCGCCGTCTCGACGACATTACCGACGCCAACCCGCCGGCATACGAGGTAAAGGCTACTATTCGCCACAGAAGCGGCATTACAAGTGCGTCCGTCTTTTATAAAACCGATCCGGGCGCTGCATACCAGGAACTGCCGATGGCGCTTGTCAGCCCCGTTGATAACCTTTGGACGGCTGCTATCCCGCAACAGCCGGGCGGCTCTACGGTCTATTACTACATCCATGCTACGGCAAACTCTGGCAAACAGATCGCCCGGCCGATGCCCGCACCGGATGGTTATTTCCGCTTCCGGGTCAATATCGCTACCGGTACCACCGACCTTACAAAGGAAAATACCCGACTCGGCGATGTGTTCCCGAATCCGGCTGGCGCAATCACCTGTATCCCCGTGTTTAGCGCGAATAACAGCACTGCGACGCTCGAATTGAGCGATTGCTTAGGACGCCGGTTGGAAACGATTTTTTCGGGTACGCTTCCGGCAGGTGAATCCAAATACTTTTTCCATGCCGACAGGCTGCAAAGCGGGGTTTATGTTGTCAGCCTGCGTACCGCGAAAGGCATTTTTTCACAGAAAGTTTTGGTAAAAAACAATTAACAACCATGCACAATCATTTTTCGGGCGGCTGTTCATTCAAGATTTTGGTATGTCAATAAACGCAACTTCCCACGTCCACACTTACGATGCGCAAGGCCGTATGACCTGCTGCTCGCTCGAAGAAAAAATAGAAATCAAAACCGGCCCACCGCCGCCCCGGCCACACGAAGAGGGCGACGGGCACGACCATGATCATGAAAGTGTTAGCGCCTGGCGGGAATACCTGCCTGCGATAACCAGTTTCGTGTTGCTGCTCGGTGGCATCGCGCTCGACGAGTACGTGCAGCCCGCGTTTTTCACGGGCTGGGTTCGGCCGGTGTGGTATCTGGCGGCCTACCTGCCCGTGGGTTGGCCGGTACTGAAAGAGGCTGTGCAAGCCATCGGGAAAGGGGAGTTTTTTACCGAATTCTTTCTGATGAGCCTGGCCACCATCGGCGCGTTTGCTATTGGCGAGTACCCGGAAGGTGTTGCGGTGATGCTTTTTTACGCCGTCGGCGAATTATTTCAGACGGCGGCGGTGCGCCGCGCCAAGGGCAATATCAAGGCCCTGCTCGACCAACGGCCCGACGAAGTAACTGTTTTGGAAAACAACCAAACCCGCACCGTAAAAGCCGAAACCGTCGGCATCGGCAGCCTCATCCAACTCAAACCCGGCGAAAAACTCGCGCTTGACGGGGAGTTAATTTCTGAAAACGCCTCCTTCAATACCGCAGCGCTCACAGGCGAAAGCAAGCCCGATACGAAAGCAAAAGGCGAGACGGTTTTGGCTGGCATGATCAACCTGAACACCGTCGCACAGGTGCGGGTGACGACGGCGTACACAGACAGCAAACTCTCCAAAATCCTCGAAATGGTGCAAAACGCCACCGCGCAAAAAGCACCGACCGAACTTTTCATTCGCAAGTTTGCCAAAATCTACACGCCCGTCGTGGTGCTGTTGGCCGTGCTGATTGTGCTGGTGCCGTTCTTCTTTGTTGAAAGCTACACTTTCCGCGACTGGCTGTACCGGGCACTGATTTTCCTCGTTATTTCCTGCCCCTGCGCGTTGGTGATTTCCATTCCGCTGGGCTATTTCGGCGGCATCGGCGCGGCGAGCCGTAACGGTATTTTGTTTAAAGGCTCCAATTTTTTGGATATCATGGCAGGCATCAAAAACGTGGTGATGGACAAAACGGGGACAATGACCGAAGGCGTTTTCAAAGTGCAGGAAGTCAAAATCAACCCCGGTTTTGATGAAAAAAAGACTCTCGCGTGGGTCAATGCTTTGGAAAACAACAGTACGCACCCCGTCGCCACGGCCATTCATCTATATGTCGGCGCGGTGGACAACGCGCTGAAATTCACCGAAACAGAAGAAATTGCCGGACATGGACTGCGGGCAGTTTTGAACGGCAAACCCGTTTTGGTCGGCAATTTCAACCTCATGGAAAAGTTCGGCATCGCCTTCCCCGCCGAGCTCTCCGGCATCCCTTACACGATCATCGCCATTGCCGAAAACGGGCAATTTGCCGGCTACATCACCATCGCCGACCAAATCAAAGAGGACGCGCTCGCCACCGTCCAAAAATTGGAGAAACTCGGTGTACAAATCACCATGTTGAGCGGCGACAAAACGGCGGTCGTCAAATTGGTGGCCGAAAAATTGGGCATCAAAAATGCTTTTGGTGACTTGTTGCCAGAAGACAAAGTGAATAAAGTCAAGGAGATAAAATCCCGTGGCGAGTCCGTAGCCTTTGTCGGCGACGGCGTGAACGACGCGCCGGTGGTGGCCCTCAGCGACGCGGGTATTGCTATGGGCGGCCTCGGCTCGGACGCCACCATCGAAACGGCAGACATCGTGATTCAGGACGACAAGCCCTCGAAAATACCGGTAGCCATCCACATTGGTAAGGCTACCAAGCGCATCGTTTGGCAAAATATCGGGCTGGCCTTCGGCGTGAAGGCGGTGGTGCTGATACTCGGCGCGGGCGGGTTGGCAACGATGTGGGAGGCGGTTTTCGCGGATGTGGGCGTGGCGTTGCTGGCGATTTTGAACGCGGTGCGGGTGCAGAAAATGAATTTTTCCTGAACGTAGTTTTTCCCATGATTGCCTGAATTTCAGCTATTACAACTGATATTTCGTCAACTCCGCTATTACCTCGGCTACTTCCCGTTCCAATTCCAACAACCGGTCGCGACTTTCGTACAGCAGCGATTGCTCCACAAAATATTCCAGCGTATTGATTTGCCCTGCTTGTAAGGCTTTGTCCAGCAAATCAAGGTTGTTGAGCGACAACAAGCTCTGGCGGTACTCGTTCAGCCCTGCCTGGAGGGTTTGGAACTTTTCGTAAAGCCGTTTCACCGTGTAATAGCGTTCGTTGCGACGCGATTCAAGTTGCCCGGCGTAATAAGCCGTTTGCAATTGTTGCTGCGCTATGCGGTTTTTGTTTTCCCACAGCGGTATGCTCAAGGCGACATGCAAGCCGTGAAAATTTTGTCCCAAAATACCTTGGTAGTGATACCCCGCTTCCATTTTAGGCAGGGTCAGCGCTTTGGTCAGGGATACCTGTGCTGCGCCGACTTGCTGCTGTGCCAGTAAAAACTGTAAACCTGGGTCTTTTGCTTCGATGCTTTGCGCCAGCGCCTCAAATGTTGGAATGTCCGGCACGAACGGATACAACGTATCGGCAAAGGCGATAACGACACCACCGTTTAATTCTGTCAATTTACCTTGATATTCCGTTATTTCTGCCTCCAACAGTTTCAGATCGGTTTGCAGGTTGATCACCTGGTGACGGGCCTTGTTCAG
>JBJXEZ010000367.1:0-11963 GCA_046153695.1 Saprospiraceae bacterium
AGGCAGTGCCCCGGAGCAATTTTGCCGACCGACCCGCACCAATCGCGCGATTTGTGCGGGTCGGTCGGCAAAAAAATGTACGTTTGCATCAAAAATTCGTCATGCTGATCGAACGGATGCAAAAGGACAACCTCCAGCGTGATCTCGCGGAGTCGAACAAGGTGCTGGTGCTGTACGGTGCCCGGCAGGTGGGCAAAACGACCTTGGTGCGGGAAGTTTTGAAAAATTTTTCGGGCAAAGTGTTGGAAATAAATGCCGACATGGTGCCCTTTTTGGAGGCTCTTTCCAGCCGAAACCTGGATCGGCTGTCGGCTCTGGTGCGCGGCTACGACTTGGTTTTTATTGACGAAGCGCAGCGTATTCCCGACATCGGCATAAACCTGAAAATCCTGCACGACAACCTGCCCGACCTGAAAATCATCGTTACGGGATCTTCCTCGCTTGATCTGGCCAACCGCGTCAAAGAACCGCTCACCGGGCGCACTTGGACGTTTCACCTCTTTCCGATTTCGGCGGAAGAATGGACGAGGCACCACCGAGCAAACGACGTGCAAGCAGAGCTCCAGTTGGAAAACTGGATGATTTACGGGCTTTACCCCGAACTGCTGGCTATCGAAAACGCCGAGAAAAAAAACCGCTACTTGCAGGAGATCACCCATTCCTATCTCTACAAGGACATCTTGACCTTGGCCAACATTCGGTACCCCGAAAAACTCCGGCAAATCCTCAAACTGTTGGCTTGGCAAATTGGCAACCTGGTGTCCGTAAACGAGCTGGCCAACACCTTGCAACTGAGCCGCGATGCCGTAGCCAACTACCTCGATTTGCTGGAAAAATCCTTTGTCATTTTCAGGCTGGGCGGCTACAGCCGAAATCTGCGCAAAGAGGTGACCAAGATGGACAAAATCTACTTTTACGACCTCGGCGTTCGGAACGCCCTGATCGAAAACTTCAACAGTTTGTCTACACGACAGGATGCCGGGCAGCTCTGGGAAAACTTTCTAATGGCCGAACGGATAAAAAACGCCAGTTACCGGTTTCGGTACGCAAGCCGGCATTTTTGGCGAACCCACACCGGGGCCGAACTGGACCTTGTCGAAGATAGCGGCGGCCATCTGTCCGGCTACGAGTTCAAATGGGGCGCAAAAATCGGTACCGCTCCTGCCGCTTGGACGGATGCATACCCACAGGCCGGGTTCCAGTGTATCAACCGGGAAAACTTCATGCCTTTCATCCGAGCAGAATTGTAGCGCAGCGCGCCGATAAATCACTGCTGCCCCGCTACCAGCATGTGCGCCTGACCTACCCAGTCCTCCTGTACGATTTTGGTGAACGAAATGCCGAGCATTTTGGCCACTTGCAGAATGTCGTTGTCTTCCCATTCGCTGATCTGGGCGAAACTGGTAACACCGAGGTCGCGCAGGCGGGTGGCAAGGTCATGGTGAATGCCACGAATACGCAGCAGATCATCGGGCCGGGCTGGCGTTTGGGTGGGACCGGAGTCGCCGTCGGTGGAGGAGGCACTTTCGGATATCTGGCGCACCTGGATGGCGTAGCGTTCCAGTTCGCGCACCTGTTGTTCGATACGGGTGCGGGAAATGTCGAGTTGCTCGCGCAGCTGCCGGCGCTCTTGTTCGAGTAGCAGGTTTTTTTCTTCCAGTTCACGCAGTTGGCGCTGTATACCGGCAAAGTCGGCATGCAGGGTTTTCCAGGCACCTATTTGGCTCTCGATACGACCAAGATCGGCTTCTAATTGGGCATTTTCGGCTTGCAGACGCAGGTTTTCGGCTTCCAATTCCGGCAGGCGTTCGGCCCAAAGGATGGAGTTCGTCTCGGCTCGTTCCATGCGGGCGGTGTTGGCCTGGGCGGCTGCGAGCAGCAGGTTGCGCTCGGATTCGTACAGTTGGGCCTGTTCACGGAGGTTTCCAAGTTCGATTGTGGTCTTGCGCAGGTCCACTTCGCGCAGGTCATAATAGTGCTTGACCTGGGTATAGAGACGGGCCAGGGCGTTTCGTTCTTGAGTAGTGCGCTCCAAAAGTCGACTCAGGGCGCGTTCGGGCCAGGAGGCTCGAAGGCTCCAGCCTATGAGCACACCCGCCAGTACAGCGATTGTCCAAAACAGCCCGAAGAGTACAGGATCACTTAAAAATTCCATTGCCAACCGAAGGATTTCCGACCAAAGGTAGCGCAAATTGATGCAAATCAACCGAATACATCCAAATTTTATTCTTTTTTCCGTTCTTGTGCCCTTTGCGCCCTCTGGAAAGGGACTTCGAGCAGCCAATGACCTACCACATGAACCGATTTTTGTTTTGCCAAAAATACTGCGCAGGCATTGTCTGGTGGCTTTGTTTGACCTTGTTTCCGTGCTCTCTTCTGGCCCAGATCGCGCCCGACGTGCAGGCTTTTGTCCGCATCGACACCATTATCTTGGAGGGAAACCGAAAGACACGCTCGGCATTCATCCTGCGCGAACTGGAGTTTGCTGCCGGTGATACGCTCGATTTGGCTACGCTCGCTGCTACACTCGAACGCAATCGCCTGCGCGTGATGAACACCAGCTTGTTTTCGAGCTCCGCAATCAGCCTCGAAACGCTGGAACCAGGCGACCGCCTCGCTGTGCGGTTCCAATTAGTTGAAACCTGGTACATCTACCCGATACCGGTATTCGAACTGGCCGACCGAAATTTCAACGTCTGGTGGACGGAGTTCAACCGCTCGCTCAAGCGCGTCAACTACGGCATCAGTTGGACGCACCTCAACCTCAGTGGCTGGGCCGATGTGCTAAAAATAAACCTCAATTTCGGCTATACCAACCGCTACGAGGTGGTGTACGAACGCCCGTGGTTTAACCGCCGCCAAACCCTCGGCTTCCGGGCGGCAGTAGGCCTGAGCCGGGCGCACGAGGTAGCCTATGGCACGCAAGAGAACAAACAACTTTTTTCCGTAAACCCCGATATCTGGCAGCGCGAACGTTTTTACGCCAACCTGACTTTCAATTGGCGGCCCAAACTGTTGGACAACCACGCCCTCACGCTGGAGTACCACCACAACCAAGTCGGCGACTCCATCGCTGCGAAGGTCAACCCCGATTATTTTCTCGGCAGCAAAACCCGCCAGCGGCATTTCAGTTTGGTGTACCGGTTTGTAACCGACCGACGCGATATCCGGCCCTATCCGCTCAGCGGCTGGCTGGGTGCCCTGGAAATCCGCCAAAACGGCCTCCTGCCTACCGACGACCTCCACCTGTTCCGCGCTGCTGCCGAACTGCGCCGGTACTTTCTTCTTGCACCACGCCTGAGCCTCGAAACCGTGCTAAAGGGCCGCCTCAGCCTGCCGCGCCGCCAGCCGCCGTTTTTCAACAACCAGGCCCTCGGATATGGCAACGACCTTGTGCGCGGCTACGAGTTTTTTGTCATGGACGGCTTGGATTACGGCCTGTTCCGAACGTCGCTCCATATCGGTATCCTCGACCACAGCTTCAAGATCGGGCGTATCATGCCCATGCAGGCATTTAAGGTCATGCCGCTAAAAATCTATTTGTCGCTGAACAACGACCTTGGGTACGCCAACGATCCGTATTATGCAGCCGGAAACCCACTGACCAACCGCCTTTTGCACGGCTACGGCATCGGCCTCGACGTAGTAGCCTACTACAACATGGTGGCCAAGTTTGAGTGGAGTTGGAAGGGGGTTGGCGGCAGCGGGTTTTACCTGAACATCAACACAGGAATTTAAATGAACGACAAACAGGCGACCTACCGGCAGTTTTGTGAAGCGGCACCCGAGCTGCCGCTTTTTATGCACGACTGGTACCTCGATGCCGTTTGTGGCGAAGGGAATTGGGATGCTGTTTTTGCCCGCAAGGGCGAACGAACGGTGGGCGTGCTGCCCTTTTTCTTGAAAAAAAAACTTTGGTGGCGCTATGTGGCCATGCCGCCACTGTGCCGCATGATGGGGCCATACCTGCTGCCCGAGTACCGCGCCCCGCGCAAGGAAATGCCGCTGCTGCAGGAACTCGTCGGCCAACTGCCCCGCCTGGCTGCCTTCGAGCAGGATTTTAACTACTCGGCCCAAAACTGGCTGCCCTTCCATTGGCGCGGCTACACCCAAACCACGCGCTACTCGTACACCCTTCCGCTCACCGACCTGAAAACCCTGCGTGCCAACCTCGCACCCGACTACCGCAACAATAAACTGCCCAAAGCCGCTGCCAAACTGCACGTCCGAACAGGCGACGACCTCGATCTTTTTTTTCACATCCACAACCGCTCTTACCAGCGTCAGGGATTGAGCGCCCCCGTGCCCTTCGATTTGCTCCAACGGCTCGATTCTACCCTGGCCGCACGCGGGGCACGCGAGATTTTTTTTGCAAAAGACACCAAAACCGGGGCGGTGCATTCCGTAGCCTATCTTGCCTGGGATCGCGAATCGGCCTATTACCTGCTGGCTGGCGATGATCCCGCATTGCGCCGGTCTGGCGCGGGCATCCTGATCGCGTGGGAGGCCATACGCCACGCCAAGGAATTGTTGGGGCTAAAAACTTTCGATTTCGCAGGCAGTATGATTGAGCCAATCGAGCGCGTGCGCCGGCAATTTGGTGCCGAGCCCAAACCGTATTTTCGGGTGCGAAAGGAGTGGGATTGGGCGTGGAAAATAGGCAAAAAACTGCTCCGATCGCCCGCCTGACCGTGGCGCACCATCACTGCACCACCACGGCTATCTTGCCATCGCTGCTCACAGCGATGCGGGTTATTTTCCGAATATTGTACACACTCAGGTCGGCAATTTCTACCCATTCGGATTGGTGGCGCGGGTCGAACTGGAGCAGTTTGCTGCCGCTGCTCGTAAGCAGTGCCCCATCGGGCATGACAGCAAAATCCTCCACGCCCGGCGGGGTTTTGACCAGGATGTCGGTCGCTTTGCTCACCGGATCGTAGGTTTTGATGTACCAGGTTTGTTCGGTGGCTTTCTGCACAAAGGCCAAGCGACCGTTGGACAGCCGGTGCAATGCCCGCCCGATGCTGGAGGCTACGCGCTGGAGCTGTTGTTGGCCAGTTCCGATGATGGCCAGCGCGTGCGGCTGGTCGTTTTTTCCTACCAAAAAAAGTGCGAGCAGGGTGTCGCGCATCCAGCAGTGGTAGCCCACGTTGGTGATGGCAGGCAACACGGGTTGGCCGTTGTCGGAGCGGTCGAGTGGAAAGGACCAGAGCCGTTGGTCGCCGTTGGTTTCCACCCGCACTACAGAAAAACGCTTGCCGCCAGGCAGGATCGTGGGCGAGTATTCGGCGGTAGTGGTGGCCGTGACGCGGGCAGTGGTGCCGAGCAGGACGTTGAGTGCGTAGATATCGGTCTGCGTGGTATCGGCGGGCAGTTGCACCGTCATGTACAGTTCGTGCGGGGTCACAAAATGCGGCTGGTTGTTGTAGCCTGTGGGGTTGAATGCCGTGAGAAAGCGCGGCGCAAACGGGTGCCACAGGCTGTCAGGCTTGCGGTTCATGGCAAAAAGTGCCACGTCGAAGTGCTCCAATTTTTGGGAAATAACAACAGGGGCGCACACAAGCAGCGCCAATGCGGTGGCAGTCAGTTTTCTCATGTGGCGAAGGTAATGGCATGTTTGCGTACATTTGTTACGCTAAAATTTTTCCGACATGATTTTCACAGAAGAAAAAACCCTGACCGTTCGCGAGTTTTTGGACTTGGACACCTTCGAGGACGGTTACCTCTACGAACTCATCAAAGGCGAAATAGTGAAAAGAGCAACCCCCGACACCGAGCACCAGAGCGCTTCAACTAATTTAATGCGCCATTTTTTACAACATGTGCCTGAAAAAATAACCGGCAAGATTTTTCACGCCCCATACGATGTTTACCTCGACGAGGAAAACCTTGTTCAGCCCGACTTGATCTTCGTTTCTCAGAAAAACGCACACATCATCCAAAAAGGCTGCATCGTGGGCGTGCCCGATTTGGTGGTGGAAATCCTCTCGCCCGGCACCTACCGAACCGATCGGGGTGCCAAGCACCGGTTGTACCAGCGCCTCGGCGTTCAGGAATACTGGATCGCGGACCCGCGTAGCAAAACCATCGAAGTATACGCCCTGACGGCCGGTGTTTATGATCTGGTCGCTCTCGGCGAAGAGGACGATTCCGTGGAATCTCAAGTGCTTACCGGGCTGATCATCACCATCAACGCAGTTTTTGGCTAAAAAAACGCAGCAGCTCCTCCGCTGCCGCAAACGGCGAAACGCGCCCCGCCAGCACATCCTCCTCCAACCCGGCGAGCCGCTCCCGAACATCGGGATGTGTATAAAAAAATCGCCGCAATCCGTCTTCCAGTGCCTCATCGAGCCAGTATTGGGCTTGTTGGCGGCGGTTGTCGGAAAAATAACCACTGGCCCCGGTATCGCGCTGATACGCCTCGATGGTCTCCCAAATTTCGGCAACGCCGGTGCCTTCCTGACTGCTGCAAGCCAGCACACGGGGTGCCCAGCCATTGGGCTTTGGCGGCAACAAGTGCGTAGCATTCAGGTAGTGGGCACGGGCCTGGTTGGCGAGTTTGACGCGGTCGCCGTCGGCTTTGTTGACGACCAGAATGTCAGCCATTTCCACAATACCACGCTTGATGCCCTGAAGTTCGTCGCCCGCGCCGGGCAGCAGCAGCAGCACGAATACATCAGTGAGGCGGTGTACTGCTGTTTCGGATTGGCCCACGCCGACGGTTTCCACAAACACCGTGTCGTAGCCCGCGGCCTCCACGAGCAGAATGGTTTCGCGGGTTTTTCGGGCAACGCCGCCCAACGAACCGCCCGCAGGAGAAGGCCGGATAAACGCCCGTTCGGACACAGACAGGCGCTCCATGCGTGTTTTGTCGCCCAAAATACTGCCCCGGCTGACGGAACTGGACGGGTCAATGGCGAGCACGGCCACGTTTTTCCCCTGCTCCACCAACCGCGTTCCCAGGGCCTCAATGAATGTGCTTTTGCCCGCGCCCGGCGCTCCGGTGATGCCGATACGGAGCGTGGGCGGTCGCTCGGGGCCGTCCGCCTGCAGGCCCTGGATCACAGACTGGGCCAGTGCAGCGTGTTCGGGCCGGGCGCTTTCCACCAACGTGATCGCCTGCGCGAGGACGACGCGGTCGCCGGAGCGGATCCCCCGGATGTATTCTTCAGCAGTGCGCATTGATCATTAATGATGAATGATGAATGATGAATGATGCAAAAGTAGGCGCTATTTCGCTCTCGTTCGGGGACGTACCTTTGCCGAAACACAACACGTCATGTTTTTCTTTTTCAACTACCCTGAAACGCGCTGGTCAGCCAGCCCCGTTACGACAACTGTTTTCCGCCTGCTCGTTCCGGCTTTTTTTGCAGCCCTGTTTTTTGCCTGCCAAAGCCAACCTGCTCCGCCCAACCCCGCCGATACAACCGGCAATTCTTCCGCGCCTGCGGCTTCATCTGTGACGACCCGCAAGACCATCGTTTTTTTTGGAAACAGCCTGACCGCCGCCTACCAGTTGCCACCTGAACAAGGTTTTCCGGCACTGATCCAGCAAAAGGTTGACGGCCTTGGCCTGGCCTACCGCTGCGTGAACGCGGGCAACAGCGGCGAAACCACCGCAGGCGGGAAAAACCGTGTAGACTGGATTCTTAGCCAGTCGGTGGATGTGTTCGTGCTCGAACTGGGCGGAAATGATGCCCTCCGCGGCGTGCCTGTGGACGAAGCCAAACGGAACCTCCAGGAAATAATCAATCGCGTGAAAACCAAGTATCCGACATGTCAGATCGTGCTTGTGGGTATGCTGGCACCGCCGAACCTCGGGCCGACGTATACCAAAGCATTTGCCGCCATGTACCCCGACCTGGCCAAGGCTAACGGCACTGCGCTCGTACCGTTCCTGCTGGAAGGCGTGGGCGGCGACCCGAATTTGAACCTGCCCGATGGTATCCACCCGAACGAGGCCGGTCACCGCATCGTGGCCGAAACCGTGTGGAAAACACTACGCCCCCTGCTCTGAAAATCATGGCTACACAAACTTTTTCCGGTGCCCGTCGCGCCCGCAAGGCGCACTGGACGGCCCTGCGGGTAATGGCGAGCTATGGCCTGCTGATGCTGGGGCGCAAGTTTTTTGGCAACCGTTTTTACGAAAAACGCATCCTCGGCCTGCATTTAAAAAACGCCCAGCGGGTGAAA
This sequence comes from Saprospiraceae bacterium, assembly GCA_046153695.1. Classification (GTDB taxonomy): domain Bacteria; phylum Bacteroidota; class Bacteroidia; order Chitinophagales; family Saprospiraceae; genus M3007. The sequence continues at coordinate 8,194 of JBJXEZ010000367.1, forward strand.
ACGGCCATCCTCGAACTCAACGGCTTGTTCATCAAGGTGGGGCAGATGCTGTCCATCCTCGGCAATTTCCTGCCTGAGGCGTTTCAAAAACCGCTGGAGGAACTGCAAGACCGAATCCCCCCGCGCCCTTTGGAGCAGGTGCGTGCCCGCATCCTGCAAGAATTTGGAAAACCACCAGAGGCGATTTTCGCCCGTTTCGACGAAACACCCCTCGCCGCGGCCTCCATCGGCCAGGCACACCGTGCCCGACTGCCCGATGGCAAGGAAGTGGTGGTAAAAGTGCAGCACGCCGACATCGAGCAAATCGCCCGCGTTGACCTCGAGGTGATCCGCCGGATCACCCGTATCCTGTCGTGGTTTTATGAGATAAAGGGCATGGACTACCTGTACACGCAGGTGCGCAATATGATCGAAGAGGAACTGGATTTCACACGTGAGGCCGCAGCCATGCAGCAAATTGCCGCCAACCTGCGCGGGCAGGACGGGTTGTTCGTACCCGAAGTGCATCCGGCTTTTTCTACAGCCCGCGTGCTGACCACGACTTGGCACGAGGGAGTGAAAATTTCCAACCTCGAACAAGTTGATGCCTGGCAGGTGAATCGGCGCGACCTCGGCGAGCGCCTGCTGCGAGCCTATTGCCAGATGGTATTCGTGGACGGTTTTTACCACGCCGATCCGCACCCCGGCAACATCCTTGTCAAGCCCGACGGCACGCTGGTGTTGCTCGATTTCGGAGCCACCGGGCGGCTCAGCACGGCCATGCGCGAGGGTATCCCAGCGCTCATCGAGGCGGCGGTGAAAAATGATACCGACGGTATGATCAACGCCTGCCGCCGTATGGGCTTCCTCGCCGACGGGCGCGAGGCTGAGGTCATGGCCGAAAAAATGATTGGCGCTATGCGCAATTTCCTGCAAAACGAGGTGCAGTTCGAGGGGCTGAACTTCAAGGACATTCAGGTCAAGCCGTTCGACAACAGCCTGTTCCGTCTCATTCAAGAGGTCGGTATCGGCGGCATCACAGGAGCGGTGCAGGTGCCCAAGGAATATGTACTGCTGAACCGGATGCTCACTCTCCTGCTCGGTCTGTGCAACGCGCTCGACCCCAAATTAAACCCGCTGGATGTGGTGCGGCCGTTTGCCCAAAATTTTGTGCTCGGCAAACGCGGCGACCTCATCACGTTCGTCCGCGAACTGATCCAAAACACGCTTACCAATACGCTGGCGCTGCCCGATGAACTGCGCCAAACCCTGCAACGCGCCCGTCGCGGCCAGTTGGAAATGCTCAACCCTGATGTACGCGACAGCGCCCGGCTACTGTACCTGGCCGTTCAACAGGTGTTGTTTGCCCTGCTGGCGGCGGGTTCTTTTATTGCCGGCTGGTGGTTTTCCCGAAACGGGGCCGCCATTACAGGATGGTATGTATACGCACCGGCTGGACTGTTCGGTTTTTTGTTTGTGCGAGCCTGGCGGAAAGGCGGGCGGTTGTGGCGGAAGATGGGTCGGTAAGGTAAATTGGGGTATATTTTGCGGGGACGCTGCGTACTTTTGCGGGGCCAAAAGCAGCCTTAACCACCCACCATGCAAAATCCAACCGCCTACCAGCCCAAAAACAAAGTTCGCCTCGTCACCGCTGCCAGCCTGTTCGATGGCCACGACGCGGCCATAAACATCATGCGCCGCATTATGCAGTCGAGCGGTGCGGAGATTATCCACCTTGGGCACAACCGCTCCGTGCAGGAAATCGTGGACTGCGCCATTCAGGAGGACGTTCAGGGAATCGCCATTACCAGCTACCAGGGCGGCCACAACGAGTTTTTCAAATACATGTACGACCTGCTCCGTGAACGCGGTGCGGGCCATGTCAAAATCTTCGGCGGCGGCGGCGGCACCATTCTGCCTTCCGAAATTCAGGAGCTGCACGACTACGGCATCACCCGCATCTACCACCCCGACGATGGCCGCTCTATGGGCCTGCAGGGCATGATAAACGACGTACTTCAACAGTGCGACTTCCCGCTGGGCGAAAGCCTTAACGGCGAACTTCAGCACCTTGGCGAACGAAATCCCGGTGCCATCGCCCGGCTGATCACGATCGCGGAGAATAGCCCGGAGGTGTTTGAGCAGGAGATTCGGCAGCAACTCAACCCCGCCCCCGGAGCCGGGGTTGTCCTCGGCATCACCGGCACCGGCGGAGCAGGTAAATCGTCCATGGTGGACGAACTGGTGCGCCGCTTCCAGCTTGATTTTGAAGGTAAATCCATCGCGATTGTGTCGGTTGATCCCTCCAAACGCAAGACTGGCGGCGCCTTGCTCGGCGACCGCATACGCATGAACGCCATCAACGATCCCCGCGTATTCATGCGCTCGTTGGCCACACGGCAATCCAACCTGGCACTGTCTAAATATGTACACGCGGCAGTGGACATCCTGAAAGCCGCCCGATATGACCTCATCATTCTCGAAACCAGCGGCATTGGCCAAAGTGACACCGAGATCATCGACCACAGCGACCTGTCGCTGTACATAATGACCCCCGAGTTTGGCGCAGCCACGCAGTTGGAAAAAATTGATATGCTCGATTTCGCCGATGTGGTGGCGATTAACAAGTTTGACAAGCGCGGTGCCCTCGATGCCCTGCGCGACGTGCGCAAACAGGTACAGCGCAACCACAATGCCTGGGATAAACCGACGGACAGCATGCCCGTATTCGGCTGTATAGCCAGCCAGTTCAACGACCCAGGTGTGAACCAACTCTACCGCCGCGTCATTGACCTGTTGAATGAAAAATGTAATGCCGGCCTGCAGTCCCAATTTGTCACGACGGAAGAAGTGTCCGAAAAAATCTACATCATCCCGCCGCAACGCACCCGCTACCTGTCTGAAATTTCCGAAAACAACCGCAAGTACGACGAGTGGGTACGGCAACAGGAAAATATTGCAAGGGAAATGCATGCCTTGCGCCAAGCCATGACCTCCATTGAAAAATCGAACCTTCCGAACAAGCCCGAATTACTGGCTGGTTTGGATAAAACATTCAAGGAAGTGGGCATCGGGATAGACGGTACCTGCCGCCAAATCCTTGAAAACTGGGAAGAAAAACGCAGCCGGTACGCTGCCGACGAGTTCGTTTATCAAGTTCGGGGAAAGGACATTCGTGTAACAAACTACACGGAAAGCCTCAGCCACACGAAAATTCCGAAAGTACTGTTGCCCAAAAGCAAGGATTGGGGAGAAATCCTGCGCTGGTCGTTGCAAGAAAACGTGCCGGGCGAATTCCCGTACACTGCGGGTGTGTTTCCGTTCAAGCGCGAAGGCGAAGACCCCACACGGATGTTTGCCGGCGAAGGCGGCCCCGAGCGCACCAACAAGCGCTTCCACTATGTTTCCCAAGGCCTGCCCGCCGCACGCCTCAGTACGGCCTTCGACTCTGTGACGCTTTATGGAGAAGACCCCGACTACCGGCCTGATATTTACGGCAAAGTCGGCAACTCCGGCGTTTCGGTCTGTTGCCTCGACGATGCCAAAAAACTGTACTCCGGCTTTGACCTGTGCGACCCGAAGACCTCCGTTTCGATGACTATCAATGGCCCGGCAGCAACTATCGCCGCATTTTTTATGAATGCAGCCATTGATCAACAATGCGAAAAGTATATCCGTGAAAACGGTTTGGAACATGTTGTGGAAGCGAAGTTGAAGGAAAAATACGATGACAAGGGGCTGCCACGGTCAGTATATGGCCAGAGTGACGGGGTGACTTCAATTCACCCCGT
>JBJXEZ010000368.1:0-11610 GCA_046153695.1 Saprospiraceae bacterium
GGTTCGGGTTGCCCAAGTGCTCAATTAACCCGAAACCTTCTAACCCCCTAACCCGAAACCTCCTAACCCGAAACCCGTTAACCCGTTTTTTTAGGATTGTTCCGGTCCAGCACTTCGTCCACGAGGCCGTATGCTTTGGCTTCTTCGCCGTTCATCCAGTTATCGCGGTCGCAGTCCTCCTGAATTTTTTCGTACGGCTGCCCGGTGTGGTGTGCGAGCACGTCGTACAGGGATTTTTGCATTTTTTTGATGAGTTTGTAGGTGATCTCGATGTCCGAGACCTGGCCTTGCGCACCGCCCATTGGCTGGTGAATCATCACATGGCTATGGTACAGGCAACTGCGTTTGCCTTTGGTTCCGGCCGCGAGCAGTACAGCGCTCATGGACGCGGCGAGGCCGGTGCAAATAGTGGCCACATCGGGGGCGACATACTGCATGGTGTCGTAGATACCGAGTCCGTCAATCACCGATCCGCCGGGGCTGTTGATGAACAGCTGAATGTCGCGTTTGGGGTCGCTGGATTCGAGGAAGAGCAACTGGGCTTGAATGACGTTGGCCACATAGTCGTTTACCGGCACTCCCATGAAAATAATACGGTCCATCATCAAGCGGCTAAACACGTCCATAGCCACCACGTTCATCTGTCGCTCTTCAATAACGGCAGGGGTAAAGGCTCGAATATTTGGTACGGTCACCGGGGTGGTGGAGTTGATGTACTTGTCGAGGTGCATGGAGCTCATGCCCAAGTGTTTGGATGCGTACTTTTGAAATTCGTCTTTGTTGAACATAGTCGTGTATTTTTTGCGGCAGTGATAACAAGAATATGTGCGAATGGTTACACGTCATTCTATGGTTTGGCGAAGCGAGGCATCAGCTGCTTGTTCCTCTTTTGATTTTTGGGTTATTTCGTCCAGTATGCGGTGCAACTCATCCGAGTGAACGGCTTTGTCGGTCACCGTAACCTGGTGGCGAATTGCTTCGAAGAGTTTGTCGGTTTCGATGTGCTGCTTGGTTTCAGATACATCTTTTTCATCCTGCATCAGGCGCTCAACGCTAGTTGTGATGATATGCTCGGGAATGTCAGCCTGAAAGTAGTTGCGCACCCGGTTGGCGTATTCGGCACGAAGGTCGTCGTCAGTAGCCGTGGTATCGAACTGGCTCTTCAAACGGTCGCGCAGCAAAGACCAGCGCAGGTTTTCAGCAAACGCCGGGTACTCCAGCTCGACCTGCGCTGGCTCCAGCTCCCCGTTGTTGTGCAAAAGCCAGCGTTTAAGAAATGTGTCCGGAAGGTCGAATCGGTTGTTTTCGAGGAGGCTGGTTTGAAAGGCTCGCATCAGCAGCGCGTTGGAACGGACATCGTAAAATCCGCGAATTCGGGCTTTCAGGGCTTCGATGGCTGCCTCCGCCGTGGTCACACCTTCGCCAAACTGGCCACTTAAAAATTCGTTATCGAGGCTGGCAGGCTCCAAGCGAGACACCGTTTCGATAGTGCCCTCGAACCAATCGCCTACAACACGGTCGTCATTGGCTGATATGTTGAGGATAAATTTCCGATACCGCACTTCATCGTGACCAGTTTCCAAACTGCGGGTGTTGAAGCGCAGGGTGTCACCTTTTTTTCTGGAAAGGAGTTCGTTTTTCAGCGCTTCGTCGTGTACCGAGTTGACCAAAAACGAAACGGCTGTTTCCCAGCCGTCGGCCTTGGGTTGGTCGCCGTCCAGCTCACGAGCAGCGATCTTGACCATATCGTTTTCAGCGATGTCGGTATCCGGTTCGGAGCGTTTACCAGCGCGTTTGCGGGTATATTCCAGGTCTTGCTCGGCCAACTCGGACAGGTTGGAAACGGTCAGACGTTCAAAAGTCTGGTCTTTACCAAGGCCCTGAATTTCAAACGGCGCCACAAAACCGACCTCGTACTCCACGGCATACTCGTCTTCCAGTTGATCCACCTTGAACGAGTACTGTTGCTGGTTTTCAGTCGGCAGTGGCCGCCCCAGCATTTCTATCTTGTTATCGTCCAGGTAGGTGAACAACTGCTCGGAAAGCAGTTCGCCGAGCACATCACCGAAAATCGAGGAACCGTACATCCGCTGGATAAAACTGTCCGGTGCATGGCCCTGCCGGAAACCCTTGATAACGGCCTTGTTTTTGACGCGCTTTAGTTCGGCACTGATTTTGGGTTGAATCTCAGCCTTGGTCACCGTGACCGTAACCAAGCAAGAGGTATTGTCAATATCTTTTCGTTGAACGCTGGGCATGAAAAAAAGGAGTCTGGTTAGAATAGGTTTCTGGTTAGAAAAGGTTTCTGGTTGACGGTTAACGGCAAGTTGGGTGTTTGGACAACCAGAAAACCTCGAACCTTTCTACCGGAAACCTCTTGAAGTGCGGGCGGAGGGACTCGAACCCCCATGCCTCACGGCGCCAGATCCTAAGTCTGGTACGTCTACCAATTTCGCCACGCCCGCTTATTGAGGTGCTTTTCTGAAAAGGAGCGCAAAAGTAAATCTTTCCCCGAGAAAGTGAAGGTGGTTTTTGGGAAAACCGTTAACAAGCCTCAAACGGCCTTTGCCAACCGACAAGCAGCGGTATTTTTGTAAAAACAAAACAAACAGGAAAGCAACATGGCAGACTCAATCGTATTGGGGCCGGACGATGGCCAAGACAGGGCGATTATTCAACGGGCTTATCGCAACTTGCTTAAATGCCTGCCTGGGCCGTTGAACAAGGAGGACAAGCGCAATATTCGCGCGGCCTTTGAACTGGCGGCCAAGGCACACCAGGAACAGCGCCGAAAATCCGGTGAACCGTACATTTTGCATCCCATCGAGGTAGCCCGTATTTGTGTGGACGAGATCGGCCTTGGCCCCACTGCCGTCGTTTGTGCCCTGCTGCATGATGTAGTGGAAGACACCAACGTGACGCTCAAGGAAATCCACGAACAGTTTGGCGAACGGGTTGCCCTCATCGTGGACGGCCTGACCAAACTCGACAGCCTGCACGATTCCGAAAGCCTCCAAGCAGAAAACCTGACCAAAGTACTCCGAACCATGCTCTCCGATGTGCGTGTGGTGCTCATCAAAATGGCTGACCGCTTGCATAATCTGCGCACCATCAAGAGCATGGCGCACCACAAGCAAATCAAGATCGCCGCCGAAACTAGTACCATTTATGCACCCCTGGCACACCGCCTTGGCTTGTACAAGATAAAAACCGAGTTCCACGATCTTTGCCTCAAGATTTCCCACCCGGAGGAATACCACGACATTGCCGACAAACTGGCCCAGACCAAACGCGCCCGCGAGCAGTATATTGAGGTCTTCAAAAAGCCCCTGCAAAAAGCATTAGAAGAGCAATTAGGCACCGCCGTCCGCATCATTGGACGCCCTAAAAGCATCCATTCCATCTGGAACAAGATCCGAACCAAGCAGGTGTCTTTCGAGGATATTTATGACCTGTTTGCCATCCGAATCGTTCTCGATGTATCGCCCGAACGCGAAAAGGTGGCTTGTTGGCAAGCCTATGCTATCGTGACCGACTACTACACCCCGGTGCCGGAACGGCTCAAGGACTGGATCACCAATCCAAAAGCCAATGGGTATACATCGTTGCACACCTCGGTCATGGGGCCTGAAGGGCGCTATGTGGAAGTGCAAATCCGGACGGATCGTATGGACGAAATTGCCGAACGGGGTTTTGCTGCACACTGGAAGTATAAAGGTGTGCGGCGATTGCGAAACGATACCGATGTGTTCGACAACTGGCTGAACCAGGTACGCGATACACTCGAAAACGTCGGGGCAGCCAATGCCGTGGAAGTATTGGTCAACCTGCAAAGCGACCTTTTTTCCGAGGAGGTACACGTTTTTACGCCGAAAGGCGAAATGAAAATCCTTCCAGAAGGGGCCACTGCACTTGATTTTGCCTTCAGCATCCACTCCGATGTAGGCTGTACCTGTCGAGCTGTGCGGGTGAACAACCGAATCGAACGCATCAATTATGTCCTGAAAAACGGGGACCAGATACAAGTCATAACGGACAAAAACCAGCATCCCAATGAGGACTGGATGAACTACGTCCACACCTCAAAGGCCAAAAACCGCATCCGGTCTGCCTTAAAGGAGGAAAAACGCCAACAAGCGGCCTTGGGCCGCGAAATACTGGAGCGCAAACTAAACAACCTGCACAAGTGCCCGGTGGAGGAAAATGCCGATATGCTCGCCAAATGGTACGGCTACCCCAATCGATTGGAATTTTTCAGTGCCATTTCCCTCGAACAGGTGGACCTGTCGGGCCTCAAATCATTCCGGCCCGATGGTCAGCGCCTCGTCGAGATCGAAGGCGAAAAGGCGCCTGTACCCAACGAAATCGAGCCTAAGCCAGCGGATGCCAATCAGGCCAAACCACTGAAAAACCAGGCCGTCAAGGCCGATGTTCTCATCAACGGGGAACCCGGCACCTACTTCGCCTACTCCTTCGCTACCTGCTGCAACCCGGTGCAAGGCGACCCGATTTTCGCCTACATCAGTGCCAAGGAGGGGGTAAAAATACACCGCACTACCTGCCCGAACGCGGCCTTTCTCCTGACCAACTACGCCCACAGGGTACTGAAAGCCGAATGGGGCACTACGGTGAAGGCCGACTTCATCGCTGCCATTCTCGTAACTGGCATCGATGCCGGCCCCGGGGTCATCCAACAGCTCACCGACCGAATTTACGGCCTAGGTATCAACATTCGCGCGTTTTCCATTACCGGCGAAGGGGGCTATTTCGAGGGGCGTATCACCTTAGTGGTAGCCAATATCCATCAATTGAACCAAGCCATAATGGCGCTCAAAGCGTTCAAATTTGTGGCGAATGTGAGCCGGATGGAGTGAGGAACGGAGTGAAATAAAGGTGCAGATTTGGGGAGCCGTTCCTAAGAGCGTGTGTGGCACACAAAAGGCTGATTTTTTTGCTCGCTAACCCTACCTTTACCATGTGGAAGATCACCAGTACGACAACCTCCAGCAACTCGCTGCCAAATCCGTGACGCTCGCCCTGCTGCGCACACGCAGCATGCCGCTTATTTTGTCTTTCTGTTACCAAGAGTTCAAATCCGAAAACGAACCGAACCGCCCCTACCGGCTGCTGATCGAGCGGTTGGCCAATTTCTTGGAAGACCTCAACTACCAGGATCAGGATGAAGCCCCCGCCACGGGGCACCTTTTTGACCACGCCGAACGGGCCAAGAACCTCCTCGAACGCTGGATCGAAAATCGCTACCTGCGCACCTTCATGGACGACCAAAACCGCGAACAAGTGGTCGTACTATCCAAACACACCGAAAAGGCTTTTCAAATCATCGAACTGCTTCGCGACCGGGAATTCGTAGGCGCAGAGTCAAAGTTTCGGGAAATTTTCCGCCGCCTCCAAGAACTGATCGAGTTTGCCAACCCCGACAAAACCGAGCGATTGGCTGAATTGGAAAAACAAAAACAGCAAATCGAAACCGAAATTCGGCGTATCCAAACCAATGGACAATTGGTCGTCTTCGAGGACTACCAGGTCAAATCCCGCTTCGAGGAGCTCGTTCGATTGGCCAACGAATTGGTAGGCGACTTCAACGAAGTAGAGGAAAATTTCAAGGACATCACCCGCCAGATTTACAAAAGCATGCAGGCGGGCGGCCGCTCCAAAGGCCATCTCCTGAGCGAAACCTTTGATGCGCTCTACGAACTGCGTCGCACCGACCAGGGACGCAGTTTTTATGCCTTCTGGCATTTTATGCTTGACGACCACAGCCAGGACGAGCTCCAGCGCCTCACCCGTTCCGCGCTCCGGGTGCTCGAAGACCGCAACATCGCAGCCCCTGCTCAACACCGCAACATTCGCCGCCTTAAAAACCTGTTGCACAGCGCAGGGCGCAAGGTGTTGGAAAAAAATGCCCTGTTAGCCGAAAAACTAAGCCGCGAAATCGTGGCCAAGGAACAAAACGAACACCGCCAGACCCGCACCCTCATGTCCACTATTCGCCAGTACGCATTGGCCCGGATAGGCCAGGTGCCCGCCCGAGAGCACTACCTAGTGCTGGACGGCGACCCCGAAATCCACCTGCCTCTTGAGCGCAAACTGGGCGAGCAGAACGTCGAAACCAGCTTTGTCACCCAAGCCGCCCCGGCCCGCCTTGACACCGATGCCCTCGCCGCGCTTGGCAGCATCACATCGGGCAACTACATGGACAAAAAGAAACTTTTGGCCAACATAGAAACCGTTTTGCAGGACCAATCGCCCGCCAACCTGCAAGACGTGCTGGCCCGGTTCCCGCTCTCGCACGGATTGGCCGAGGTGCTGGCCTACTTCTCCCTGTTGCACCATACGCCGCGCTTTTTCGCCTCCAAAGAAGCCACGGACCTGATCCTTTTCGACCCAGAACGGGGCAAATACCTCGAAATGCCCCGGCTTATTTTCAACCGATAAAACCATGCTGCCACGCCAGTACACGATCGCCCCCTTTGCCAAAGCCGCAGCCAAACTGCTGCAAGGTGCCCTTTTTGAAGACCAAAAAGACCTGTGGGAACTGCTCCTGCAATACCAAACCGAATTGGCCGCTTATTTCGAGCAGATCGCGCTCGAACTCGTCGTGGACACCCGCGACGGTTATGCCTACCTGCGGCAAATCGAACTGGATGACAAGGGCGCCACCATCGGCCTCGTGCGCCGCATGCCGCTCACCTACGAACAAACCCTCGTGAGCGTGTTCCTGCGCGAATGGCTCGACGAGTTCGAGAGCAGCACCGATTTTGAGTCCCGAAACCTCTACATCACCCCGCGTGCATTCCGCGAGCGCCTGGAGTTGTTTTTTAAGGAAAAACCCAACGAAGTGAAGCTGATCCGCGAACTCGACCGCTACATCAGCGATACCGAGCGCATGGGTTTTCTCCGCATAGCAGAAAAGCACCCGACAAACCCCGACGAGAGCCAGTACGAGGTGCGCCGCCTCCTGAAAGCCCGCATTACCAACGACGACCTCGCCCAATTCAAAGAACAACTGGAACAAGACAAACCATGACCTCTTTGTTTACTACCCAGCCTGCAGAAGCGGGATACCGTTTGCACCGCTATGAAGTGCTCAACTGGGGCACCTTCGACGAGAATATCTGGAGCATCGAACCGGGCGGCCAGAACTCCCTGCTCACCGGAGCCAATGCCTCCGGCAAAACAACCCTCGTGGACGGCCTGCTCACCCTGCTCGTGCCCGAACGCCGGATGCGTTTTTACAACCAAACCGCCGGAGCCAAAGGCGAACGCAACGAGGAAAGTTACGTGCTCGGCGAATACGGCGAAACCGAAAACACCGAAACCAATGCCCGCGAAACCAACCGGCTGCGCCCCAAAAAAGAGGAAGCCCGCTCCGTGCTGCTCGCCGTTTTCCGAAACGAAGACAAATGGGTCACCCTCGCCCAGGTGCGTTGGTTTGTTGGCAGCGAGCTGCGCCGCGCTTTTGTTTTTTCCTATAAAAAACTCGGTATCGCAGAAGATTTCCTGCCCTTCAGCCCCTCCGACGACTGGAAAAAACGCATCCGCCAGCGCTACGGCAAAACAGGTGCAAAAGAACTCGTGCAGTTTTTCGACGGCCCCAAAGAGTACGCCACTGCCCTGCGCTCCGAGTTCGGCATGCGCTCCGAAAAAGCCCACACCCTCTTCAGCCAAACCATCGGCCTCAAGGTACTCGGCAACCTCGACGAGTTCGTGCGGGGCCAAATGCTCGAAGAAGGCGACGGCGAGGCCGAGTTCCAAAAACTCCGCTCTCATTTCAGCAAACTCCGCGATGCCTATCGCGCCATCGAAAAAGCCGTGGAGCAAACCCGCCTGCTCTCCCCCGTGCGCACTGCTAGCGAAGAACTAACCCGCCACAAACTCGAACTGCATACCATCGAAAACCACCAGACTGCTCTGCCCCTGTGGTTTGCCCGGCGCGAAAGCCTCCTGCTCGAACATCATATCGCCGAAAAAGAAGCCGAACTGCGCGCACTCGCCGAACGCATAGAAACTCTGAACAACCAACACGCCGCTCTCAGCGAGGCCGAACGCGCCCTCGATATGCAAATCCGGCAGGACAAAACCGGGCAAGCTATAAGCGAACTACGCGAAAAAAACCGCCAACTGGCCGTACAACAGGCCGATCGCGAGGCCGAAATGCAGCGCTACAATGCTATCGTCGCCCAATTGGACGACATGGCGGAAAACCCCGACGCGGCCATTTTTGGCGTGCAGGCAAAGGCTGCCACTGCACGAAAAAATCGTGTCGAAACCCAAGCGGCCAACCTCCGCGACCAAGAAGCGCCTGCTCATACCGAAGCTAACGAAGCCAACAAAGCCGTCGAAACCCTGAAAGCCGAACTTGCCGCCCTGCGCAACCAAAAAAACAACATCACTGGCCGCGTGGCCGAAATCCGGCGCGAACTATTGGCCGCCACCGGCGCTACGGAAGCAGAAATTCCCTTCATCGGCGAACTCCTGCGCGTCCGACCGGAAGCCGCACATTGGGAAAGCGCCATCGAAAAACTCCTGCGCTCCTACGCTCTGCAGCTGATCGTGCCCGAAAACCACTACGCCCAGGTGAACCACTACGCACATCAGAACAACCTTCGCGGACGCATTGTGTACCAGCGCTGGCGGCCCGGTGGCTCCTTGGGCGGTCTCGTGACGGTGGGCGAAAAAAGCGTGTTTCACAAATTGGAACTGCGCCGCGAATCGCCTTACGCCGAATGGATCGAGTACGAACTGAAAAAGCGGTTCGACTATGTTTGTACCGACGACCTGGCCGAACTGCAACGCTGCGAAAAAGCTCTCACAAGCCACGGCCTTACCAAAAACACCGACCGCCACGAAAAAGACGACCGGCCCGACCGTACCAGCCGCCAGTTCTATGTGCTGGGCTGGGACAACAAGGAGAAAATAGCCGCCCTGCGCGATGCCCTCGACACCGCCGAAGCGGCGCAACGCGTGGCTGCTCAGCGCCTCGTCGCCCTGCACAAACAGCAGGATCGCCTGCAACAAGAACTGGCCAACCTCGAAAAACTGCTTTTTTTCGACAGTTTCAAAAAAGTGGACTGGCAGCACGTCGCCGCCGAAATCCAGGAAAACAACGACCGCATCGCCGCTCTCGAAAAGGCCGACGACCGCGTCAAAACCCTGAAAAAACAGCACGAAGACCTGAAACGCCAACTCGAGTCCTGCAACGAACAAATCAAAAAAAGCGAGACCCGGCACCTGAAAGCCGAGCAGGAAATCGAACAAAAACGCCTCGCGCAAAACCGCTGCCGCGAGACCCTCGCCCGCAGCGAAGGCCGCGTCCCGGAGGCGCAACTGCTGGAATTTGCGGCCGCGTTGCTACCTGATACCGACCTCGACCTGCACCAACTCGGCAGCATACAACGCCACATAGAACAACAGCTGGCCCAAAGCAATCGCGAACTGCAAGAAGCCGTTCGCGCCGACCGCACCTGCCTCGAACGCTGCATGAGCGCCTTCAAAAACCCGGCGGAGAGCATCGCCCGCCGTTTTGAGGACTGGCGTGCCGATACCCACAACCTGTCGGACGGGGCCGATTTCGCCGACGAGTACCTCGCCCTCCTCGAACGCATCGAAGGCCAGGAACTCGCCGAACACCGCCAACGCTTCAAGACCTACCTCAACGAGGAAATGATCACTCGTATGTCCGATTTCAAGGCGTGGCTTGACAAACAAAAAGACAGTATCGTGGAGGACATCGAACGGCTGAATGCTGCCTTGGCCAATATCAATTTCAAGTCCAACCCGCAGACGTTTATTCGCCTGCACGCCGAAGACGACAATGCGCCGCGCATCCGGGACTTTCAGGCCCGGATACGCGGTTGGCAACCCAATATCGTGGAATACGAGCGCACCCAAGACCTGCAAATCCTGGAAGCGAGTTACCTCAAAATCCAAAACCTGTTGGAAGACCTGACCACTGACGAGCGCTTGCGCCGGGAGGTGCTGGACGTGCGCAATTGGCTCAAATTCAAAGCCGTCGAGCGGTACCGAACCGACCCAGAACACGTCTTTCGCAGTTACACCGGTACCGCCTCGCTTTCGGGGGGAGAGGGAGCCCAATTGACCTACACCATTCTCGGCTCGGCCATCGCGCATCAGTTTGGCATCCACAGCGAGGGCCTGAACACCCGTTCTTTTCGATTTATTTGCGTGGACGAGGCGTTCAGCAAGCAGGACGATGAAAAGGCGCGGTTTCTCATGGATTTGTGCGCCCAGCTGCACCTCCAGATCATGGTGGTATCGCCCGCCAAAGCGGAGGAGGTCGCCATTGTGGAGCCGTACATTGCCAGCGTACATTTTGTGCTGCGCAAAAACAACCGCAACTCGGTGGTACACCAGATGACCGTTCGCCAAATGCAAGAGCAACGCGCCGCGCTGCTCGAAGACGCACTATCGGTATGATCACGCTCGAAGAACTGCACAAAAAAGCACTGAACCTGTACCCGGAGGTCTTGAGAAGCACCCGCACAGGCGAGGTCTTTTTTCCAAAAACCATACCTGCCAACAAACAACCCGGCACGGACCTCGCTGCCCTGCACCGCCAGGTGGTCCCGCTCGTGGCGGCATCCAAAGAGCAGGCCGGGCTTGGCTATACCATTAGGTACGAGCAGCGCAAGACCCGCCTCCATGGCATACAAGACCTGCCTACCGCATTTGTTTTCGAAACACGGGACGACTACCTGTATTTTTTGAAAAAAACGGAGGAATTTGCCCAGTTCGAACGGGATGCCACGAGTATTGCCCAACACTTTCCAGCATTAGCCGACTGGATCGAAACGCATCCCCTGCAGGTGGTGGAATACGCCGGACGCTGGGGCGACTTATTGGCCGTGTGCCAATGGTTCGTCACCACTTGGGTGCCCGACCGCTATTACCTGCGTGAACTGACGGTGCCCGTGCATACCAAGTTTGTCGAACAGCACAAGGGTATTTTGACCCGGCTTTTGGATGTATTGCTGGGCGAACGGGTGAATGTCGCAGAGAACAGTTTTGAACAACGCTTCCACCTGCGCTACGACGAGCCATTGGTACGTATTCGGCTGCTGGATGCCGTTATGCCAGGTTTCCGGGATGTAAGCCTTCCTGTCAGCGCGTTTCGGACAGCGCATTTTCCTGTTCGCAGGGTGTTTGTTTTGGAAAACAAAATGAATTTCCTGGCATTTCCGGCAGTCCCCGAGGCCGCAGCGATTTGGGGCAAGGGGTTTCAGGTAAGTATCTTGAAAAACATAGACTGGCTCGCACGGGCGGAAATTTTCTACTGGGGCGACCTTGACGCGCAGGGGCTCCAGATATTGAGCCAATGGCGCGGCTATTATCCACACACGCAGGCGCTTCTCATGGATCGGAAAACATTGCTCCGGTTCCAACGCGATTGGGTAGCAGGTACCCCAACCACGGCTACCCGTTTGCCGGGACTTTCGGCGGAAGAGCACAGTCTGTTTGATTTTTTAAAAGAGAACAACCAGCGTCTGGAACAGGAAAAAATTCCACAGGATTGGTTGATGGCTGCCTTGTGAACGAACCAGAAGGCAGTGCCCCGGAGCAATTTTGACG
>JBJXEZ010000380.1:0-42892 GCA_046153695.1 Saprospiraceae bacterium
CCGCGATGTGCCCCCCTCACCCTCGGGGGAGGGGCTGGGGGTGGGGTTGTACCGGCGGAGCTCGATCTACCCCATTGTTCCCAAGGTGGGTACCAGGGTAGTTGCGAGTCAAAAACTCATTTCCTGGGCTCACATAGACACTTTTTTGAACGTTTCAAATGGCTAAAGTCGAACTTAGCGTATTCTAATTTTGCCTCGGCATTTACAACTGGGATGTTCTGCTACAGAGTAGAGCATCCCGGTTGTATTGATGACCGGCAGGGTGGTTGGCAATGCGGGTTTCCTGTGTGGTGTTTGAAATACTGGAACCAGAGGTGCTAACCACCACACATAGCATTCTAAAAATTAAAATTACTTTTGAGCCGCTCCGGAATCGCAAGCCAATGCCTGCAATGCAACGCACGACCATTAAAGATTTGGCTCGCCAGTTTGGTGTCAACCCCTTGTCCCTAATCCGGGCGCTAGCTAAGAATCCGGACGTTGGTTTTGACCGAAAGAACAACTCCGTGCCCGCCACTGGTACCAAAATCGTCAGCATACCCACCAAACTCGTCAGCATTTGAAAATCACGCTTCTCGGCACCGGAACATCCCAAGGCGTGCCCGTCATCGGGTGCTCGTGCCGGGTTTGTACGTCTGCCGATCAGCGTGACCAACGCTTGCGTTGTGCAGCCCTGATCGAACACAAAGGGACCAACATTCTTGTAGACGCCGGCCCTGACTTGCGCCAACAGATGCTCCGCGCCCGCGTGCGCCACCTCGATGCGATCCTGCTTACCCACGAGCACAACGACCATGTCATCGGCCTCGACGATATTCGGCCGTTCAATTTTCGCACCGGCCACCCCATGGCCGTGTACGCCCAGGCCCGAGTTGCTGCCGATGTGCGAAAGCGTTTCGAGTATGTGTTCGGTGACCCGATTCCCGGCCTGCCACGAATCGAACTGAAGCCTATTGACGAGCACACTTGCCTTCAGATCAATGGAATGTCCATACAAGCCGTTGGTATTCAGCACGGACGGCTGCCCATTCTCGGCTTTCGATTTGGCGACCTGACCTACCTGACGGATGTAAAAACGATCTTGCCGGAGGAATTTGCCAAAGTGGCCGGTTCGCGGTTTTTGGTACTGAGTGCCTTGCACCACCGCCAACACCCCACGCACCAAACGCTGGAGGAAGCCCTCGCAATGATCGCCCGGATTGGCCCGGAACATGTCTGGCTCACCCATGTCAGCCACGAAATGGGTCTCACTGTCGAGGTTCAGCCATTGCTGCCGCCCAACGTATCGCTGGCCCACGATGGCCTGGAAATCGAATTTTAATGGGCATGTTTCCTCGTTTTTTTTCCCACTGGCACTACCTGTTTCCAGCCGTTGTGCATTCGGTCGTTCTGTTTGTTCGAGCGGCGCGTTTGTCAAAAAAAAGCCTGCACGACACCCTTGGCCCCGATATATCCCGCCGAGAGGCCAGTCGCTTCAGGCACTATTTTTTTGGAACAATATTCCTTGGAGCGGTCTTTGGGCGACTGCGCGGTCGGGCACTCGATGATGGGGAAATACGGGCTTTTGCCATCCTCGCTGCTCTGGCGGGCTTTTTTGACGACCTCGCGGAGACCGGCCCGGTATTCGAAGGTTTTTCGCTTCATTGCACGTTGTCGGGTCAACCCCACCCCCATACCCTCCCCCGGGGGGGAGGGGGGCTTGCCCTCGAAAAAGGGGTCCCTCTTCAAACGGAAAAACTTAGTGCCCCAATTCGATGCCAATCCAGGACTGTGCTGGATGCGCCCCCCTCTCCCGCGGGAGAGGGGTTGGGGGTGGGGTTGACTCCCCTCGAAACTTATGGCCGCATCACCGATCCTTCGGGCCTGGCTTTGAACCTGTTGCATCGGGTGAGTACCAAAGTATGGCCCGCCCATAAGCACGTCTTTCAACAGTGTCTGCAGTGCGTTTTTCGTATCGAAACCCAGGGCCGCCAACAGAGCGCCGATATACCTGCGGTGGACGAAATTGCCCATATCACCGCAAGCAAAGGCGGTTCTTCTGTCCTGCTGTTCCGCTGCCTGCTGCCTGATTCCCTGCCCGAAACCGAGCGGCTGGCGCTGTTCGAGTTTGGCCATTTGGTGCAATTGAGCGACGACATTTTCGACCTGTGGCACGACCTGCAAACCGGCACGGCCACAATGGCCACAAGGTTGGCCAGCCAGGGCGACTGTGCGCAATTGGGGCAGGTTTTTGAGGACCAAGCCGCCCGCGTTGTCGAAGTATTTCGGAAAATACAAACACCGGGAAGCCAGCGGGAAACAGCTTTGCACACCGTGTTTTTTTTGGTAGCCATAACTCGTGTTTGTCTGCGCCACTACCAGTATTTGCAAAAAAAGCGCGGAACTTTGCCGCTTAACCACCGCCGCGCACTCGTAGTGGACATGGCACGCTGGAAATTCCGCTGGCGCGTTGTGGCGGCGCTGCTCGACCACCGAACTTTTTTCAACAGAACACCGTGAATCCAATCGTAGTCAATTCCATCCGAGCCAGCATCGCCGTCAAACAGGCCTTGCTCGACGATCCGGTCCTGCAGGAAAAAATCGAGCAGGCGGCCCAAATCATGTCCGACGTTTTCCGGCAGGGCGGTAAAGCGCTTTTCTGTGGAAACGGCGGCAGCGCTGCCGATGCCCAGCACATCGCCGCCGAGCTGTCGGGCCGGTTTTACACTGATCGGCCGCCCTTGTACGCCGAGGCACTGCATGTGAACTCCTCGTACCTGACCGCCGTGGCCAACGATTACGGCTACGACCGCGTTTTTTCCCGAATGGTGGAAGCGGCGGGTCGGCGTGGAGATGTGCTGGTGGCCATCAGTACGTCGGGCAATTCGCCCAGCATCCTCGCTGCAGCCGAAAAAGGCCGGCAGATTGGTATGTCCGTCGTCGGTATGACTGGCGCCACCGGTGGTAAATTGGCCGCTCACTGCGATCTTCTGCTCAACGTGCCCGCCTCGGACACACCTCGTATCCAGGAGGCGCATATCTTGATTGGTCACATTTTATGCGAGATCGTGGAGCGGGAGATGTTTTGAGAATCAGACTTGCCAGGTTTTTACCATGAACAAGATTTTTTTGCCAGCCTTTTTTGCCGTGTTCGGCTATACAATGCCAGCCCAAGGCCCCTTAGACGGGTATCTGAAAGGCACAGGCGTGCTTGATCTGGCACCCTCCATTTCCTTTAATTCGGCCAACGACTACCTCGGTGCCAGCGGACAGACCCACCCCCTGGGCTACGAAGGCACCCTGCTCAGCCTGTTTGCCGAGTACGGCCTCAGCAGCCGTGTGGATGTAGTGGGCACTGCAGCATATGTGTTCACGCCCACCCAAAGTGGCCTGCAGGACGGCAGTTTATTAGTCAAATACCGGCCCGTGTACCGCGACATTCCGGGCGGCGGGCGGATCGGGGTATTGCTCGGTAGCGGGCTTGGATTTCCGTTGTCAGACTACGAGCCGGCTCTTTCCGGCGCACTCGGCCAACGGGCCGTACAGGTGCCCGTGCGACTGATTGTGCAATGGGAAACACCGATAGGACTTTTTTTTAACCTCTCCGGAGGCTACAACTGGCGGCTGGACCAGCTGAGGGAGCGGGATGTGGCAGCCATCCGGGTCCAGCGCCCTGACTACGAGCCTATGCCACCGGCTGATTTCTCCACGCTTCTTTTTCGCGTCGGTTTCCCGGCGGCACGGTACTACCTCGACGCGTGGTTGGAATGGCAAAATACCGCTGGTGGCTCTGATTACTTGCCCGGAGTGCCCGATTTATCCCAGTCGTTCGGTGTGTCGTATGTGCAAATAGGCGGGACGGCCTACTACTCGGAGAGCGGTCGGAGTGGTTTTTTTGTCAGCGGCGGTTATGTCCTGAATGGTCGAAATGCCAGCCGTATGCTGCGCCTTACGGCTGGCATGGTGTTCAAGTTTGGGAAAAAAAGTATGTAGCCCTCCAGAATGGCTTATTTTTTGCAAATTTGTGCTTTTCGGAACGGCAAAACCAAAAATCGTAACTTTGCCCGCTCCAAATTTTCATCCCCACTTTCGGCAGGTTTTTGAGCCAATTTTTTGCAACCTGAAAACGTTAGCCGACCATCATTTTTCACTTATCGCTCATCGTTTTTTAATGGATCCGTTAAAACAACTTTTTTCCGAAAAATCACAGGCGCTCGGCAAGGAGATCAAGGAAATACTCAAGGAACACGGCAACAAAATAGTGGACGAGGTCACGCTCGAACAGGTGTACGGTGGTATGCGCGACATTACCTGTATGCTCTGGGAACCATCCCTGCTCGATCCGGAAGAAGGTATTCGCGTGCGCGGTTACTCCATTACCGAACTGCGCGAAAAATTGCCCCATGCCTCCAAAGGGAAAGAACCGTTGCCCGAGGGCCTTTTCTGGCTGATGCTCGTCGGCGAGATTCCTACCAAGGAACAAGTCAAGTGGCTAACCGAAAACTGGGTGCGCCGTGCCAATGTGCCGGAGCATGTTTTCCGCGCCATTGACGTGCTGCCCGTGGAAACGCACCCCATGACCCAACTGTCGGTGGGCATCATGGCCATGCAAAACACCAGTGTGTTCGCCCAGCGCTACAATTCGGGCATGAATAAAACCGAATACTGGGACGCGACCTATGAGGATACCATGAACCTCGTAGCCAGGCTGCCGCGTGTGGCAGCATATATCTACCGCCGTGTGTATCACAAGGGCGAGCAGACCTTGCCCGATATTTCACTTGACTGGGGCGGCAATTTTGCCCACATGCTTGGCTTTGATGACTCTGGATTCAGGGACTATATGCGCCTGTTCCTGACGATCCATGCCGACCACGAGGGCGGCAACGCCTCTGCTCACGCCACACACTTGGTAGGGTCCGCGTTGAGCGATCCGTACCTGGCCCTCAGCGCCGCTTTCAATGCATTGGCCGGGCCGCTGCACGGGTTGGCCAACCAGGAGGTGATCCGTTGGATCCAGAAAATGGTGGACACCCTCGGCACCAGCAAACCCACCCGCGAACAGATCGGTGACTATGTAAAGAGCACCCTTGCCAGCGGCCGCGTGATTCCCGGCTACGGCCACGCCGTGCTGCGCAAGCCCGACCCGCGTTTCATGGCCCAACGCCAGTTTGCTGAAGACAACATACCCGACAACGACCTGATCAAAATTGTCTGGAAAATCTTTGATGTGGTGCCGCCCATCCTCACCAGCCTCGGCAAGGTGAAAAACCCGTGGCCCAACGTGGATGCCCACTCCGGTGCGGTACTCATGCACTATGGCCTCAAAGAGCACAACTACTACACGGTGCTGTTTGCCGTCAGTCGCGCTCTTGGCGTATTGGCTGCTCAGTGCTGGGCGCGGGCGCTGTCGCTACCAATCGAGCGCCCCAAGTCGGTGACCACTCAGTGGGTGCGCGAGTTTTTGGAAAAAGCGCCCGGGGAAGTGACGGGATAATTTCCCCACCTTTGTGCTATGAAACCTGTTTTTGTCCGATCGTCTCGGCTGTTCACCGCCGTACTGTTCGTGGCGTTGTTTGCCCTGAGTGCTAACCCGAACCACCGGTTCAACCTCTCCCGCGACCTGGACCCGCAGGAGGCCGTTTGGGTGGATTCGATGTTCAACACCCTCAGCGCCGACGAGCGCCTCGGTCAGTTGTTCATGATCCGGGCACACTCGGACCTCGGTCCGGAACACGAGCACGCCGTGGAGGATATTATCCGAAACCACCGTGTGGGCGGCCTCTGCTTTTTTCAGGGTACACCCGAACACCAGGCTGCGCTCATCAACCGGTACCAGGTCCTTTCCGATAAATTGCCTCTGCTCATTTCGATGGACGCTGAATGGGGCCTCGGCATGCGCCTTAAGGAAGGCGCCATTTCGTTTCCCAAACAGATCATGCTCGGTGCCATTCGTGACAATCGGCTGATCTACGACATGGGGCGCGACCTTGCCCAACAGTGTCGCCGCCTCGGCGTACACATCAACTTCGCGCCAGTAGCCGATGTGAATAACAACCCCGCGAATCCCGTCATCAATGACCGTTCTTTCGGCGAAGACCGCAACAATGTGGCCGCCAAGTGTTTCCAGTACATGATGGGCCTTCAGGACGGCGGCATGCTGGCCTGCGCCAAACATTTCCCTGGCCACGGCGACACCGACGTAGACTCCCACCTCGACCTGCCGCTCATTTCGCACCAGTACGACCGGCTCGACAGCCTCGAAATGTTCCCGTTCCGCGCCATGGCCCTGCACGGTGTGGGCGGCGTGATGGTGGCCCACCTCAACGTACCTGCTCTCGATCCGCGTGCCAACCACCCTACCACCCTGAGCCGCCCTGTGGTGACCCAAATGCTGCGCAACGAACTCGGTTTCGAGGGCCTCATCATCACTGATGCCATGGAAATGAAGGGGGTGACAAAGTATTTCCACCCCGGCCAGGCTGACGTGGAAGCGCTGCGTGCGGGCAACGACATCATCCTGTTACCCAACGATGTGGGTGCCGCCATCGCCGCTGTCCGGACCGCTATACTCGACGGCTCACTTGATCCTGTACAGGTGAATGAGAGTGTGCGCCGGGTGCTTCGCGCCAAGTACCGGCTCGGCCTCGTAAAGCCCCAGCGTGTGGATACAACTAATATCCGCCGCGACCTGCACCGGCCCGAGTCGCTGCTGCTCAAGCGCCGGCTTGTCCAGCATTCGCTCACACTTGTACGCGACCGCTCCGGCGCTATAGGTTTTGAAAACACAGAAAAATACCAGTTTGCCACGCTGGCTCTTGGCGACACCAACCGCACTGTTTTTCAGTCCACCTGCGGTTTTTTTGCGCCCATGGCGCATTTCAATTTGCCAAAAAACATGGATTCAATGTCGGTGCAGCCCTTGTTGGACACCTTGCGTGCCTTCGACGTGGTGCTCGTCAGCCTGCACGACATGAGCCGGAAACCGGAGACAAACTTCGGCCTCAGCCCAGCCCGCATTGCGTTGGTACAGCGCTTATGCGAGCAGGGCAAAACGGTGGTGCTCACCGTGTTCGGTAATCCGTACTGCCTCAAGTTCTTCGAGTCGGCGCCCGTAGTACTCCAGGCCTATAACGAGGACGAAACTACTCAGGAACTGGCTGCACAGGCGTTATTTGGCGCTTCCGACCTCGATGGAGTACTGCCCGTCACCGCAGCTCCGTCGGCCCGCCAGGGGCAAGGCATCGAACGATCTTTCACGATCAAACGCATGGGTTACGACTTGCCGGAAGCCGTCGGCCTCAGCAGCGATACCCTGCGCCTGATGGAGGGCATCGTGGCCGACCTCATCGCCGAAGGTGCGGCGCCCGGCTGCCAGATATTGGTAGCCAAAGACGGCAAGATCGTGTGGCATAAAGCCTACGGCCACCATACCTATGACTCTACCTCCCGGCGCGTGGTGGTCGACGACCTGTACGATCTGGCATCCATCACCAAGGTAGCGGCCACCACGCTCGCCGTGATGCACCGCGTGGATGCGGGGCTGATGGCCCTCGACAAACCGATGAGCAGCTATGTACCCGAACTGGCAGACACAGACAAAAAAAGCCTGACGGTGTCGGAAATCCTCGCACACCATGCCGGCCTGCAGCCGTGGATTCCGTTTTACGAAAAAACACTGATTGGACTGGGCCGCCCGTCGCCGGAGGTGTATTGCCCCGTGGCCATGACCTGCTACGAGGTGCCCGTAGCCAAAGACCTGTACATGGCCGACGACTATGTGGACACGGTGTGGAGCCGAATTTTTGCATCGCCCCTGCGCACCGAAAAAACGTACAAATACTCCGATCTCGGCCTGTACCTGACGGCGCGAGCGCTGCAAAACCTGAATGGGCAGCCCTTGGACGTGTTTGCCCGCCGCACATTTTATCGACCGATGGGTTTGTCTACGGCAATGTTCAATCCCTGGCAGGAAGGCTTGACCGGTCGTTGTGTTCCCACCGAGGACGATGCCTATTTTCGCCAGCAGCGCCTGCAAGGGTACGTACACGACATGGGCGCGGCCATGCTGGGCGGGGTGAGTGGGCACGCGGGGTTGTTCAGCAATGCAAACGATCTAGCCAAGATTTTTCAGATGCTGCTCAATAAAGGCCAATACGCCGGGCGGCGCTACTTGCGCACCGAAACGGTGAAACGCTTCACCTCCCGCTACCCCGGCAGTACCCGCCGCGGCATCGGTTTCGACATGAAAGAACTCGACCCCGCCGCCACGCAAAACATGAGCGCACTGGCCGGGCCAAATACGTTCGGGCACACCGGCTTCACCGGCAACGCTGTGTGGGCCGACCCCGACAACAACCTGATCTTCGTGTTTTTGTCCAACCGGACGTTTCCGTCCATGAACAACAACAAACTGATCAACGGCGACTACCGGCCGCGGTTGCAGGGGGTGGTGTATCGGGCGATAGGGAGGTAAAGGGTATCTCAAAAAAATATTAAACTGGAGCCAACAAGCCTTTAACTTTGCGCAAAAACAACCAATTATGTTGTGGCAAGATTATATCAGTTCTGATCCAAAGGTCATGCTCGGTAAGCCTGTGATCAAAGGCACACGGATCACCGTGGAGCTGATCATTGAGCGCTTGGGCAGCGGTCAAACCATCGAAGATATTCTGATATCCTACCCGCATATTACCAACGCTGGAATATTGGCGTGTTTGCAGTACGCCGCGTCCGTGTTGAAAAACGACCTTGTTTACGAAATGGCTTGATCGTGCATATTCTGGCGGACGAAAACGTTGACTACCCGATCGTGATCGGCTTGCGAAAATTGGGGTTTCGTGTTGATACCATTCTTGAGATTCAGCAAGGCATCGCGGACGAGGCGGTACTCGAAAAAAGCGTTGCTCAAGGGGCAATTTTATTGACCGACGACAAGGATTTCGGCGAGCACATTTTTAGATGGAACCGTGCCTTCTCCGGGGTCATCCTCGTGCGCCTCCCATGGAATGGGATCGCAGAACGGCTCAACGCCATTGAGCACTGTTTGAATACCCACCACAAAAACTTGGAAAATGCTTTTACAGTGATTTCGCCGGGCAGAATTCGTATACGAAAACGATAAGGCTGACTCTGCACCGGTGAACAGAACACGCAGTATGGACTGATCCCGACCACAACCTGGAGGAATTGAAGAGCGGGTATATCGGGCTAAAAAAAATCAATATCCAAGGCGATGAGCAACCTCTTACTACAATCACTACTTTAGTTTTTTATGGAAACACTGACTCAACCCTGGCCATGGTGGGCTGCCGGAATCTGTATCGGCCTCACCGTTCCGCTCCTGCTCCTGCTGGGAAACAAACACTTCGGTGTTTCGGGCAACTTGCGCCATATCTGCGCGGCCTGCATCCCGGCCAACATCAAGTTTTTCAGGTACGACTGGCGAAAAGAATCCTGGAACCTCTTTTTCATCGGCGGTGCGCTCGTCGGAGGAGCTATTGCCTCCGTTTGGCTGAAAGACCCCGCCTCCGTACAGGTACACCCCGATTTGATAGGCGACCTTGCAGCCGTTGGCGTGACCCGAATGGAGGGATTAGTGCCCCCAGATCTGTTCAGTTGGAGCAGCCTGTTCACTCCGCGCGGGTTTGTGCTCATGGTGGTCGGCGGTTTTTTGGTCGGCTTCGGGACACGCTATGCGGGCGGCTGCACGTCAGGGCACGCCATCATGGGTCTCTCCACCCTGCAATGGCCTTCGCTCGTGGCCACGGTCTGCTTCATGATCGGCGGTTTTTTGATGACTAACCTGCTTTTACCCTATCTGTTGGCACTTTAAAACTTGCAGTTGCAACATGGAAAACACAAGCACAGCCCAATCCGTGCCAGCCGAAACCGACTCCGAGGTGCGTTCCTTGCACGCCATGCACCTCAACGAAACCGAAGTGGCACACCCGTGGTGGCACAACTCCAGGTACATACTGGCGGGCATCCTTTTCGGTATCGTGCTAGTCAAGTCCGAGGTCATTTCCTGGTACCGCATCCAGGAAATGTTCCGCTTGCAGTCGTTTCATATGTACGGCGTTATTGGCACGGCCGTGGCCGTAGGCTCCGTTTCGGTGTTTTTGATAAAAAAATTTCAGCCTCGCACCCTATCCGGCGAACAAGTCACCTTCACGGACAAGACGTTCAGCAAAGGGCAGGTCATCGGCGGTACGCTGTTTGGATTTGGCTGGGCCATGACGGGTGCCTGCCCCGGGCCGATGTTCGCCCAGATTGGTTCCGGTGCCCCCGCGGTGGCCGTTACCCTGCTGAGTGCTGTCGCGGGCACGTGGGTGTACGGGTACTTGCGCGAAAAACTGCCGCATTGACGGGCAACCGAGCCGCCGCCTGAATCTCGGGCTGGTATAAAAAGGAATTTTCCAGGCGGCAACCTATCGAAGCGGTTCTTACATTTGTGCTCGTTTAATCGAAGCCGTCTCATGAAAAAAGTTTTCCGCTCCGCTCCGGCACGCCTGCTGCCGGTTGTTTTCCTGCTCGTTTTTTCCGCCAATAGCCTGCGCAGCCAGGACGTGATCCTGCAAGGTTTTTACTGGAATACCCACCCCGGCGACGTGGCCAACACCACCAACGGCGGACTTTGGTGGGACACCATTGCCACGGTTGCGCCACAACTGGCGGCTGCCGGTTTCAAAACCGTGTGGACACCGCCCGCGAACAAGGGCTTTGCCGGCGTGTACGATATGGGTTACGGTGTGTACGACTACTTCGACTATGGCCAATTTAACCAAAATGGCACCACGCGCACACGCCACGGCAGCCAGGCGCAGCTCCAGGCCATGATGACTGCCCTGCACGGTCAAGGTCTGAACGTAATGGCTGATGTGGTGCTCAATCACCGCGCCGGTTCCTCTACCACCCAGGCCGAGGAATGCGACCATAACAACGACAACTTCCGCGAGCAGCGCTATACCAAGTTCCGTCCGGCCAGCAACCGAATCCTGATGGACAGCCTCGATTTCCACCCGAACAACCACCACTGCGATCTGCTGGCACCCTACCACGACCGCATTTTTTTTGAGGATATCTGCTATTTCAACCTGCTCGACCAAGTGCCGCCCCCGGGCGGTTGGCACTTCGGCCCGCACAACCTCGGCAAGGCGGGCGACAGCCTCGTGGTCTGGGGCCGAAACATGCTAGACCCAGTCAACGGCCCCGGTTTTGACGAAATCCGCCTCGATGCAGTCAAGCATGTGGAACCGGGTTTCCTCGCACCATTCCTCGTGGAGTTGTTCAATGGCGACCAACCCTTTGCCGTCGGCGAGCTGTTTGACGGGGACCTCGGTACCCTTGCCGGGTACCGCAACGCCGTGGAGGGCTTCAACGTGGCAGGCCCTGGAGCGGGCAGCAAGGATGCCAGCCTTGCCATTTTTGATTTCAACCTCCGATACGCCTTGCGCGACCTGTGCAACAACGGCGCGGGCGGCTACAACATGTGGAACCTCAACAGCGCGGGCTTGCGCCTCGGCAGCGGCCTGCCCGGCGACGACGTGGTCACCTTCGTGGAAAACCACGATGTGGACCGTATCGGCTTCGTCACTACGGTCTGCTCCGATCCCGAAGTGGCGGCAACTTACGGCGCTACCTGTCTGAAATTCAGCACCGACAGCGGCCACGACCCCGTGTTCCAGGACAAGGACGACATGGGATACCCGTACATCCTCGCCGCTGAAGGGCGGCCTACGGTTTTCTGGAAAGACTGGTTTTGGTACGGCCTCGACGAGGCCATCGGTTGGCAAATGAACCTGCGAAACGCCACAGCAGCGGGCACGTCCACGCCCATTGCTAACCTCGGCCCGGTGTTCACCGCCGGCCATGGCGGCGACCTTTTCGTGCTCAACCGTGCTGGTGATGGCAGCAAACCCGGCCTCGTACTGGCGCTAAACGACAACCCTACGGCCACAACCAGCGCGTGGGTCAACACGCCGTTTTCCAACAAATACCTCAAGGATTACTCCGATGGCTACCTGTTCCAGAATACGCGCGCATTTGGCGACAGCCGTGCCCAGGTGAAAGCCCAGCCGCGCGACCACGCCTGGTGGGCACCTACCGGGTACTACCCTGCCGCACCAGGCATCAGCAGCCATTTTCAATTCGATGCTACGCCCGGCGGCTGCCCGCACTTTGTGGCCCTGCGCGTAGCCGATGCACCCAGCCTGCAGGTCAATTCTTTGCCAATAGCCATGGGTGACGAGGTGGCGGTAAAAAACACCAACGGCGATGTGGTCGGCATCGGTCGCGTAGGGCAGGGCTTTGCTTGGGACGGTGTACACGATATGCTTATCGAGGTGCTCGGTGTGCCTTCGGCAAACGGTATGAGCAATGGAGAGCCGTTACGTTTTGTGGTGTGGGACCAAAGCGCCGGGCAGGAAGAGGAGATCGCTAACGTGTTTTATGCCAATACAAACAACGTATTCAGTTTTAAGCCCCTGCGGCCCGCCACCCCAAACCGGAACGGCAATTTTTCTACGTTCAATGTCACTGCCACGGCTCAGGGCCTGTTTACTTGCGGCGGTATATCGCACGTGATGGAATTTAGCCAAAACCCCGTGGGCGATAACGTGGATTTTTGCGGAAAAACTTCCAGCGCCAACGCATCCGTGTACGACGATGGCCTGCAATCGGGTGACAACGACGGGACGGGTTTCCTAGCCTGGACGGGACGAAACCCCGCCTCCAACAGCGGTTTCGCGGGCTTTTTTACCGGAAACTCCACCACGAACGGAGACGGTGATACCAACGGCGATCTGGATATCAACACCGGCGGCGAAGCCTGGGGGTTTTACGCCAACACGGCCAATTTAGCAGAAGCCACGCGGCCCTTGGCTGTACCAATGACCCTCGGCGCCACACTTTCGTTCCGCATGGACAACGGCTGGCTCGACGATGCATCTGCAAACGGCTCAATGGGTTTCAGCCTGCGCAACAGCGGCAGCCAAAACCTCATGGAATTTTATTTCCGGGAAGGAGACAGCCACTACACCATCAACGACGCCACAAGCGGTACTCCAAACAATTCCGGCATCCCGTTCACCGACGAGGGGCTTTTCATAGAAATTGAGTTGCTCAGTGCTACGACGTACCAGCTGCGCATAACACCATTGGCCGGCGGCGGGCCGTATTCATTCGACCACACGTTCAACAGCTCCGGCAGTCCGGCCCGGGTGCGTTTTTTCAACTTCAGCGCTGGTAGTGGCAACCAACGAAACGTATTTTTCAATAATCTGAGTCTTTGTTTTCCGCCGGCATTGGTCATCAACGAAGTGGACTACGACCAGCCCGGCGTCGCCGATGCCGCAGAGTTTGTGGAAATAAAAAATGTGAGTAGTGCGGCAGTAAACATGAGCGGCTACATCCTGCAATTGCTCAACAGTGGCGGTACGCCCTACCAAACGGTAAGCCTGAGCGGCACGCTTGCGGCAGGTGCCCACCATGTCGTGTGCGGCAACGGCTCCGGCGTACCCAATTGCAACCAGTTCTTCGCCGGCAACACCGACCAGATAGACGATGGCCCCGCTGCCGTCCGCCTCGTGCTTAGCAATTCCATCACCACCGACTCCATGTTTTACGAGGGCGCAGGTGTGACGCCCGGCGACAACACCACAACCGAAAGCATCGGCCTTTCGCGTTTGCCCGACGGCTCAGACTCCGACCAAAATAGCAACTGGCAACTAACCTGCGTAACTACTGGAGCTGCCAATGCTACGGACATCACCGACTCCGACTCCGACGGTGCCCCCGATGCCTGCGATCCCTGCCCCCTGGCCGATGAGAGCAATATATCCGGGTTCGATGCGCCCAATTGCGCCTGCCTGCCCGGAAAATACGCGGTGTACACCGGCAGCCTCATCACGGGCTGCACCGATTGCCCGCCGGGCTATTTTTGTCCTGATGGGCTGACGGCTTACCCATGCCCGGTCAATACCGCTCAAAGCGCCTCCGGCGCGGTAACCTGTATTGCCTGTGCCGAGGATACCCATGCATCGGAAGGCTCCACATCCTGCACCCCGAACAACCCGCCTGCGATTGCCTTATCGGGCAACAACACGACTATATCGAACCGCGCTAATACCGGCTCGGTGGGCAACGACACCGACTTTGGTTCGGCGGCGCAGGGCGTTCCTGTCACGCACACGTTTACTGTGGAAAACCTGTTCGGCAGCAACCCGCTGCTGCTGAACGGCGTGCCGCTTGTGACCGTGGCGGGAGTACACCAAAGTGATTTCAGCGTGACGCAGCCCATCGCATCGTCGCTCCCGGGCGGCACGATCACGACGTTCACGGTGACGTTCACGCCGACGGCAGCCGGCCTGCGCTCGGCGCTGATCGTGCTGACGCATAACGATTTGCCGGAGAATCCTTTTGTGTTTGCGGTGCAGGGTATGGGGTTGTGAAGCGCGGGGGAACCATGAAAAGTCAAAGTTTGGGTTTAGGATTTCATGGTTGTTTTTGAAATTTTGCCATGAAAAATCAAACCGTAGACGGCAAGGGGAACCAGTCTTTGATTTGTTGGATCATCCGAAGGAACGCGGCATCCGAGCACCGGGAATAGGAAACGGTTGCTGCTATTTTGCCGTAAACGGCTGCCGATTTGGGCGTGCCCGACAAAAACATGGCTTTTTCCAAAGCCCCCTTGGGGCCAATGGGTTTGGTGGTGCCTTCGGGTAGCCATCCCTCCTGCTTTGCCCAATCGTACAAGGAAATTTCATTTTCCCATCCAATCGCCTGCTGAACATTCGGGTTGTCCACCCACATCCAGTTTTCCAATTCCGGCCGGATAACGATGACGGCGCTTCTGTCTTGCCAGCCGTTCTTGTCCAACAGTTCTTGCACGTTTTTTTCCACTTGTTCGCGCGACAAATGCTCGACCCCAGAGCCATCGAAATCAAAAACCACAAGAGCAAACCGGTACTGATTGATGAAGGGCCTTAGCAGCTCGTGGCTGTCGTTGTAGGTGCCGGAGTCTTTGCCAGCATTTTTGATGATGTCGAAAGAGAACACGGAAGTCCCCGAAGATTTGGGTATTCGTAGGAACAGCGCTTCCAAGACTTTTTCCTGATGCCCATCGGCAACAACTGCTATGAGGTCTATCATGACAAAACGCCGCTTGCAAACAGAACATTCAGGTTCGGGTTGCCCTTCCAATCCTTTAGTTTTGGGTGATCTTTACCAAGCACGATGTCGGTAACGCCGTCTGCCGTTTTGGCAAAACATAGCAACTGCTGAGGCTCCACCATGCTCAGCACCACCGGGGAATGTGTGGCCACCAATATTTGGGCAGAATACACGGACGAGATGGACAAAAACACGGTTTCGATGGCCTTTGGGTGGATGCCGTTTTCGGGTTCTTCGATCAAAAAAACGCCTTGCAGATCGCGGATGTACGCCGGAATGGTGAGGGCGAGCAAACGAAGCGTACCGTCGGAAACTAACCAACTCGGCACTTCGATTCCGCTGTTGTAACGCACCTTGATATAGCGTTTTTTGTCTTCTTCCCGCTCGATGGTGCGGATGTCGGCAATGTCGGGCAGGGCCGTGCGTACATGCTCGATCCACTGCCGGAAGCGCTTATCGTCCTTTTTCAGGTTTTCGATCACCCAGGGCAGGTTGGATCCGTCGGGTTTGAAATGGATGCCCTGTCCCGGCGGGCTGGGGTTGCGCATGTGCAGGCTGTCCAAAACGAAGGGTTGAACGCCCGTGCTCAGGAATTCTTTAAGCCAGGAGGAGATTGGAAACAAGGTGGCATCAGCGGGAACATTTCCTAATGCCGATTTTTTTATTTCAAGTTTTAGCGGGGGAAACCAGAATGCATCGCCGGTTTTGGCGGTTTCAGGGTAGAAGTTGGTATCCCCTGTTTCTTTTCTGACAAGAATTGTTGTTCGCGTAGGGTAATCTCTTGCTGCAATTTTATGGGTGATGGCCAAGATTTCCGGGAATTCCTCTCGCACCATTTGAGTGGCTAGGTTTTGATAGGAAAATATCGAATGGAGTAGCAAAGCCCGCTCCTCAAGAATTGTATGCTCCCGTGTATTCTCCGTTAGCCCCAGCCGCACTTCGAAGCGGATTCGATCAAATTCCTTAGGCACAAGCGGACGTAGTTTCTCCGGAATTTCAACATCTATCGCCAGTTCGATATCGCCGCCTTGCCCTGCAAATGTCAAGTCGTTGTAGTTCTGACTACGCTTTGTGATGGCATAATCCACTCCATTCGAAACCAAATCAGCGATAAAACTGACCACGTCCAAGAAGGTCGTCTTGCCCGTTGCGTTGGCACCCACCAACACACTGAAGTCGCCCAGCGGCTGGGAAATATACTTCAGGCTGCGGAAGTTTTTGGTCTCGATCAGTCGGATCATGGTTGCAAGTTTGATGCAAAGTTGCACTTTTCGTTGGTTTTTGCGGGAATGCTCTGCGCCTCTACCCAATTTCTGAAACCGCCAGCCATGCCATCAGCCCCATGCCCGTTTCCAGCGCCGCCTCGTCGATATCGAACGTGTTGGTGTGTACGGACGCGGTAATGCCGCGCTCGGGATTGCCCGTGCCGAGGCGGTAAAAACAGGCGGGCATGGCCTGCGAGAAGTAGGCAAAATCTTCAGAGGTCATGCGCAGGGGCAAGTCGGCTACGTTTTCGGGGCCGAGGTACTGCACGGCCAACTTGCGGGCCCGGGCCGTTAGCGCCTCGTGGTTATGCAGCACAGGGTAGCCTTTCACGATATCAAACACGCAGGCACCGCCCATACCCTTGGCGATGCTTTCCGCCATTTTTTTCATACGTCGGTGCGCCTCGATCCGCCATTTCTCGTGCATGGTGCGGAAGGTGCCTTCGATTTTTACTTCGTTGGGAATGACGTTGGTGGCACCCCCAACGGAGTTTATTTTTCCGAAGGTGAGCACCGACGGCACAGTAGGATCGCCGTATCGGCTCACTACCTGTTGGAGCGCCACGAGGATTTGGGCGCTGACGGCTACCGGGTCAATGCAGTCGTGCGGCATGGCACCATGCCCGCCTCGGCCTTTCACAGTGACATAAATTTCGTCTGCAGAGGCCATGTACGCCCCGGCCCGGAAACCGACCATGCCCGCACGCAGCGGCGGGTGTACATGTTGGCCGAAAATGGCGGTCGGACGCGGGCTTTCGAGCACCCCTGCCCGGATCATCAGGCTGGCACCGCCGGGCAATTTTTCTTCTCCTGGCTGAAAAATACACTTCACCGTGCCGGAAAACTGCCCGCGCAATTCATGCAGGATGCGCACCGCACCGAGCAGCGAGGCCGTGTGTACGTCGTGGCCGCAAGCGTGCATCACGCCCGGGTTTTGAGAACGGTAAGGCACTTCGTTGGCTTCGAGGATAGGTAGCGCATCGAGATCGGCACGCAAGGCCACGGTTTTTTTGCGGGGGTTGATACCGCGCACGAGCGCAACCACGCCCGTGCCGGCCACGCCCTGCCGGTGCTCCACGCCCCACTCGGCGAGGCGTCCGGCCACGTATCGGGCGGTTTCGGTTTCCTGAAACGATAGTTCGGGGTGCTGGTGCAGGTGGCGGCGGTATGCCGTGATATCGGGCAGATACTGCCGGGCGAGAGAGCGGATGCGTTCGTGCATGGTCAAAAAACAGGTTGGGCAGAGGGCAAAACTACTCGTTCCCGGCACAACGCAATACTTTTGCTGCCATGTTTGAACTTGAACAATCCCCCTTCGGGAAATACCGCCTGTACCGTGTGCACCACCCGGAATCCAGCAACGGCTTCAGCATTGTGCCTGGCTTGGGTGCCAACATTCTGGAAATCGTGTTCGGTGGCAACAATGTGATCGACGGCTACCGAACGCCGGAAGAGTTGGAAGCCGGAAAATGGGGCAAAAGCGCTTTGCTTTTTCCTTTCCCCAACCGCCTTCGCGACGGGCGATACAACTGGCTGGGCCGCGATTATGTGTTTCCGATCAACAACGCCGCCACTGGAAATGCCATACACGGCTTTGTGCGCCACGAAGCCTTCGAGGTGACGCACACTGAATTGACCGCTGAAAACGCCGAGATCACCTGCCGGCTTGAGTATTCGGGGCATCTTGCGTATTTCCCCTTTCCGTTCACACTGGAGGCAGTATTCAACATGACCGACCGAGGGGCGTTCACCGCGGCGTTTTTTGTCCGCAACCGCCACAGCGAGGCCATACCAGTTGGGTTGGGCTGGCATCCCTATTTCAACCTTGCCGCAAACGCTGCCGATCATTTGTTGCACCTGCCTGCTTGTTCGTTGCTAGAGATTGACGAACGAATGCTGCCAACGGGCGGGCGTTTGCCCTACACGATTTTTTCAAAACCAACGGCTGTTAGCGATACCGTACTGGACAACTGTTTCCATGTGGACGATTCCAACACGCTTTTTCAACTTGCCTTGCACGCCAATGGTCGTTCAATTACCCTGGCTGGCAGCCGGGATTTGTTTCCGTATTTTCAGGTGTTCACGCCTCCGCACCGCGCGAGCATCGCGCTCGAGCCAATGACATGCAATGTAAACGCATTCCAAAACGGCGACGGTTTGGTGACCCTGCCACCCGGAGGCGACTGGTCAACGGCGTTTCTGCTGGAATACAGGTAAAAAGCGGATCAGAACGAAGTTTGCTTCAAGTCGAAGCGCAGGTACAGGTTAATGCCGAGGTTGGTCATGCGAGCACCGCCTTGGCGAGCGGTTTCGTTGGTCAGGTCCAGTTCGTGGTATAGTTCGACACCGATGGCGGCTCGCTCGGCCTGGCCGATGACGTGGCCAAATCCCAGACGGGTGGAGAGCAGGTAACCGGACTGGCTGCCCAACGGCTCGTCGG
Organism: Saprospiraceae bacterium; assembly: GCA_046153695.1. Taxonomy (GTDB): domain Bacteria; phylum Bacteroidota; class Bacteroidia; order Chitinophagales; family Saprospiraceae; genus M3007. The sequence goes on from JBJXEZ010000380.1 coordinate 18,856, forward strand.
GTTTGAAAAATGTAGCCAGGTTTTCGCGTGCGTAATCATTTCCAACGCTGTTGGTGAGCGTTTCGTAGCCGAAACCCGCGTCGCAGAACACGCGCTTGAAACCGATATGTCCGGAGAAAAAGTAGTCGCGTTCGAACGGGCGGTAGTCTTTGCCGATACCGAGTGTGGCGGCGAACATGAGTTTCTGATAACTGGAAGGTGAGGATGCCAGGTCGAGGTTCAGGAAGACCGGGAATTCCTGGTGCATCACGAACAGGTTGAAGCCGTAGCGTGGCATAGTGTACGACTTGGTGAGTTCGTAATCCTGCTCGAACTGTTCCCAGGTGTAGGACTCCGGTGGCTTGTGGCTTTCTTTAACCACCTCGTACAGGTTGCCGAGGCTGGTAGTTTTCATGAGCGTGTTGTGAAAAAGAACGGAAGCGCCGACGTTGACGCCGAAGCGGGCGTAGAGTTTTTCCTTTTTTTGGGCCGTTGCCGAAAGGGCCAGCAACAGGGCGATGCCAAGGGTAAGCGTTTGTTTCAACATTGCGTGATTGGATGGTGACAAAATGCGATGATACCGGACCGAAGGAACGGAACTGGCGGCAGGGTACACCAAAGATTAGGGAGGATTAGCGACACTGTTCAAAAATCGTTCCGCAGCGAGCGGGAGCGAGTGTCGTGGCGAGGATCCTTTCACGAACGGGTGTTGAAAAACAGGGGTGCAAGGTACGCGTTGCGCAAGGGCGTGGGTGAAATTATTCAGAAAAAAATTCGGCCTGCTGCCGACAAAAACCCGATCCGTTTGTTGTGACCATTTCCAAAGTAAAAACACACCGTACAAATGCTCAAATCCAGCCACCTCACCAAGACCTATTCCACCGCTAGTGGCGGCGAACTGACCGTGCTCGATGATGTCAGTTTCGAACTCGCACCCGGCGACACGTTTGCCATCGTTGGCCCGTCGGGTAGCGGCAAAACCACCCTGCTCGGCCTTTGTGCCGGTCTCGATCGGGCCAGCAGTGGCTCCGTGGAACTCAATGGCATCCGCCTGGACACGCTCTCCGAAGACGAACGCGCCGAGGTGCGCAACCGCCACGTCGGTTTTGTTTTCCAAAATTTCCAACTAATTCCTACACTCACCGCGTTGGAAAATGTGATGGTGCCGCTCGAACTGCGCAGCGATGCCAACGCCGAACAAACAGCCCGTGCCTGGCTCGAAAAAGTGGGCCTCGCCAGCCGCCTCGACCACTACCCTGCCCAGCTCTCCGGCGGCGAGCAACAGCGCGTGTGCATTGCGCGGGCGTTTTCCAACAGTCCCGCCATCCTGTTCGCCGATGAGCCAACTGGGACCCTCGATACTGAAAACGCCGCCGGCATCGTAGACCTCATTTTCGACCTCAACCGAACGGCCGGCACCACGCTCGTGCTCGTAACCCACGACCTAGAATTGGCACGCCGCACAGGACGTATCCTTCGCCTCAAGGGCGGGCGCGTGAGTGAAAACTGACGTTTTTTGCTCACGCAAATATCCGTCCCACCACGGGAATTTCCTTGCGGTGGAGCCAGGTGAGGATGGCGCTGCCGACGAAAACAGTCAGGGCGAGCCAAAAAAGTGTGCCGCCGTCACCTTGCACCTCTACGCCCAATCGGGTCAAATGCGCCACAATGGCTCCGCTGATAATGCCGAGCGACCCCAAGGCACCCAAGGCCACCGTGCGCGGCCACAACAACAGGATTGAAACCGCCAATTCGGCAACCCCGGACGCGATTCGCCCCCACGGCTCCACACCCAGTGTTTCAAAAATGTACACACTTTCCGGTGCGGCAGTAAACTTGAAAAACAGCGTTTGCAACAGGATAATGGCCACCAGCAAGCGCAAAAAGAGGGAGTATCGCATATTTTTTTACAAAATGAAAGGTGAAAACTTGCCTTAAGGCCGAAGCAATAAAGCGCCGCAAAAGTGCGGAACAACATGGCTAACAAATGTCCGTTTCGCAACATTAATTCGACTTTAGCACCTGAGGCATTGCCTGGCGTGATTTCGACATGACGAGACAATCTCCGCACCTTCCCAGAGTTATGTCCGCTACTTCGCAAACAAATAAGATCCGAGTTAAAGTATCAGCCCTTCAACCCTGTACATTTGAACATTCTTTTACCAGCAAACCCTTGCTTCTTACATGTTCAAATGTTTCCTCGTCTTCGCCGGGGTGCTGCTCGGCGCTCTTTCTTCGTCCGTTAATGCCCAAACAATCAACATCGCGTCCCAAACGCCCGACTCACTGGTCGTGTGCTCGGCGGACACGCTGACCATCTTTCTGCAGAATAACACTGCCACGCCGATAGCCGCCGCTCTGCTCGAACTGGAACTGGAGCCTGGCCTCCAATACATGCCCGGCAGTGCAACGGGCGGTTCCTCGGATTCCGACATTTCCGACCTGGAAAAACCCGTGCTCGCCCTGCCCAACCTGCCGCCGGGCACGCTGGTGACGGTACGCGTACTGCTCGCAGCCACCTGTGGGTTGGTAGATTCCATCAACTCCGCCCACCTCTTCGGTGCCCTCATTCGTGTGCGTGCCGGTGCCGTGACCGAGCAGGTAGCCACAACCAAGTTTCAGATACAGACCAGCCTGTTGGTCATCACACAGGTGGATAACGCCATGCTGTCCGGTGAAAAAGGAGACATGATGACCCGTACCCTGCATGTGCGCAACACGCGCCTTGGGCCGGTTAGGCACTTGTTCATACGCGACACGCACCCCAATGGCATCAGCGTGCATGTGAACGGGGCTGCAACCGAAAAAAACGACTCAACACTGTACACGGCTTATTTCGACGGGGCGTTCTTCAGCCAGTTCGGCAACGGTGATGCCCTGCTTGATTTCGGGGAAACTGCACTGATCAAGGAAGAAATCGAGATAACCGACTGCGGATTCCCAGCCTTCAACTGCCGCTCCAGTATTGAGGCCGCCTGGAGCTGCACGGCCACCGAGCCACCTTGCCAGGCCGACAGCACATTCGCCGACGTAAACGTGACCGAGTCCTCTTTTCAGCCCTTGCTGACATTTGAAACACACTATGCTTTGCCGTGGGACCACTGCGCCGACCTACCCCACGAGATGCGGCTGCGGGTAGTGAACCAAGGTCCGGCTTCAGCCACCAATTTGGTTTTGCAAATCAATTCTGAAGGCCCGTCGGGGTTGGGGATGGACAAACATTCCTTCCGCCTGAGACGAAACGGAATCGTTACTTCGCTGACACCCAACCTGACCACAGATTTTCCGCTGGCAGCCTGCATCGGTGACACCGCCTCGGGATTTGTTACGCTTTACATGCCGGAAATAGCAGGTCACGATACGGTGTTCATCTCTTTTGATGCCTTTTACTGCATGCCGGCCTGCACACAACTAATGCCGAAAATCCGGCTCAATTATTTTTACAACAAACCCTGCCCGCCAACCGGGTTTGTAGTTGCTGACACAGTGACCTTTGAGCCGCGGCCGAGCGACTACCTCACCGGCGTGGTCCGGTATGGCTTCAGCGAGTGCCTGAGCGACGGCAAGACGTACTCCTTCACCTACCGGCTGAGCTCGAGCCGGTTTTTGTCCGACACCGGTTTTTTGTTTCTGAAAATGGATCTACCGAGGGGCCTGGAGTGGTCGCCCGACTGCCCGCCCCTGCTCGGTGGTCAGTCCCCCGCCCAGTTTACGATCACGCCGATGATCACGGATTTCCCTGTAAACCGCGTACTCATCGCGTATAAATTTCCTTTGAGCGATCCGTTTATGCCGCTCAATTTTTGCTTGAAAAATACCTGCCAAGACAGCTCATCTTATGTAAGCGTAAACAGCGGCAGCCCCACACCCGGCGTTAATTTTTTGGACTACACGCCTAAAACCTGCCTGGATTGCGGTTATGAACCCAAAATGGCGGCCTTATTTTCGCCAACACTGGACGTAGACCTGGCCTGCGCCTGGGGGGCCTGCGACAGTTTTCAATTGCAAACCGAGTGTGTTTGTAGCGTAGACACCGTGGGGCCAAACGACACCTTATATCTTGATGACACGACTTTCGTAGGCTGCCGGGTGCTGCGTAACCAACACGAGGCTTATCGCCTGAACTACGACCTGCCCGACAATGACGACGACCGTATGGCTGACCTTATTGGGGTACTGGACCTCGGCAAAGTTCGGCGAGATCGGTTTCTCACAGGGGACACTGTGCGCAATATTATGACTACCAAGGTCGTCTGCGGGGACACGATCAAATCGCTGTTTTACCAGGTATTTACCGAAATTGTCGGCTCTGATTTTGGCTATGCGGGCGTGCACGACACGTTCAATATAGGCCCGAACCAGACCGATGCGGCGCGATATTACTTTACTGACCTGAAGTTTTTGGAAGTGGCCGAGGCAGCGATCACCATTTGGGACTCCAGCGCCAATGCCGTGTACACCTGCCCGGCGGAGCCTTTTTACCCGCGTGGCGGGCTGTACGGCCAAATCGCCCTCGTCAACACCAAGCCCTTGCAGATCGTGGACGAGCTGACGAGCGCCAATTTTCCGTTTCGTATCCGCATGGATTCACTGCGAACCAAGGGTTGCGTGCCGCCGGATTTTATCCTTCGATCCGGCGATTCGGTGCAGTTGCGAGTTGACCTTAAGTTGGGCGTAAACTACAATCCGAAAACCAAGCCGAATGCACCCCCGCTGGTCAACTTCGAGATGGGATACAACACTAATCGATCGTACCGGCCCTACAACTACCGTGCTCTCGACACACTGATGATGCAGTACTCCGGCTACATTGACTCATTCAGTGCCGCCACGTTCGGTATCCGGCCCTGCGAACCGTCGCAGCAGGTAACGCCCTTTGCCTACGATATTCGCATTGCCCGCGAAAACCTGTTCCCTTTCGAGGTGCGACCATTGTCGAAAATCACCAACTACGACCTGGTGATGAACCCGCCTGGTTTGGTGCCCCAGTCGGCGACGCTTTTGTTTTTGAACCGCCAACAAAACACCACACTGCTGCAAAACGTGCCACTGCCGTTTGTGCTGACCCCTGACTCGATGGTGCATGTAGACCTCGCTCCAGCCTACGCCAAGCCGATTGACGAGGGTTATGGGTTGCGTACGCGTTTAGTATTCGATCCGAACTGCGCGTTTATTAAACCAGACTCGTCAGCGGCATGGGTGACAGCTTCGTTCCCAGGCTGTATGTCCATGCCCAACCCGATTACGCGTACGTTTGAAAACAAACTCGGTTTCTTCAGCAACAGCCCTCGCGACACAATTACAACCACCGAGCCGGTGCTGGATTTTCCCACAGAGGCTGTTTCGGCGAATTTTCTGCTGCGCAACCTCGCCCCGGTGGCGGCACCAAACTACTGGATTCAACTCGTAAACCCCGAGGGCGGCCTCGTCAACCCGACCATCACCATTCTCGGTCCGGGTACGGTGGTCACGCCTGCAAACGGTGTTTTCCAACTCGGCACTTTGCCGGTGTTCGGCTTGCAGAACCTGCGCGTATCGGCCACCAACACCACCTGCGACCCGCAGCACCTGCTCGTCATTTACGGTTGGGACTGCTCGCCCGTCACCCAACCTGGTGCCGAAGCCTGCGCGCGCGACACGCTCGAAATCCTGTTGCGGCCCCAAAACCCGGAAATCGAACTTGAACTCGTGAACCCACCCAATGACGTGCCCCTGTGCGACACGTCCGATTATTTCGTGCTCGAACTTTCCAACGCCGATCTCGGCCATGCCTACAAACCATACATAAATATAGAACTGCCGCCGGGCCTGCTACTGTTGCCCGGTTCGTGTGAAATGGCTTATCCGGCTAGCAGCGCCTACCTGCCCGTCTCCGATCCGACGAATATTGGCAACGGCGTGCTGGAGTGGAACATAGCAGCGCTGCACGATTCTGTGGCCGTAAACGGCCTGCTGGGAGTGTACGCCTTTGCGAGTAAGAAAAACGCTCTCCGCATCCGTTTTCGGGTCGTGGCCGAGTGCGGGGCGGTGTCCAACGCCCAACTTCTGATCGGCGCACGCGCCGAATGGTACTGCGGCCGACCGTCAAACAGCCTGCGCAAAGCCAGCGACCCGATCATCGTGGAAGGCACCCAGCCGACATACTCGGTGCTGGTCGGCATAAACGAACCCGTGGGCGGGCCGGTCCCTTGCAACACCGAGCGCACCCTGTCGGTCAACCTCATCCTTTCAGGCCCTGCCTTGCCGGGCGACAGCGTGTATGTGGAGATACCGCCTGGCTACGGTTATGTGCCCGGTTCCTATCTGCCGGGTCAGAACGCCCTGCCTGGCGGCCCGCAAACGGCGGGCAACATGCTTCGCTGGTCGCTTCCGGCAGCATTGCCAGCCAACTCGGTGGTCCAGTTTAGTTTCCGAATAGTATCCGGCAACCAGCCGAACTGCGACGGCGGCCTCGTGCGCATATCAACACGCCAGCGCACAGCAGCATTTTGTCCGACGATCAACGATTTTTGCACCGTGTACACGGCTACGGGAGAAATGTCGCTGCCCTTGGCACCGTACTTTCCTGACCTGGCCGTGACGGACGCTACGGGAAGCATCAACGCTGCGGGAAGCGGTGCCTTCAGCGTAGCTGTGGCCAACCTCGGCAGCCTGCCCGCCTTTTTGTCGGTGGTGCAGATCGTGCGCGACGTGGACGGCGACGGCAAACTCTCGGCACCGGACACGGTGTTTTTCTCGGTTTTTCCTGAAAAAACACTCGCGGTAGGCGGGTCACTGACGGTACCGATCCAATCGCCCAATCCGCTCGACCTGTGCAACTTGCTCGTAGTGGTTCCTGCTGCCGAAAATTGCGCCTGCGACACGGTCGTTTTCCCGCTGAACATTGAGGCCGTGACCTACGCGCCAAAAATTTTATGCCTTGGCGACTCTACGCTGCTCGGCTTGGTCAACGGCCCGATGATCGGGCATATGTACACCTGGTCAGGCAACCAAGCGCCACCTTGTACCGGCTGCCCCCAGTTCAAATTCTTGCCCCCTGCCCCCGGCCCGTATACGTTGACCCTGACGGACGCTGGACCGAACTGCACTGTCCGGCACGCCTTTTCCATACAGGTTTATGAACCTCCGACATTGATTTCGCAAAATACGGGGATCTGCCGGGGCCAACAGACGGTGCTCGAAACATCGGTGGCGGCGTCATGGCAATGGTCGGGGCCGGGCATCGCCAACCCCGGTGCAGCCACTCAGACGGTACGGCCCGTGCAAAGTGCCACATACTATGTGACGGCTACCAGCGCCGAGGGCTGTGTTTTGAGCGATTCGGTGGAGGTGACGGTCTATGTACCCGATACCACCGACCGGGGTGTTTTGCGCACCTGCGAGGGTACGCCCGTGGACGTGTTCGGTACCTTGACGGAAACATCCGGCGCGTACCGCGACACGCTGACCAACGCTAACGGCTGCGACAGTTTGGTTTTATTGGTGCTGGAGGTGGTGCCGAATACCGAGGCGGAAATTTTGCGCTGCGCGCCCGACACAGTCCTGGTGTTCAGCACGCCCGTGACTGTGGCGGGGACGTACTGCGACACCATCACATCCAGCCTCGGCTGCGACAGTATTCACTGCATAACTGTGCTCGATTATTTCATCCCGGATCTGCCTGAAGTGGCCGATACGATTTATTTTTTGGAGGGCACCTCCGTGGTGCTGCCCGGCCCCGGTGGGTACGCGGGTTACCTGTGGTCTCCGCCCGATTGGCTCGACTGCCCCACCTGTCCCAGCCCAATCGCCACGGCGCCCGACACTATACGCTACACGCTTGTGGTGCGCACTGGCGATGATTGTCCCGACACTATTGTGTATTTCCTGATCCCGTTCCCGCCTTGCGACCCGGCGCGGATCAGTATGCCTAATACTTTTACGCCCGACGGTGACGGGGTGAACGACACGTTTACGCCGGTCGTACATGAGGGCGTGGAGGTAGTGGGTCGGCTGACGATCTACAACCGTTGGGGGCAAAAAGTGTACGAGTCCGACAGCCCTGGCGCGGCCTGGGACGGCAGCACGTTTGGCGATCCGGCACCTTCGGACGTGTATGCGTGGTTGCTGGAGGTGTTGTGTACAGATGGGGAGCGGAAATTGCGGTGGGGAGATGTGACAGTGTTGCGTTGAGGGATCAGAACCCGGCACGCGTCGTTCGCTGTGCAGTAGCCAAAAAAATTCTTTCTCTCAAAATGCAACCCTTGCCGCAGGCTGCGACCTTACCTATCAAACGCCATCGTGGCGCAGGGCTGGCCCGGGCCGAATGTCCCACGACAGCGGAGTACCCTTCCGTTCATTTTCAAAAAACAAACTTTAGGTATGTTAAAAGCACTCAAATTTTTCCTTTTGCCGGCGTTGGCCGTTGTTGCTCTCTTTTTTGCCTGCAACAAATCGGATGACCTTACTATTGACGAGGCCGTGGACGAAGTGCTGTACAGTGTCCAGGATCGCGGCGGTATGGGCCGTTACGGCTGCTTTGAACTGGTTTTTCCGGTAGGCATTACGCTGCCCAACGGCACTAGCGTCGAAGTTGACTCGTATGATGCCATCAAGCAGCAACTGCGCACGTACTTTGAGGCCAACGGTGGCCGCCGCCCGCGTGGTGGCATGCGCAACCACCTCAATTTTGTGTTTCCGATCTCGGTAATTTCGCAGGATGGCGAGGTAATCTCCCTTGAGGACGAGGCTGCGCTGCTGGCGTTGCGTGCAGAATGCCGCGGCACCTTCGGCAACCACGACCCGCGCGGACACGGCCAGCACGGTTTATCCTGCTTCGAGATTGTATTCCCTGTCACCATCGAATTGCCCGACGGTACGACCCAGCAGGCCGCCAGCCGCCAGGCCATCCACCAGATTCTGCGTGCATGGAAGCAGAGCAACCCCGGTGTACAGGGCCGCCCCAAAATCGTATTTCCGATCACCGTCAAAATGGCGGACGACGGCACTCTGGTTACCGTCAACAGCCGCGAAGAACTCCGTGCGCTGAAGGCAGACTGCCAATGATAAGTACGTTTGAAAAAAGTGCCCGTTTGGGCCACCTCGTTCGCGGGGTGGCCCAAATTTTTTTTCTGTAGTTTCTGAAAAAAGGCCAAGAGGCCGTTTGGGCACAAACACGTGATAATCAAACCGAACATCGCACAGTTATTTTTTCAACAAAAAATATTTGGGCAAAAAAAGGCCTCGCTATCAGCGGTTTGCGCAAAAAGTAGTGGACATTTTTTGGCGAATGCTTGTTCATTCCGAAGGCTCGGCCTACCTTCGCCGCCGCTTTTGAAAAAGCCCCCATTTTTAGGTTCAACATTTCAACATTCAACAGCACATAAAATGAATACGCTGAGTTACCGGACGGAATCCGTCAGTAAAGAAAAAGCGGAGCACAAGTGGTATGTGGTGGATGCCGAAAATCAGGTGGTAGGCCGCCTGAGCGCACGCATCGCCAGCATCCTGCGTGGCAAGAACAAGCCCAGCTACACGCCCCACGCCGACACTGGCGACTATGTGATCATCATCAACGCCGAAAAAGTGCGCTTTACCGGCAAAAAGTGGGATCAGAAAGAGTACAAAAACTACTCGCACTGGCCCGGCGGCCAAAAAATCACGTTGGCCACTGAATTGTGGGACAAAGATCCGCGCCGTATCCTCGAACGCGCCGTGAAAGGTATGCTGCCCAAGACCAAACTGGGGCGTCAGGTGTACAAGCGTATGTTTGTATACGCTGGTACCGAGCACCCTCACATCGCTCAAAAACCTGAAACATTAGTGCTGAATGTGAAATGATGAAAAATGAAAGATGAAAAGCCGGGGAATCCCTTTGCTACAGATCATCATTCATACTTCATGATTAATATTCATCATCCTTCATTCACAATTCATCATTCAGAATACGTATGGAAATGATAAATGCCATCGGGCGTCGAAAAACAGCAGTTGCCCGGGTTTACCTGATGCAAGGTGAAGGCAAAATCACGGTAAACGGAAAAGACTACCGTGAATACTTCCCCCAGATGCATGTGCAGCACAACGTGACCGACCCGTTTGCTGTGGTTGGTGTGGATAACATCTACGATCTCAAGGTCAACGTACGCGGCGGCGGCTTCAAAGGCCAGGCAGAAGCAGTGCGGATGGGCTTGAGCCGTGCCTTGGTGAAACTGAACGAGGAGTTCAAAAAACCGCTTAAAGACAAAAAATTCCTCACCCGCGACAGCCGTGCCGTTGAACGTAAGAAGTTCGGCCAGCCCAAAGCACGCAAACGCTTCCAGTTCTCCAAACGTTAAAATCTTGAACAATGCAGAAGCCTACCTATAAAGAATTGCTCGACGCGGGCTGCCACTTCGGTCACCTGCGCAAAAAGTGGAACCCGAAAATGACTCCGTACATTTTCATGGAGCACAAGGGCATCCACATCATTGACCTCAACCGTACCGCTGAATGCCTCGAGCGCACCGCACAAGCGATGAAACTCATGGCCAAAAGTGGCAAGAAGATCATGTTCGTGGCCACCAAAAAACAGGCTCGCGACATCGTGCAAAAGGCCGCCGAAAGCGTCGGTATGCCCTTTGTGACTGATCGTTGGTTGGGAGGCATGATGACCAACTTCATGACCATCCGCAAATCGGTCAAGAAGATGAACAACATCGAGCGTATGCTCGCTGATGCCACGCTGACCAGCATCACCAAGAAAGAACGCCTCACGTTGAGCCGCGAGCACGCCAAGATGAACAAGCAGCTCGGCGGTATCGCCAACCTTAACCGTCTGCCATCCGCCGTTTTCATCGTGGACATCCACCACGAACACCTCGCACTGGCCGAGGCACGCAAACTCGGTATCAAGACGCTTGGCATCGTAGACACCAACTCCGACCCGACCTTGGTGGACTACGCCATCCCCAGCAACGACGATGCCTCCAAAGCCATCGCCTTCATCACCAACTACCTCACGGAAGCCATCCGCGAGGGACTGGAAGAGCGCAAAGCTGTCAAGGGCGACGAAAAAGAAGGCGCAGAAGCCTAATCATTCAATCACTCAATCACTCAATAAATACATGTCTGAAGTAAAAATTTCGACAGCAGATATTCAAAAACTCCGGGAAATGACCGGCGCTGGTATGATGGACTGCAAGAAAGCCCTCATCGAAGCGAATGGCGACTACCAGGGTGCCATTGACGAACTCCGCAAAAAGGGTATCGCCAAGGCCGCTAAACGCGAAGACCGTGAAGCCAAAGAAGGCGTGGTCATCGCCCAAACCAACGCCGACCAAACCAAAGGCATCATCGTTGCCCTGCAGTGCGAGACCGACTTTGTGGCTCGCAATGACGGTTACATCGCCATGGCCCAAAAAATGGCTGACATCGCTCTGGCCAATTTCCCCGCTTCCCTCGAAGCCTTGCTCGATCTGCCTTACGAGGCTGGCGTAAGCATCCGTGAAAAAGTGGGCGAGCAAAACGGAATAATTGGTGAAAAAGTCGAACTCGGCCGCTACCAACTCATCGAAGGTGCTTCGGTCGTGACCTACAACCACTCCAACCGCAAGCGCTCCGTGCTGCTGGCCCTGAACAAAACCGGCCATGATGAGGCAGGCCGTAACCTCGCCATGCAGATCGCTGCCATGAACCCGGTGTCGGTCAGCAAGGACGACGTCGACCCGAAGATCATAGAAAAAGAGATCGAGATCGGCATGGAATTGGCCCGCAATGAAGGTAAAGCCGAGGATATGCTTGAAAAAATTTCGCTGGGCCGCCTGAACAAGTTTTTCCAGGAAAACACGCTGCTCGGTCAGAAATATGTGAAAAACAATGAGCAGACTGTAGAGCAGTACTTGAAAAGCCTCGAGAAAGACCTCACGGTATCGGGCTTCCAGCACGTCGCAATTTGATCGTTTCCCATTTTTTTATGGACATATCAAGTCCCGGATTTTTCAGACGAAAATCCGGGACTTTTTTTTGTCGCTTTTGAAAGTAGCGCGACCTTTTTCTTCCCGCTCGTGTACATTTCCACCAACTTGCACTAAGTTTGCCCGCCGACCAACAACCATCCCAACCGAAAGTGCAAAATCCAACCCACCTATGACCGAGACAAAGGCACACCTGTTCTACGTCGAAGACGACGAAAGCCTCAGCTACGTCACCCGTGACAACCTCGAGTTCAACGGCTACCACATCACCTATGCCGAAGACGGCCAAAAAGCCCTTGATATCATCCGATCCGGCCAAAAATTTGACCTGTGCATCCTTGACGTAATGCTGCCCGAAGTGGATGGCTTCACCCTTGCCGAAGAAATTCGCAAACGAGACGATCAGGTGCCTATCATCTTCCTCACCGCCAAGAGCATGAAGCAGGACAAAATCCACGGCCTCACCATCGGTGCTGACGACTATATGACCAAGCCGTTCAGCATCGAGGAACTCCTGCTAAAAATTGACATCTTCCTCCGCCGTTCCACATACACCGGCATACTCAAGTCCAATACGCCCGTCAGCATCGGTAGCTACCGCTTCGACTACAAAAACCTCAACCTCGCACTCGGAGACGAAGAGGGCGAAACGCTCACTCAAAAAGAGGCTGACCTGCTCAAACTGCTCAACGAAAACCGCGGACAAGTGGTCAAACGATCCTACATCCTAGAAACCATCTGGGGCAAGGACGACTACTTCCTAGGCCGAAGCCTTGACGTGTTCATCTCCCGCCTGCGCAAATACCTCAACCGCGACGAACGTATCAAGGTCGAAAACATCCACGGTGTAGGTTTCAAATTTCGTGTTGACTGAGGTTGGAAGGTTACTGGTTAGAGGGTTAGGGGGTTAGAAGGTTTCTGGTTCGCTCAACCTTACTCGCAACCAGAAACCTCCTAACCCTCCAACCAAAATACTCCTAACCCTCTAACCAGTAACCTTCTAATGATTGTGTCTGCCATAGTAGCCGTAGCCAAAAACGGGGTGATCGGAAAAGACAATGAAATTCCGTGGTACCTGCCCGCTGATTTGGCCTATTTCAAGCGTACTACACTGGAACACCATGTGATAATGGGGCGCAACAGTTTTCACAGTATCGGCCGCCCATTGCCCAAAAGAGTGAATGTAGTGGTTACGCGCGATCCGTTTTTTGCGGCAGAAGGCGTACTGGTAGCACACTCCGTGGAAGAAGCGCTCGGCATTGCATTCGACAACGGCGAAGCAGAAGCCTTCATCATCGGCGGCGGCGCGATCTACCGCGACAGTATGGATATTTGGGACAAAATTTACCTGACTGAAGTGGATATTGTACCTGCTGGCGACGTGTTTTTTCCCGAAATTGACTTTTCAGAATGGAAGGAAACGTGGCGCGAGGTACACCAGGCCGATGAGAAAAACGAATACGTTTACACCTTCCGAATTTTGGAACGGATTCAGGGCGATCAGGAATAGGAAACGCCTTACGCTCTTAGGCACTCATTTCGTTTTTTGTCTGCTATCGACCATTATCTTTGCGCCCCTTTAACCGGCAAGGATCAATCCTATATTTCGGCACCGTTGCTGAGAGCGTGGTTAAATTTCAGTCGCCGGGCTGCAAGCGGCTAATTTTGCTTCAGGCTGCGTTGAAATTTTCGCCATAGTAAACGACTATACCTGCAAATTTCGCCTTGCCTGAAACAAAATTCGCTCGCTTTCGCTTCGGCACTAAAATTTAACCACGCCCTAACCTCCACAGCCTCTTTTTTCACCATGTCCCACCCAAAATCGGTCACAACAGCGCATTTGGTTATCGGGGCGCTTTTGTCCGCCCTGTTTGGCTTTTCCTGTGGCTCGAACGAACCCGAGCCTACCCCTACGCCAACCATGACAATTGACACCGTGACCGGTGCCCCCACCAAACTGCCCAATCCGTGGAAAAATGCCGGTTGTGACCTCGTGACGGATGCCGAAGTGGTCAAAATGTTCGACGTGGATGTGAAACGCCAAGCCTTCAACGCCCGCACACTACCCGACAGGGGTTTCTGCCTGCGCTACTGGATGAAACCAGACTGGAAGGAAATCGAAAGCGCCAACGAAAAACCAGATGCTGTGTACCGCGAATTCAAAAACACCCTCGTGACGCAAGTACTGGACTACGGGCGGGAGTTTGTGGCCCGGCAGCAGTTCGACCTGCTCCGAAACCAACAGCGGGGCACCTACGAAGAAGATGTGCCCAACCTCGGAGAAGATGCCCTGTGGAGCTCTTCAACTACCTCCCTCGTGATCAAAAAGGGCCATTTTGTACTGAAAATCACACTCGATTGGGCCGATAAACCGCACGAAAACCTGGCTCCTGCCAAAAAAATAGCCGAGCGTGCACTCTGGCGTATGCGCTGAAAAACAACCTCCAATAATCAATACCGACATGGATCAAACGCCCCGGCGGGCACACTGGTAGCCCGGCCTGCAGCCAACTCGGCTACCAATTTTCCCGTTCCGGGGGCAAGGCTCAAGCCCAGCATGGCATGGCCGGTGGCAACGATCAGGTTGGCGTTTTTGCGCGCGAAACCGATGTAGGGCATACCATCGGCAGACACCGGGCGGAAGCCAAACCAAACTTTTTCCCGCAGGTTTTTCCGCAGGTTCTCCAGATCGGCCAGTTGCCGAAAGACTGGATCGTCGAGATATCCGGGCAGGTAGCGCGGTACGGCTTCGAGAATACCTTGCACGCGGGGAAACAGGATGCGGTCATTGATCGGGCCGATTTCCATGGTGCTGCCAATGCGCAAGCGGCCGGGCCACGGGGTGAGTGCCACCTTGGCTTCCAGTAAAATACAGGGGTAGTTCAGGCGCTTGGCAGGATTTTCTACGGTCATCGAATACCCCTTTCCGGGCATGAGGGGCAAGTACTCGCCAGCCATACGGGCCAACTGGGGTGACCACGAGCCGGCGGCCAGCACCACGAGGTCAGGGGATTCCGTCTCGATTTCGGATTTTGATGTGTTTAGTTGGTAACGCACTGCCGACACCTTGCCCCTTTGGCGCTCAAAGCCAACGACTTCGGCGTTGCGCACGATACGCACACCGCGTTTTTCCAGTAAAACAGGTAACTGTTGCATGAGGGCATTGGGATACAGGTGGGCATCGTCGCGGAACAGCACGCCGCCCCGCACCGAGGGTTTCAGTTCGGGTTCGAGCGTATGTACCTGTTCCCGACCGAGCACCTCCACCCTAAGGCCCAGTTGTTCGGCGTTGCGGGCATTTTCTAGCTCCTCCCGCTCCATTTTTTCCGTTTGAAAATACATCATGCAGCCGCGTTCGACGAGGCCGAAGTCCATCTCACCTGTATCCGACCAGTCCTGAAACAGTTTTTTGGACAACAACAACAAATCGGTGAGCGGGCGGGCGCTGCGCTCGACGTGCGTGCGGGTGGAGGCCCGGATGAACTTGAGGCCCCAGTCCACCAAATCCCAGCGCAAACCGGGGCGGACGTAGAACGGGCTTTTTTCATCGAACATCCACCAAAAGCCCTGCTCAATCATGCCCGGCGCGGCCAATGGCACGAAATGGGAGGGCGATAGGTAGCCCATGTTGCCGAAAGAGCAATTGTCGGTGAGGTCGCCTTTCTCCAAAACGGTCACCTCCCAGCCATCTTCCTGAAGGTACAGAGCGGTGCTCAGGCCGATAATACCGCCGCCAATAACGAGTGCTTGCATACAATTAGGCGCCTTGTTCAAATGTTCCGTCGGCGTGCCGGGCAAACCGGCCCTCGGTTCGGGCGTGTACCTGATCATAGCGTTTCCAGGGCCAGCCGCCGAATTTGGTGGCGTGGTAGTCCTCGAACGCCTGCTGAATTTCCTCTTTGCTGTTCATCACAAATGGCCCGTACTGGATCACCGTTTCGCCAATGGGCCTGCCTTGCAGCACGAGAATACGGGCTTCATCATCGCCGTTGGTTATATGCAGGTCTGCGGCGGCGTTTACTACCGCCGAGTGGTATTTTTCAATCACTTTTCCCGCCAGTATGATTTGGTTTCCTTTGTAAAAATACAACGAGCGGTTGATGCCTTTGCCAGCCTTGGGCAGAGTAAAAGTGGCTCCCGGCTCGAGTTTGAGGTTAAAAACAGCCACTTCGTTTGCCGGGTCAGCGGCCCAGGAGTTGGGCGGAGGTGGCGGCGCGACCTGGCCGTTCAGTGCACCGGCGATCACCTCAACGAGGGTAGCCTTGCCTGCGGCATCGGTGCTGACGGGTTTGGGGATTTTGCTGCCCCAGAGCATTTTGAAATGTGGCTCCACCATCTTGTTTTTCTTGGGCAGATTGAGCCATATTTGGAACAACTCCATCGGGTTGTCCGCTTCTTTGTCCAACAAAGGAAACATCTCGGAATGTTGAACGCCGCCGCCAGCGGTCATCCACTGCACATCGCCCTCGCCATAACGGCCTGAAGCGCCCAAGGAATCGGCATGGTCCACGATGCCCTCCCGCACCACAGTGATGGTCTCGAAACCCCGGTGCGGGTGGCCGGGAAAGCCGGGCACTTTTTTCCCGTGGTACATACGCCAGCCATCTTTAATGATGAAATCGTCGCCGAGGTGCCGCCCTTGGAGTGAGGTGGCCGGGCCCAGATCGTCGTTGCCCTTGGGAAACTTGTCTTCGTGGTGTACGCAAAAAAGGAAGGGGTCCAAGGTGTCCCAACTGAAGCCCATCGGTTTCACGTCCAGCACAGGGTGCGGTTCGGCTTCCTGGCTGGAGCCGATTTCTTTCGACTTGCCGCCCCAGGACATACCCAGCGCAGAAATCAATCCGAGAGAAAGTTGAGTCAGGAAACTTCTTCTGTTGTCTTTGCGTGTGGCCATGGTTGTTGTTGTTTTAAATGCCGGAGTATTTATTCTCCAAAAACAGCTGCGGCATCCCTTTGTTCGATGTTGATTTTTTACAAATCAAAGTTGGGCGAAAGCTGCTCCGCATCACGGGCATAAAACTCGTTGATGATACGAACCACGTCCTCCGGGTCATCGGTAACGTGGAACAGACTGAGGTCGTCGGGGCTGATATTGTGGTGCCGTTCGAGCATGACCTCCACCATCCAGTCCTTCAGGCCTGCCCAAAACTCGGTGCCCATGAGCACAACGGGCACAGGGGTGATCGTTTTGGTTTGCACCAGCGTGAGCACCTCGAATAACTCGTCGAGGGTGCCGAATCCGCCAGGCATAACCACAAAACCCTGGGCGTACTTCACGAACATGACCTTGCGCACAAAAAAGTACCTGTGCTTGATGTTGAGGGCCGGAGCGATGAACGGATTATGGCTCTGCTCAAAAGGCAGATCAATATTGAGGCCGACTGACGTTCCGCTTTTCATCCATGCACCCTTGTTGCCAGCCTCCATCACGCCGGGGCCGCCACCTGTGATAATACCGTAGCCCTCTTCCGAAAGGCGGGAGGCCACCTTGGTAGCCAGATCATAGTAAAACGTGCCGGGTTTGGTACGCGCCGAGCCGAAAATGGAGATACAGGGGCCGACGCGGTTGAGTACCTCAAAGCCTTCCACAAACTCGGCCATGACTTTGAACATCGTCCACGCGTTTTCGCCGCGCACATGCTTCCAGCGTTTTATTTTGTTGGGGGTAGTGGCACCATTGGTGCCAGCGGCGGGTTGGTCAGGGGTCGCATCTTTTGCGCTATTTTCCATGGGTATCGGTTTGTAAGAGCATGAATAAAACTTAGTGCCGAGGCGAAAGCGAGCAAATTTTAAACACGCTCTAAATTAGACAACAAAGCCCGCCGCGGCAGCGGCAGGCTTCCTGTTACAACTTGCAGGTCGCAAATCTTTTCACAAAAAAACCGCAAATGCAAATTTTCGGCTATGCAATTGCCGTGTACTAAGTACCGGGACTGAATTAATTGATAAAACCCACTTTGGGATTTTCTGCTGGCGGCAAAAACGAGGGCTTTTTTCGTCAGTTTTGCGTTTTTGAAGGAGCATAGCCGGGGCTATGTGATTGAAAAAAGGTGAAAAATGGCGAAAAAAGAACCGTTTTTGACCCGGCGTGAAAATCCCCAACATACTCTCTTAACCCAGCACGTCCACCAAAACGCCCAACTTGCCAAACGCCTTGGCAAAAAAGGCGATAAACTTGGCAGCGGCCTTGATCTGGTTGTACTTCCGCTTGAATTTGGGGTACAGGTCAGCAAACTGCCTGGCGTAGGGCTTGCGGGCAAAATTGGCGGCAAAAACCCCCTGATCGAGCAGGCTCATCCGGCTGAACTCGCTCTGCACCTGCCCGGCTATGGCCTCCATTGCCCCTTCGTTTTCGTCGTAGTATTTGGCCACCAACTTGCCGCCTTTCACCGGATTGATCGGTTTAAGTGCTGTTTCCATCACCCGAATGCTGGAGGCAAGCAAAGAGTCAATCTTCTGTTCGGATTTCAGTTTGGATTTGGCCACCCGGGCCAGCATACTGCGCTCTTCAGTCAAAAAACGCGCATAGTCGAAGCAGGATGTAGCCAGCAGGCCGAGGGCAAAGAGGAAAATCGTGTTGGTCAATCGCATACGTTGTTAAATTTTTTGGGCAAAACGCTCGCTGTGCCCTGTTTGGTACCGCTTTGGTGCTACCTATTTGAACGTGCGCAGTTCTCGCACGTCCACCTGGCGGAACAGCAGCGCCGCCGCCAGCGATACGACGAAGGCCAGCCACACTTTTGTCGTCCACACCAACCCTGGTACATCAAAAATTAATTTATCAGCCAGCACGACGGTCGCTGCAAAACCCAGTGTACCCGCCAGTTCGCTCGCCGAAGGCCGTAGCGCGTAGTTTTTCAGGCAAAGAAAAACCATACCGCCAGCCACGAACACCTGGGTACACAGCGCCGCTGCTGCTGATCCGAGTGCCTCAAAACGTGGGATGAGCAGCAGGTTGAGCGCCACGTCGAGCGCGATACCGAAGGCAAAAATGCGGTTCATCGAACCTAGCCGTTCAGCTGCTGTGAGCAAGGTGCTAAAAATATACGTCACCGACACGGGCACAAAAGCCCAAAACAATAGCCCCAGCGTATCGGCACGGTAGTCGGAGGCGCGTTCGGGCATCATCAGTTGGATGAGGTCGTGTCGGGAAAAAAACACAACCGCCGCCAACGCCACACTGCCCGCCCATATCAGCCGGAAGCCTACCGATACCAGCGGTCGCACATCTTCGCCGCGCTGCAGCATCCGGGCTAACATGGGCAGCAGGAGCGTCGCGAACAGGTAGCCGACCATGTTGACCGCGTCGAGCAGCCGATACGCACCCGCATACACGTCAGCATGCTTCCGCCCATCGGGCAGGAGGCGCTCCAGCAGCACGGCATCAAGGCGGGTGTAGGCCGTCATCAGCAGGATCACGAGTGCGTATGGGAAACTTTTTCTAAAAAGAAAAACCAGGGCTGCCCGCCCCCTTCGCCAGTCGCGCAACCATGTTGGCCAAACGCGCAAAGGTGCTTTGCTGTGCAAAACAACCGCTACTACAACAGCCGTGGCACCCAGGGCCAGTGTTTGCGCCAGTGCAAACGACTCGGCCGAGAGATGACGATCCGGCACCGCCCACAGCAGCACGCCACAGGTGAACAACATGAGCAATTTGTCCAGCGACGACAACAGGCTGTCCACCCTGTAGTGTCCCAAGCCGGAAATGCTGGATCGCAGGAACAAAATGCCCTGAGCGAGCACCTGGTTACACAGCAGGATGAGCAACAGTGGCAACTCCTGCCAGCCGTAACCTGCCAGTGCCCAAGCTGCCAACAAGGCAACAGAAACGTACAGGACGCTCAGTAAAAATTTGATGGCCAACAGGTTGGGAAAATACTTGGGCAGCAGGTGCGGATGCTGGCTGACATGCCGGTTGTTGAAGTTCTGGATGCCAAAATCATTCAGAATCTGGAACAGGTATGTGAAGTTTAGCAACGTGAAATACAACCCGTAGTCGCCCTCGGGAAGGCGGTTTTGCACCTCCAGGTCAATACCGAAGATGAAAAACGGTTTGATCAACAGGTTGATCGAAACCAAAAAAAGAATGTTGAACAAAAACTCCCGTTGCATGGATGGTTGACGGGTTGGCGGGTTTTCCAAACTGCCTCAAAGGTAGGTTTGTAATTTCCTGCTGCTGCCCAAGTTTTTTCTACAGCACGTTCACCTCCGGCTCCAGCCGTACTCCGAAGGTTTTTTCCACCGATTCGATGATAGCCCGCGCCAGGGCTACTACTTCTGCTCCCGTGGCTCCGCCGTGATTTACCAGCACCAGGGCCTGCTTGTCGTGGCAGCCGGTGTTGCCCACGCGCTTGCCTTTCCAGCCGCACTGTTCGATGAGCCATCCGGCGGGAATTTTTACCCTGTCATCCGGCAAATCGTAGTGCGGTGCTACGGCAAAGCCTTGTCGGATTTTTTCAAAAACGCCGCGTGTCACTTCCGGGTTTTTGAAAAAACTGCCGCAATTACCGATGTGGGCCGGGTCGGGCAGTTTGGCCGAACGGATGCGGATCACCGCCGCACTTACATCGGCAATGCCGGGTTGTGAAACGCCCATTTCGGTCAAGGTTTTGGTGATATCGCCGTAGTCTGTTTGGATACGATGGCCGTTGATCGTAAGCGAAAGCGTGACAGAGGTGATGCAGTAGCGCCCCTTTTCGGTGCTTTTGAATACGCTGTCGCGGTAGCCGAAACGACACTGCGCCCTGTTGAAGTGTCGGGTTTTTCCAGTGGCCAGTTCTACGGCCTCAAGCGAAACGAACACGTCCCGCAGCTCCACGCCATACGCGCCGATGTTTTGCACGGGTGCTGCGCCCACCGACCCGGGGATGAGGCTCATGTTTTCTACGCCGCCGAGGCCGTTACTTACTGCCCACTGCACCAATCCGTGCCACGATTCGCCGCCGCCAGCACGTACCCATACCCGGTTTTTGAACCGCCGCACCACTGCCATGCCGCCGATGGCGTTTCGGACAACCGTACCGGGCCAGTCTTGCGTGAATAAAATATTGCTGCCGCCGCCGAGCACGAGCACAGGGGCGGCGGCGCGGCGCAGTTCCTGCCGGAGTTCGGCCACGGTTTGAACTTCGGCAAAATGTGCCGTGCGAGCCTCGATCCCAAAGGTGTTGTACGGCAAAAGGTTGGTCATGTCCGTCATTTGAGCAGGCAGGCAAGTTGCCGCGCGAGCAGGTCTACGTTATGCGCCTCGTAGTCCTCGTAGCCCGTAGTCCAGGCTATGCGCACCTTGTCGAGCAGGGATTTTTGCATTTTTTTGAGCATACCGGAGTCCACGCCGTACTGCCCGATGAAGGTGTGGGCGATCTTGTCGGCACCTGCCAAGCCCTCGTCCGCCCGCATATTGTAGAGCGTGATCGTTTCGCCGTCGAGGAATTTGAGCACGGCCACACCGTTTTTGGGCAGGCCACCGAAAGCGCGTTTGGCGTTTGCGTCGTTGATGTTGAACTGGAGATTGAGCAGGGTCGTACTGCCCTTGACGGCTACAGAGGCGCTGCACACGACGTGGTCGCGATCGGTCAGGTAAGCCTTCAGCAATGGGTTGGTGTACCGAAAAAGTTCTTCTTTTTGCACCTCGCGCCGGCGTTCGCCGGAAAACTCGTCGCGAGCGTCCACGGCCAGTGTACAGGCACGGGCGGGTGGGTTGAGCAGGACATCGGCAGCGGGGTCATACTTTTTGAATGGCGGGCGAGCGGGCGGTTTTTTCACCTCGACAGTAGGCGTTTCGGGGGCAATTTCTGCCGAAGGCGGGGCCGGCTGTTCAGTGCCAACACTGGCCGAATCAGACACACCAGGCACACCTATGATCTCGGCGATGGGCGTTTCCACTACTTCCGGTTTGGGAATAAGCGCGGCTACTTGCCGGTGCGCCTTCGGCAAATTTTTCCGCAGGGCATCGCCCTCCTGGTCAACTGTTTTTTGCACTGAAGTCAGCACCTTGTTGGCTTTGCTCACCTCTGCCCAGGCCTTTTTTTCGATTTCTTTGGCAAATTTTAGAGCGTTTTCCAGCACTTTGCGCTCTTCAGGCGGGGCCAGCGTGTCGGCCAGGGAAGCGGCCAACTGGTAAGCCAACACCTCCTGTTCCAAGGCAGCACGTTCGGCTTGCCGAACAAACACGTCGCGGATTTGGCCTGTCTGATCGGCCAAACGGCGGGCCAGGGCGGCCATTTCGTAGCCCGGCAGCGAGTCCAGTGCAGGCAGTGGGTCGAGGTCGGGAAAATCGGGGTGCTGGGCCAACACGGCGGTTTGCCAGAGTAGTGCCAAGGCGATGGGCCTCAAAAAGGTACTTATGGATCGGTGTAGGTTCATGTAAGTACAATGTGCTAATCAGACAATGTGCTAATGTGCTAATTCCCAACGAGATGCCAGAAACGAACAGGTGACCTGACTACTGAAGTGCCAGGCTTTCCAGGTTTGCAAAACCTGGAAAGCCTATGTTCGAGCAGATGCCCACCTTCACTTGCAAATCAATTCTTTTCTTTGCACCGACAAAAGTACCACGTTCTCAATTTTAAAACGATGCAACCGACTTCCGTAAAAAATTTCCTGCTCGCTTTTTGCCTGCTCGCCTTTGCTGCCTGCGGCTCCGATCCCAAACCGAAAACTGTTATTGACTTTAAAACCATACCCGTGGCATACCCAAACACCCGACAAGACTCCTCGGTCCAAGACACCTACTTTGGCACCACCGTCCGCGACCCCTACCGTTGGCTGGAAGATGACCAGAGCGCCGAAACCAAGCAGTGGGTGAAAGACCAGAACGCAGTCGCATTTGGTTTTTTGGAACAAATCCCGTTCCGCGCCAAGTTGAAAGAGCGGCTGGAACAAATCTGGAACTTTGAAAAATACGGCACGCCGTTCAAAAAGGCCGGTCGTTATTATTTTTTCAAAAATGACGGCCTTCAAAACCAGAGCGTGCTGTACCGCCAGGAAACCCTCGACGGTGAAGCCAAAATGGTGCTCGACCCCAACACCTTCAGCGCCGACGGCACCACCTCGCTCCAGGAGTACAGTTTTTCCAAAGACGGGCGCTACTTCGCCTACGCTATTTCGGAGGGCGGTTCTGACTGGCGTACCATCCTTGTGAAAAACATGGAGACCGGCGAGATGCTGCCCGACCAACTGAAATGGTCCAAGTTCACCGGTATCGGTTGGGCGGGCGACGGTTTCCACTACACCCGCTATCCCGAACCCAAAGCAGGCGATGCACTCAAAGGTGCAAACCAGCGCAGCGCCGTATATTTCCACAAACTCGGCACACCGCAAAGTGCCGACCGGCTCGTACACAGCGACCGTAAAAATCCCGACCACTACTTTGGTGCCGGAACCACCGACGACGAGCGCTTCCTGTTCGTGTCTGGCGCAGAGAGCACCAGCGGCAACACCCTGGCGTTCAAAGACCTGAGCAAGCCAACATCGGCCCTTACGCCGATAAGCACCAAGTTCGACCACGATTTCGAGGTGGTGGAAAATCTCGGCGACCAGCTGTTGGTCCTGACCAATCATTCCGCCCCGAACCAACGCCTTATCCTCGTACACACAGCCAAACCCGCCGAAGCCAACTGGCAAACGCTGGTACCAGAGGACAGCCTTGATGTGCTTCAGAGCGCTGCCGTTTGTGGCGGCAAAATTGTGTGTTCGTACCTGCACAATGCCTCCAGCGCCTTGCGCGTATTCGGCATTGACGGCAAGTTGATCAAGGAAGTGGCATTGCCCGAAATCGGCACTGTCGGTGCGATGCAAGGTTCGCCCGACGACCCGCAGGCTTTCTTTTCCTTTGCCTCCTTCCTGCGCACGGCCACTATTTTCACGTTGGACATGAATACTCTGGAGCCAAAAGTTTTCAAGGCGCCCAAGTTGGACTTCAACCCCGACGCGTTCACCACCGAGCAGGTTTGGTTCGCGAGCAAGGACGGCACCCGCGTGCCCATGTTCATCACCCGGAAAAAGAACATCGCCATGGACGGCCAGAACCCTACGCTGCTGTACGGTTATGGCGGGTTCAATATTTCCGTCACGCCCGGTTTTTCCGCCTCGCGGGCGGCTTTGTTGGAAAACAACGGCATCTACGC